>JBEKIR010000045.1:0-3169 GCA_050011655.1 Halobacteriota archaeon | reverse complement strand
GCGGCGGAGCCTTCTCGAGAAGTGCGCTGGCTCGGGCGGCTGTGGGGCATACCAAAGTTGTTCGACGGTGAACACAGCCTTACGATAGAACGACTTGACGCGAATCGTGTCCGATTTGTCCAACAAGAAGTTTTTAGCGGCATTCTCGTGTCACTGCTAGGGGGCACATTGAGTGCGGCTGAGCGCAGCTTTGGGGAGATGAACAAGGCGCTAAGAACACTAGCTGAGAAATCCACATAACAGCACTGCTGTTATAAGAACACCGCGTCGCGTCGTGTAGCTCGAGCTGCACGAATCGTGCTCGAGCTAAAAGAACAGCTTGCCCAGACCCTCGCTGCGTTTGTCACGAAGATTCTGGCTCGGCCGAGTGGGGGTGCAGACGGGGAACGTGCTACAGAGCCACCCCTTCGCCAGATTATCGACGTGTTGCAGCAGGTCTTGCACATACGATGCGTACGCTTCGGTAGCTCTTCTCCTCCTTCCATCAAAAAAGCCCTCCTTCCTTTGTTTCTTAACTCCTATCAAATATGATAATCGAGAATAGAAGGAATACACCAACACAAAAACGTTACCTTCGACAATTATTACGAGCGGCTGGTCATGCGCGCCACCCATAAAGAATGCATCACCCAAGACGAAGAATATTGCCGTTGCTAAAGCTATTTTTCTGTGCGGTGTCATTCATCTCTAGTCTAGATTCTGATCATAAAAAAGTTGTCAGCTATCTCCATGCTTGTCTAGTCGTTTGTGCTATCGCTGGTTCACTTTAGAGGATCCCTATGAATATGAGCGCGATGCTCAATCCGATCATGATGACGACCGTTGCCCCCGCGATGTAATTGAATACTCTCGTGTTAACGTACTCGCCCATAATCTTCTTGTCGTTCGCGATGACGAGCATATAGATCAAGATGAATGGCAGCAGTATTCCGTTGCCAACTTGCGACAAATAGAGGATGGAAAGGAGCGGCACGTTCGGAAGCGAGATGAAGAACGCTGCTAGCACTATTATTCCTGTATAGAGTCCGTAAAATAGCGGGGCTTCACGGAATGTCTTAGAGACGCCGGACTCAAAGCCGATTCCTTCGCAGACGGAATGTGCAGTCGAGAGGGGTAAAATGCTCGCTGCAAACAGTGAGGCGTTCAAAAAGCCGAAGGCAAACAGAGCAGACGCGTAGTTTCCTGCCAGCGGGGCAAGCGCGGCGGATACGTCAGCGACCGTGTTCACGGGAATCCCGTGCACGAAGATGGTTGCCGCACAGGCTATGATAATAAAGAATGCCACAACATTAGTCACGATCGAACCGGTAATGGCGTCAAGCCGTGAGTAGATGAGGTGCTTCAGCGGAATCCCTTTTTCGACCACTGACGCCTGGAGGTAAAACTGCATCCATGGCGAGATCGTCGTCCCCACCAACCCGACCAGCATGGTGATGTAGGCAGTATCAGGCGTAATGTGCGGTATAAACGTATTTACGGCAGCGATTTTCCAATCAGGATGTGCGAGAAATCCCGAAATAATATACGAGGCGTAGAGCGCCGATCCGACCAAGAACACTTTTTCGACGCTTCTATAGCTCCCGCGAACGACTAACAACCATACGAAAAGGGCGGCAAGGGGCAGTGATGCGTACGGGGGCACACCAAAAATAGAGCCGCTCACTGCTATGCCGGAGAACTCGGCGAGTGTGTTGCCAAAGTTCACCGCCAGCAGTAAGACCATGATAAAGAAGACCAATTTAACGCCTGTCTTCTCACGTATTAAAGAAGCGAGTCCCTTGCCCGAAACGATGCCCATGCGAACGCCCATCTCTTGCACAACGGCAAGTGCCACCGTCATGGGGATGAGTGTCCAGAGCAAGACGTAGCCGAATTGCGAGCCTGCAAGGGAGTAGGTGGTGATGCCGCCCGCGTCGTTGTCGACGCTGGCGGTAATAATCCCCGGACCCATGATGGACAGGAACAGAACGAGCCTGATGAACCACGGGCTCCTGAAGTACCGCGTAATGACCCGGTAATCCACGACGCGACACTCCCTTCAGCCAAACGCCTTGGGAACCCGTTTCTTCCACGCGGTCGGTAAAACGATGTCAATCGCATCGTCAACAGTGACGATTCCCTTAAGTTTCTTCTCTTCGTCAACGACGGGAAGCGCGAGAAGGTTGTATTTGGCGATTTTCTTTGCCACGTCTCGCTGGTCGTCAGTTAGCTGGACTGTGATAATATCGGTGTGCATGAACGCAGAGAGCTTTTCCTCAGGGCGTGCGAGTAAGAGATTGCGCAGTGAGATCACCCCCACAAGCGTCCCGTCCATCGCGATGACGTAGATGTAGTAAATAGTCTCCACGTCTGCTGCGGCGGTGCGGATCTCCTCGATCGCCTGTTGTGCGGTAAGGTCAGCATGAACCTCGACGAACTCATTCGTCATGATGCCGCCTGCCGAGTCCTCGGGGTATTCGAGGAGCTCTCGTATGTCCTCCGACTCGTCTGGCTGCATGAGTTTCAAGATGGCCTCGGCGCGGTGGGCGGGCAGATCCCCCAGCAAGTCCGCAGCGTCATCCGGTGACATCTCTTCAAGAATCTCGGCCGCACGCTCAGTCTCCATCCCTTCAATGAGCGAGACCTGACGCTCTGGGCTCGTTTCTTCCAACGTATCCGCAGCGGCCTCTTCATCTAGCGAGTTGATAATGTTCAATCCGTCGTTCACACTGAGCTGGTCGAGGATGTCCGCGATGTCGGCGGGGTGAAACTTGGTTATTTTGTGCTTTGGGACTTTCAGCTGCAGGGCCGAGGGCCCGCTGTGCAGGGTGTCAACGGCGTCCCAACTGATGTAATTGCCCTCTAGGGGAATCCGGGACCTGTCTGCGACTTTTTCCAATCCGAGCCGCCGCAGCAGCCCACGGACGCCGATGTCGACGCCGATGAGTCGATAAGAGCCGTTGGTGGCGGAGAGCTGCAGGTCATTGACGCGTCGCAACTTCTTTCCCCGCACGTCGATGACTTGCCTGTCAAGAACATCTTCGACCAAGTGCACCTCATGCTCTTGCACTTCGTACGGCTGTATCTCGTCACGGCCGACTTTGAGAGGAATTTGCCTTCCTAAGCCTTCCACCTGTGTCCACGGAACGTTAAGCGTGCGTTTATCAGACGTTCTCACGGTCAGGGCCTT
>JBEKIR010000044.1:0-4385 GCA_050011655.1 Halobacteriota archaeon | reverse complement strand
TTCATATACGCAACAGCCTGACCATTAGCATATGAAGCAGCGGTTCCAACAGACTTTATTTCTTCTTTCTGCGCTTGTTCAATTCCTTCCTTGCAAAGTTCTAACACGTGTTTAAGAACATCCTTATCTGTATCAGCCATTTTTTGTCACCATTTACTCCGTGCTTTTAGGTAATGCCGCTCTATTTCCTCAATCAACACGCACTTGCACGAAATTAATGCCTATCCTGGCCCTTATTTATTGTAATAACTATCTAAACTAATCGGTTTTGCCAGTTTAACTGCAGTTTTTCCACCTAAAATGGCACGTTTGCATATATTTCCTGGGACAGCGGCTCGTGCTTGGATTTTTCGCGCAATACACTGCAAACGCTAATGGTCTGGGCAAGCTGCTCTTTCAGCTCAAGCGCAAACGTTCGTAAATATGATCCTTGAGCCGTTTGGCCGCTGCCTCTACTCGCTGTGCAAACGCGCCATAAAGCGTCTCTTGATCTCCGTTGCCGAACAAGGCAAGTCCGGAACGGTAGCATTCCCGGGCTTTATAATGGCGTGAACAAACTTAGGACCTGTCGGTACCTGCAATGCTGTGAGCAAATCCTCTGGAGTGTACGCTTTGCTTGTGTGCTCTATCCCAAAACCCCGCGCCAGAAGCTCCAGGTCAAGTTGTTGACTCGCGGTACACTGATCTCCAGTAGAGCCGTACGTACCGTTATCGAGAGCTACGACCGTAAGATTGTCTCGAGCCTGTTGAGCAATACTACACATAACATTTGGATTCATCAAGAGGCTTCCGTCTCCATCAAGCACGACGACTTCATTTTTGTGATAAAGGGAAATGCCTAGTCCGATCGAAGAAGCTAAACCCATACTTCCAAGCATGTAAAAGTTGCTCGGCTGATCGCAAAGGGCATACAGCTCCTTGCACGGCACACCTAAATTGCAGACCACGGTCCGTCCTCGAAGGTAAGGGACGGCCGCTTCGATCGCTTGATAGCGGGTCATCACCGGACATTCAATCTGGGCTTCCACCGACAAAGCAGCAGATTTCGATCTTTCTTTTCCGGATTCTCCCAGGAGCTCTGTCCTCTCATCTCCCGGTTGTTGGAAGGCGTCTGGAGGCGTGCGTTGCCACAACTCGGGAGAGATAAGCACAACTGCAGGCAAACTTGTGCGATACGACTCCTGTATGGCCTGACCCACGACCGGCAGGTCCTCTACGGTGTGAACCTCATAGGTCGTTACATCTAGCGCGTTTAGCACCGCTTTGATGTGCGTTCCCCAATAAACTTGTGCGGGTATGCTCTCCTGATAGACTCCCCGCCAGCTTGCAACAATCGGCAGTGGAAGTTCATACGTAAAATTGAGCGACGATAAGGCGTTCAGCAAGTTGCCGACGCCGGTGCTTTGAATCAGCATTAAAGGTTTCGCTCCTGCTAGGAACGCGCCGGCGCAGATTCCGATACCGTCTTCCTCCCTCGTAAGCGGAACCTCAAAAAAGCGCTTGCCTATGAGGGGCAGGAGGTTCTTCAACCTATCGCACGGCAACGTGGCTACAAGGTCAATGTGGTTTTGTGCGAAGAGCTCAACGGTTTCTTCTTCCGGAGTCAATGCCGTACCCCCTTATACCAGCACTTCTTGCAGTTCGTCAAGGTCCGCATCTGGCGTGGCCACGCAAATATCGGGCTTTACCTGGTAGCACGCTTTGTCTTCTTTAAGCTTTTGCACGCCACCGCCCGTCACATTGAGAAGCACCACGTCAGAGTCATCAATGCCTCCGTGAGCAACCGCTTGGATCAACGACGCCGCAGCAACCGCTGCCGCAGGCACGATATCTATGCCTTCAAGGTCTTCAAAGAGACGTGCAGCGCGCCGCGCTTCACTATTTGACACCCCATACATCTGACCGTTAGTGCTTTTCAGCGCGTCAAACACCCCGCCTTTGACTGAATATGCGGGATTTCTGTTCGACAACACGTCAGCATGAATTTGTTCGATAGATTTCTTAGCGTCGGGCATGTCGATCGATGGTTCGATAGTCCTTCTCTTTGCGTTCCACGCATTGACCATCGGCACAAACGGCAAGTTCTGGGACAAATGCAATTTCGGAAGTGGGCCCTTCAAAAACCGGCCGTCGTGTTTTAGACGCAAAGAGGCCTCCCAAGCCGCAATTCCACCAGCCCCACTGCCAACTGCCTGAAAATAATGATCGGGCGCTCTGCCAATAGTAACGGCAGCCTCAAGCATTACCGTGCCCAGGCCGTCACGCCGCGCGACGTTCATAGCTCCGCCTTCTGTCGTAAGTCCCGGTAACGCTGCGAGCCTGTCGCCAAGGGCAATGGCGTCTGAATAATCATTTCCCCGTTGAAGCACCACCAGGGTAATCTTCTCGGAAGGTGGTTCGGGGAGCCACAACTTCCCTATTGCGCTTTCCAACCCGACGAGCACCAGCTTAAGATCAGTAGAAGTCGTGGACACCGTATGCGCAAAAGCGCGCGCCGTGTTGCCAACTGAAGAGACGACCAGCGTTTTCACCTTGCTTTCGACGGCTCGTTGCACAGTCGGCGGCGACTCAAGCTCTTTAAAGCTGCACGTCTCCAAGAACGCGTTTTTTTCAGGCCAGTATCCGTTGAAACTGATGAACAGGTCGCTCAGTCCAAGCTCTCGCGCAAACGTCTCGCTTTTGTACATAACAGACCGGCCGCGAGTCGGCAATTTATCTACCGTTGGCAGCCACGCAGAAAACCGCCACATGCTTTCTTCCGCAGTAACTGCTAATTGACGGTCCTGGTAAACCGTGCGTAAAAGCGCGTGATCGCAACCGCAGCGCAACGCGTAACCCGCGCCAGAAACGTCAGCGTGACAGCCTAAGCAGATAATTTTATAATGTTTCGGCGCCGAGCTGTTTATGTCCACAGATACATATTTAGCTTCTATTTTTATTTAAGTTTACCTCGTTGTTGTAGTATTGTACAAAAAATGACTATTTTTTGGTATATATAGGCAATCTTTTTCTATTTTTGGCATAATTATATATAGAATTATTAATAAAAAATAATTTGATTGTCGTGAGTGAAGAAAAAGAATCAGAAAAAGAAGCTTTGAGTCCTGAACCACCAACTTTTGAGTTTTTGTACAAAAAGGACAATCTAATAAAGTGTCTACAATGTGGGCGGTGTACAGCGGGATGTCCAGCAGCAAAAGTATTCAGCGACTATAGCCCACGTGAGATCGTTAGGCGTGCACAAGAGTGCACTGCAGACGAGCTCGCAAAAGACCCCCTTATCTGGCTTTGCGGTCAGTGTTATACCTGCAATTCTCGTTGTCCTCGAAATAACACTCCGGCTTCCATCATACTCAACGCGAGAAACAAAGCGTTCAAAGAGGGGTACGCACCGGATGAGATATACAAAAAAGCTTCTTTGCTGTTTCAATCTTTAGAACGTAACGGCGTGACCGTTTCGCCTGAATTGTTCGAGCACGACCTTGGCTTGTTGAGCAAACTGGTCGATCATAATAAGCTCACAACGCTGAGAGCTGAGCTGGGACTGCCTCCTCTAAACGCTCGAGACATACCAGTCCCGACTAAAGCGCTCAACGAGATTAGGACCATTTTAAAATTAACCAGTAACAGAGGGGGGGCTTTCAACGACCACTGATCCGCTAGTTTTAGCATCCTCCAGGCTGCCTCAACGCTTGTACTTGTTCAAGAGTTGTGTCGCAGGGACTTTCTACCCAGGCATAGAACGGTCGTTCCGCTTCATACTGAATTCTTTGAACGTTGACTACTTCGATGATCCGAACCAATCGTCGTGCACCGGATTTGCAGGGCACTGCGGGGTGGTTCCTCCTGAGGCTAATCTCAGTCTTAATGCCAGAAATCTCGCGCTTGCATACAATTCAGGGTACACCAATGTTGTTTGCACGTGCCCCACCTCATACGCGAATCTAAAGGAGTGCATAGGTGAGCTTAGCAACAACAAAACGCGGGCAGCGATAAACGACGTGTTGAAAGCAGTGAACTACGAGTACAAAGGAGGCGTAACGGTCTATCATGCTGCAGAGGTGCTTTATAGTCTGAAAGAAATCCTCGCAGAGCGCGCGAAATTCTCCCTTTCTAAGGTTAACATAGCAACGCATCACGGCTGCCATTATACGAAAGTATTTTACGACGAGGTAACTGGCGGGTTGTGGGAATATCCAACTTTGCTTGATGAAATATGTGCGGCTTTCTCAGCGACACTCGTCGATTACTCTGAACGATCTTCTTGCTGTGGTCTTGGTTTTTCGCACCTTATCGACGTAGACGAGTATACAGAAGCAACAAGCTTTAGAAAGCTCGAGAGCGTGCTCGCTGAAGAGCCCGACCTTATCGTGACAATGTGTGCT
>JBEKIR010000043.1:0-5698 GCA_050011655.1 Halobacteriota archaeon | reverse complement strand
CCCACCCTACAGAACCCTCGCAACCGAACTTGTGTGCTGCTGCCACGCGCTCTGCTAAGTCCGTTGGCAATTCCAGCGCCGCTGGACGACTGAGGTAGAACGTGTCTTGTTCATCGCGTGCGGGATGGTCTTGCGGCACGAACAGAACGTCGAAATTGTGGAATTCACTTTCGACGATCGGCCCCCTGAACTCGGTAAATCCCATCGAAATGAAGATTTCGCGCATTTCGTCAATAAGGCGTCGCAGCGGATGTGCTTTTCCAGGATAAAGCGGGAGGGTAGCGGCACTTACGTCGTAGGGCTTCAATCGTCCTCGCCAAGCCCCAGTTCTGATGAGTTCAGACGTAAGATCGGCAATATCATATTCGGCCGCGGGTGATGCACGCAGTGGCGCTTCGTCGCCCGCTTGGGTCAAAACAACCTCACGTGATACAATCTGCTGTGCGCGAACGATATTGCGCTTTTCGAGCTCTTTGAGAGTCGGTTCTGCTACTTGTCGCTCAACCGAAACATCATTCAAGGTGAATTGGATCCCGACCTTGACGTCCTGAAGTATGCGCTCCTCAGGCAGTTCGTCTGCCTCCCGAGGTGAGAGTACGGAGTCGCCATTCGCGGTCTCGACGGTGGCCCACCCGCGACGCTTGAGCCAGCCAATAGCGATTGACACGGCTGGAAAGATGCTCTTGAGGTCCGTCAGCAGAGTTGGTCCATTAATGAGCAAGTAGTCGTGGACCTGCCGTTCTGGAAGCCCCTTGTCAGCGTAGGTTACGCCCTCAGCTGTGAGTTCGTAGACAGTTTCCATGGTTTCCTTTACCTCCGCTAGCCCCTCCGTTTGAAGAAGGTACGCTGATTGAAGGACTGACTCGGTTTTCAAGCTAACGTCTTTTGACAGGGCTTCAATGGTCGCTCGCTTTGCGCGCTTAAGGGCACGAAAAAGTGTCCAGTCATTCTTGGATAGTTGCACCATACGAATCTCTGACGTTATAAGGGGTAAAATACGCGTATTGCTACTCACCTACACACGGTTATTATTTATTGTTACCTGTCGACACAAACCATATGCAAGCCAAAATGACGGTGTTATCGCGCAGCGAGTCTCTCTGGCTGAGCCTCAGCGCGGCCTTGGATTCACCGGCTTGTTGCCACCCACCACGACACATGTGGGGCCTTGCGGAGGATGGCTAATGGCAGATTATGGAAGATCCATTTTCTTGTTCAGGAGAGACTTACGCATAAGCGACAACACTGGGCTGATTGAAGCGTCTCAGGCCTCTAAAACGGTGGTGCCGTTGTTTATCTTTGACCCGAGACAAGGAACGCGAAATCCGTACTTCAGTCCGAATGCGTTCCAGTTCATGATCGAATCACTCGAGGACCTCGCCCACCAAGTGACAGCGGCACGTGGCCGATTATCCATTTTTCGTGGACGCCCAGAGACGATTGTGGATCGCCTTATCGCTGAGGAGGATATCGAGGCTGTTTTCATAAACAAAGATTACACCCCTTTCAGCAGAACGCGAGACGCCGCGATCGCAGAAGCGTGCCAAAACAAAGATGTCGCGTTTCGCTGCTGTTCCGACACGCTCCTCCAAGCCAACTGACGTCCTGAAAGACGATGGGGAACCGTTCACGATCTTCTCGCATTTTCTCAGGAAAGCGCGCTCGGTTCCCGTTCGACCTACAAATGTTGCTGAGGTCGGCAATCTTTCGAATGTGCGCCTCGCGTCAGAACAACGCGAGATCCGTGATGACGCTTTGAAACCTTCGAATCAACGGACCTATATGCGCGGTCGGACGCCCACAAGCACTCGAAGTGCTTGCTACTCTGCATCTGTTTGTTGATTATGAAACCGCTCGAGACTACCCTGCTAAAAACGCGACAACCAGGCTTTCGGCACACCACAATTTCGGCACATGCTCAATACGCGAGACTTCCCATGCCATCGCGACCCAACTCGGTCTCGAGCATCAACTCATTATTGAGTTGTTTTGGCGTGACTTCTACTCGCACATTGCGTATTTTTTCCCCCACGTCTTAGGCGGCTCTTTTCATCGGCAGTATAACCTTGTGGTATGGGATACCGACCCGGCAAAATTCAGCGCGAGCTGCGCCGGGAAGACAGGGTTTCCTATAGTCGATGCAGGGATGCGAGAGCTGAACGCGACTGGATTCTTGCACAATCGGGTCAGGATGATCGTCGCATCTTTCCTCACGAGGGATCTGCACATCGACTGGCGCTGGGGGGGACGCTACTTTGCGCAGAAGCTTGTGGACTACGATCCCGCGGTCAACAATAGAAACTGGCAGTGGTGCGCGTCGACCGGCTGCGATGCGCAGCCATATTTTCGGATTTTCAATCCTTGGCTGCAGCAGAGACGGTACGATGCTCACTGTACGTACATCAAAGCGTGGATCCCGGAATTGCGGGCTATCGCCCCTGCCCTTGTCCATTCTCTCGACAAGTTAAAGGGCAAGACGATTCCTGGCTATCCTGCGCCGATCGTTGATCACCCAAGGGAAAGCAGCCGTGCGAAAGAAGCATTTCTCAAAATCGCAAAAGGCCTGTGAAGGGTGGGCGGGGCTCCATTTTAGTAGCATCGTGACTTCGCCACCAATCGCGCATCACATCGAAGCGGCATCATAAACTGGTAAGCGCAGATCTTTCGATGACTCGATGAAAAGCTACAGCCTGAGGCGCAAAACGACCGACAGCCACGACCTCCAGGTGCTTGCATCAGCAGACGCTAAATGCAGAACCTTTGAGAATAATCGATCCTCACCGCACGGTGTT
Source organism: Halobacteriota archaeon (assembly GCA_050011655.1). Taxonomy (GTDB): domain Archaea; phylum Halobacteriota; class Bog-38; order Methanoflorentales; family Methanoflorentaceae; genus Methanoflorens. The sequence goes on along the minus strand of JBEKIR010000043.1, from coordinate 2,906 downwards.
TCGAAGAGGGTTCCTTGATCAAGTCATTCTTGACAGTCGCGGATGATAAAATCCTCTATTCGGTCTTGCGCTTGCTCGCGCGCGGCCTGGTGATGTTTCAGGAATTGCACGACCTTGTCAGCAAGCTCATTCTTACACTCGCCACAAGCGCGCGCCCCGCGCAAACACTCTTCTCGCAGCTCAACGGCCCGCGTATCGTCCTGCTCAAAAAGGTAGAATGAGTACTGATATACCGCACAAATATCAGGCACCCCGCCTAGGTCCCTCTGTTCTTGCACCGTCGTTCGCCCTCCTGTAAAGGCGTTGGCAATTTTCGTGCGCGCCTGCTCTGGACTGTCTGTGGTGAAGATGCTCGTTTCAGGAATCGATGCAGACATTTTGTCGAGTCCTAAGAGGCTCGGGAAAAAGCGGCTGTGGATTAGGGCGGGCTTGTAGTACCCCATTTTGGGAGCTACATCACGAGTTATACGAAAATGTGGATCTTGGTCGATCGCACACGGGATTAACACCGGAACGTTTCGCCCGGATAATATCGCGGGAAGAAATGCTGGCGCCGATTGCATGCTCGTGAAAAAGACCATTCCGATGTTGGTGCTATTGTCGAATCCGAAGACCGCACGAGCTGCCGAAAATGTCACCCGCTTTGCCACTTCTAGCGCAATTGGATAGAGGGTTCGTGCGTACTCCGTGTCGAGGAATATCCGAGTTTTCTCTGGATCAAAGCCGAGCGCTATTATATCAAGGGCATTGTCATAGGAAAAACCGCGCGCCGCAGTAGCACTTAGCTCGTCCTTTTGTAAGAATTTTTCATCGTCGGTCATCTGAAAATATAGATCTGCGTCAAACGCGTCTTGTAGGTATTTCGTGAAGATCCACGGCATCAAATGACCAAGATGCGTGTGGCCTGAAGGCCCGCGCCCGGTGTAGAGAACGAACTTTTCACCCGCTTCGTACCGATCCAGTATCCAGTTAAAGTCTCGATGCGAGAAAAAGACCTGCCTTCGCAACATAGGCGGGATTGAGCCGGTAAGCCTCTTGAATCGCGCCAAGATCGCATCGTCAATGGGCTGCGTGCCAAAGAGCGCCGTCAGTTTGTCATAGTCGACGTGGCCCTCTACTTCCCACGGTGTGACGAGAAATTCATCGCTTGGCATCGTTGTCAGCCCTGTTCGGATACGTATTTCGGCTAGTGATAGTCACGAGCAAGTATAAAGACACCGCATGGTAGCGAAGACTTTAGGGCGCTGCAACGTGCTTGCTAGTTAGGCGTATCGCGACGTCGCGCGCCAACGGCAGGCGAGTTACGGTTTTGCCCGCCCAATGTCAAGGTACTCGAGACCGTTTTTTCCACAATAAGCAAAGATCATTCGTTTGCGCACGCCGTGTGCGAGACGCACGGCACGTGACATCTCCGGGAGCATTACGACATAATCCTCCGGAAGTGCGTGCACGAGGTACTTCGAGTGCGGTATCGCGCTTACGTCGCTGACTTGCTCATATGCCCTAAAATGGCTGCCAAATTTGAAACCTGTTTTCACGACCAAACCGTGATCGCGAAGATCCGTGTACACGTCAAGCTTCCTCACGAATTCAGGTTCGAGGGCCTTCGCCTTGCGCGTGAATTGCCGAGCGGTGAAGCGCTTGTTCGTCGCCCCGTCCTCAACTGGCAACCCGAGTCGCATGAGGTACGCACACTCAAGAAGCGAGAGCTGGAGCAATTTCCCATCAGCGAGCTTTCCGTAAAAGCCAGCCGCGTAGAGCTCCACGGCGTGTTGCTGATCCCAGATAACGACTCGGTCGTCAAGAAGGGTGGCGTCGGCTTCAGAGAGATCCACCGTTAGGGGCGCCATCTTGCCCTGCATGCGCGCGTTTTTAGCTTCGTAAAAGGTCAGATCGCTTTCCCCATCAACGACGGCAAGAAGCATCTTTTTCCGCACGTTTTGAGTGAGTTTAACCTTTTGCACGAGGTCAGCAAAGAGGACGGGAATACGTTCTGAAAGCACGTACACATAAGCAGAAGCCGCACCCTCGCCTGGCCGTCCTCCGCGCGGATAGAGCCGGAAGTCCGTCACGCTTGGTTGCACGTAGTAACCACGTTCGCGAAGGTCCTTGTAGACCACATATTTGAGGTCAAAGTACGGTTGCTTGCCCGAAGCTCTTTTCAGAAACTCTTTGAGCGAGACCCCCAGCTCAAGCCGATCCCGTTCTATCAAGAAGGCAGCTTCGACGAGTGACAGCTCGAGGCCGTCGCCTTTCAACCGACCATAGTAGCTGAAGTCGTCCTCCGCAAAGGAACCCCTAGAGAGCACTACTTTGTCGCCTTTTATGTCAAACGCCATCTTCGCGCACCGTTCCTGTCATTTCCCATTGCTGATGACGCGATATTACTTTTTCCCCCTAATGCATAGCTTAAAATAGCATTCGGCGGAGAATCTTATTATTATCGGGTAGGGTCAGAGGATGCGCTCAGTTGTAGATTCAATTAGCGGTCAGTTTGCGCCTCTCTTTCCCTTCACATTTTTCAATGAAATGCAGTCTCGCGTACTGCCAAGTCTCCTCGCATCGGATGAAGATGTTGTCGTTGCGGCGCCGACCGCATCAGGAAAGACCGTCCTTGCTGAGCTTGCGATGGTTCGCGAGCTCTCAAAGCCGCAAAGCGGCAAAATCCTTTACCTCGCCCCGCTGCGGGCGGTCACGAACGAGAAAGAAGGCGAGTGGCAAAGACTGTTCGAGCCAATGGGATTTGCGGTCTACGTCGTTTCTGGCGAACGAGAGCTAGACCCGGCAAAAGCCCGCAGCGCACACATCATCATATCGACGCCGGAGAAATGGGATTCTTCGAGCAGAAAGTACCGCACTACACACAAGTTCGTAGGTGACGTCTCGGTTATTATTATCGATGAGGT
>JBEKIR010000042.1:0-5971 GCA_050011655.1 Halobacteriota archaeon | reverse complement strand
GCGGTGGCGATCGGGACGTGGTGCGTGGCAACGGGATGGCCCACGCACGTCGGGGTTTACCCGTTCATCAAAGGGAGTCCACTTGCGGATGAAGTCGCTCAGGCGACGGCACACGACGTCTACGGCGGTCACTTTATATTTGAGCCCGATCCTACGGTCGCCGCGAAGACGCTGGTAAACACCGTCCAGTACCGCAGATGGAAGATGGACGCGCACAGCGAACTAGATGGTGGCGTCACGTACTGGAACGGATCCACGCCGTCGGTCGAGGCACCCGCGCTCTCGAATGAGGGCCTCTTCAAAAAGGCGATTGATGGGGCCATCATCGCTACGGGGTATGCAGACCAGCTGCTGAACAAGGCGATACGTCAGCACGGTCGCGATAAGGAGATAGGCTACCCCAGTACTGGGTATTATCTTCCGTGTATCACCGCGTGGACAGGAGAACGAGTGACGAAACTCGCACAGCTGCCGCGGCTCCTCGGAGAGGTACGAGGGAAGATAAGAGAGGAGTACACGCTTGAGAACGCAGTGGCTTCGGGCGAAGCGACGATGATCGCTGCAGAAATCGTAGAAGCCCTCAAGTACATCGACAATCCTGACCCATACGCGGCCACTCCGTACACAGGGTTCGTCGCTGACGAGGTGCTGCGAAAGTTGGGGATCTCGTTCGTCGATGACACCATACCGGGGGTCTTGGTGTTGGTGGGGAAGGCGAAAGACCCGAAACTGCTTGCGAAGATCATCAGAGATTGCCAAAGTAAGGGCATGCTAGTGATTCCTACCTTTGATACCATACAGCAGATTAGGGAGGCCGGCATTGAGATTGGCGAACACAAGGGGCTTGACCGGCTGCTGTTTTGCGTTGGCGAATTCACGCAGGCAATTCACGGGCTGAGCTTTGCGATCCGCGCCGCGCTGACCTTCGGCAATGTCAAGCCAGGCGATAGGAAAGGCCTCTCCGATTACCTCGCAAAAAGGCCGAAAGTCGTCGTCGTCCAGTTAGGCCCTATTGATGACATTAAGGCAGCGATTGAGTTCGCCGTGCTGTTCAATGGTTCACCGACGATCACCGATCAAGACGTTGAGGAAGTGCCGGGCAAATACGAGGTGGAGAAGGATTACAATCAGATCGTCGCCCACGCGATAGAGATACGGAACATGAAGGTCACGTTCGGCGAAGTTTCGTTACCGGTCGCCTATGGGCTAGCCTTCGAGGGTGAAACGGTGCGCAAGCCACAGACCTACATCGAGTGCGGAGGCCCAACAAAGACAAAGGTCTTTGAGCTTGTCAAGATTCGCGATCCTGATGCTGTTAAGGACGGTCAAATCACGCTCATCGGCAAGGACGTTGATGAGATGGAAGAGGGGAGCGTCTCAGCGCTCGGGATTCTCGTTGAAGTGTATGGGAAGCACATGAAAAGCGAGTTTGAGCCCGTCGTCGAGCGGCGCATCCATCAGTTCATCAACTATGCAGAAGGCGCGTGGCATACAGGTCAGAGAAACTTGATCTGGGTGCGACTCAGCAAGAACAGTGTGGCCAACGGGCTCCGCCTCAAGCACTTCGGAGATATCCTTTACCACAAGATGAAAGAAGAACTCGGCGGTATTATCAGCCGGATACAAGTTACCATCGTGACCGACGAGAATGAGGTGGAGAAGCACCTGCCAGAGGCTGTGGAGGCTTATGCGGAGCGGGATCGGCGGATTGCAGGGCTGACGGACGAGAGCGTTGACGCGTTCTACTCGTGCACGTTGTGTCAGAGCTTCGCCCCGAGCCATGTTTGCATCATCTCCCCGGAACGTCTTGGGCTGTGTGGCGCACTGAACTGGCTAGATGCGGCTGCGGGGTATAGCATCGATCCAAACGGGCCAAACAAGCCTGTTGAGAAGGGGGCCGTGATTGATGAGCAGAAAGGCCAGTGGTTAAACGTGAACCAAGCGGTCCGCGAGCTCACCCACGGCCATATCGAGCGGATGAATCAGTACACTATGATGGAAGATCCGCAGACGTCGTGTGGATGCTTCGAATGCATCGTGGCGATCAACAGTGATTTGCAGGGGGTAATCGTCGTCAACCGCGAGTACACGGGAATGACCCCGATCGGCATGAAGTTCTCAACGCTCGCCGGGTCTGTCGGTGGGGGCAATCAAACGCCCGGATTCATTGGCGTCGGCAGGCAGTTCATTACGAGTAAGAAGTTTATCCGCGCGGATGGGGGGCTGGCGCGCGTTGTTTGGATGCCGAAAGACCTGAAAGCGGCGCTACGGGAAGATCTCGAGAAGAGGGCAAAGGAACTAGGCTTGCCGGATCTGGTGGACAAGATCGCCGACGAAACTATTACGACGGATGCGGATGCACTAGCGGAGTACTTGGCGAAGGTCGATCACCCGGCGCTACGCATGTCGCCGATGGGCATGTTCTAAACGCGTCGTCGTGAGAAGCTTAGGGGTTACGGATGGTAGCAATTCCAAAGGAAAGTTGGAGCGGAAAGATAAAGGAGATCGTATTCGGGGCAACTGATGACGAAGGCGGAACGAGGGATAGAAAACTCCTTTTAGGTGGAGAGACGACTCTTCCGTTTTTGGCCTTCGAGGGCAAGGTTTCGCGACCGGCGATTGGAATGGAGGTGATCGATCACGTTGGCGATGACTACCCCCACATCATTATCGATGAAATCGGCGACGTCATCAAGGATCCCGTTGCGTGGGCGCGTGCGTGCGTTGATGTCCATGGCGCAGACTTCATCTGTCTGAAGTTGCTGAGCACGAATCCAGAGGAAGCAAATGTCAGCGCTGAAGAGGCGGCCTCCCTCGTGTCTACCGTGCTCGCGCAGGTGAAGGCACCGCTCATGATACAGGGAAGTGGCGACTATGAGAAGGACGCCCGCGTCATGGAGCTCTGCGGCGATGCCGCCAAGGGAGAACGGTGTTTGCTCGCCCGCGCGGAACAGGACGGTTACAAGTCGATCGCCGTTGCGGCGACCGCAAACGGCCACGATGTCGTCGCGTTCTCAAACATCGACGTGAATATCGCCAAGCAGCTCAATATCATGCTCACTGAGTTTGGCGTGCCGGTCGACTATATCGTCAGTGACCCGCTCATGGCGGGAATTGGTTTTGGGATGGAATACGCATACTCTGCGATGGAACGGATTAAACTCGCCGGTCTCGTCGGAGATAAGATGCTCCAATCTCCGATGATCGCCGACATAAGCGTGGCGTGGAGCGCGAAGGAAGCATATCGCGTTGACGCTAAGCTGGGCGACGAGAGGGAAAGGGTGATCTTTTGGGAGGTGGCGTCTGCGTTGGCGGCTTTAATGGCCGGCGCTAATGCGTTGATACTCCGACACCCTAGGTCTGTAGCGGTCACGAGACGAGTTGTCGACGAACTGATGGGATAACGACCATGCCGATGACAGCGCTCGATATATTCAAGCTCCTTGCCAAAAAGAATTGCGGCGAATGCGGGGTCCCCACGTGCTTGGCGTTTGCGATGATGTTGGCGAATAAGCAGACTGAGCTCGCGAAATGTCCGTATGTATCACCTGAAGTGGTGCAACAGCTCGAGAGCTCCGCTTCGCCGCCGATGCGCACCGTCAAAGTCGGTGACCTTGAAATCGGAGGCGAAACCGAGCTGTTCAGACACGAGAAGAAGTTTTTCCACCAGACGGCATTTGCGGTGGTCATCAAAGACGACAGCGACAACGAAAGCATCGTGGAAAGGGCCAAGAAGCTCGATGCGATGAAATACGAGCGGATTGGTACCATATCAGGCGTGGACTTGATTGCTGTCGAATCGAAAGGGGATGCACAGCGGTTCTCTGAAGTGGTGACGCTCGTGAAGGAAAACAGCGGATTGCCGTTCGTTTTGATGAGCGATGATCCCCAGGTCGTTGAAGCGGGGCTTAAGGTCGTGTCGAAGGCTAAGCCGTTGATTTACGCCGCTAATGCGAACAACTGCGCGGCACTTGCAAAACTCGCGCGGCAGTACGCGTGCCCGCTTGCCCTCTACTCAGACGACGTCGATGAGCTTGTGTCGCTGTCTGAAATAGCGAAGAGCGAGGGCGCCGATGACATCGTATTAGATCTAAATCTCGGTGCTAAGCCATTGCGTGAGGCGTTGGAATGGCTTACCATTTTGCGTCGACTCAGTGTCAAGAAGCTCTTCCGGCCGCTTGGCTACCCCGTCATGCTAAACGTGGCCAACGGGACGGACGTCGAAACACAAGCGATAAGGGCCGCGATGGGAACGCTGAAATATGCGTCGCTGATCATCTTTGGCGACCTTGATGCCGCGCGGCTATACCCCCTTACGACGCTGAGGACCAATATCTTCACGGACCCTCAGGCGCTTATACAGGTCAATCCAGGTCTGTATGACATAGGAAAGCCCAACCGGAACTCGCCAGTCATCGTCACCTCAAACTTCTCCCTCACATATTTCACCGTTGCAAGCGACATTGAAGCAAGCAAAGTCCCTGCGCGCCTTCTTGTGGTCGACACCGAAGGCCTGTCGGTGATGACTGCATTCGCCGCTGACAAGTTTACGCCAAAGACAATCGCACAGGCGCTTGAGGAATACAAGGTCGCAGAAAAGGTGGATCACCGAAAGCTCATAATTCCCGGTATGATCGCCATGCTGAAGATGAAACTCGAAGAGCTTACAGGCTGGGAAGTCATCGTCGGCGTTAAAGATTCGTCTGCGCTGCCAAAGTATTTGAAAGAGCTTGCAAACGGATAGCCGCGCTCACGGCGTTATTGAGTGTTCAGCAATCAAGCTCACTGCTTTAAACGCTGCCGAATCACGAGGCAGTTCAAACAGAGATTTCCCCTCCAACGCATACTCTCCAACTAATGCATCTTTTGGGATAGCGCCGATGAGGTCTAATTCCTGTTGCCGTATCTGGTCCTTGATACTCTCCGGTATGGCGTTCTCGACTTCGTTCAACACCAAATACGTTTTTCCTACGACAAGATTGAGGCTCTCAGAGAGCTTCTTGATCCGACCCGCGGTGATTATGCCTAGCACGGTCACGTCGCTCATGATGAACAGCACGTCAACATCTCTCGTCGTGCGTCGTGACAGGTGCTCCATACCCGCTTCGTTGTCGATCACAACGTAATCGTAATTGACAGAGAGCCTGTCGAGGACATCGCGCAGCACGTTGTTGATGTAGCAGTAGCAGCCAGGCCCCTCGGGCCGTCCCATCGCGATAAGGTCAAACGTGTCTCCTTCAACGAGAGCCAAACGTATCTGATACTCAATCAGGTCACTCTTGGCAACCCCTGCGGGAAACTGCTCTTTGAGCAGATCTTCTCGTAAGTCGCCAATCGTTTGCTCGACGTGCATTCCGAGCCGCGCGTCCAAGTTTGAATTTGGATCTGCATCGACAGCCAAAACAGTGGCGCTGTCTGTGCTCAAGTGTTTTACAAGGAGCGAAGCAAAAGTCGTTTTGCCTGTTCCGCCTTTACCCGTTATCGCAATGGTTGGCACGCTGTTTCTCCGCAATGCGGTGTGAGGGAACTCCCACCGCTAAGCCTACGCAACTCTTCTACTTAAATACAGGTCGCTCGTGCGAAGTGTCTTATCTTTGGGCGACCGGCACGAGGCCGTCTCGCGCAGTCAGTGGTCGAGGGCTGGCTCTCTCGCAAAGGGCGTATTAGGTCAAAAGGATACGCCAAACTATTGCGTGTAGACTCGTGTGGCTATGTGGGGAAACTGATCAAGTTCAGTATGCGGAATGAACAGGGCTGAGGTAAACTCTTTGAAGAACATGCTGCTGACGCTCAGCTCTATGTGTGTCATGTTTTCGACGATCTCTGCTGCTTTGTCTTGCAGGTCCCGCGAGAGTAATACCATTCGCGCTCCGCCAAGAGCCCCATTGCCAATGAACTTGAACGTATCGAGGGGTAGGTCAGGAAGCAATCCAATCGTAATCGCTTTCTTGGTGTCAAGGTAGTTGCCGAA
>JBEKIR010000041.1:0-6069 GCA_050011655.1 Halobacteriota archaeon | reverse complement strand
GGGTATATGCAGCCGTTTGCTTGGAGCGATTTGACGATTTCCTGCGTTCTGAAGTGATTTGTGGGAGCATCGGTATTCCCATAATGGCTAAAGTCGACTGACAGAGCCTTAAACGTGTCCTCCCAGTAGCGGTGATAATACGCGGCAAGCTTGGCTGGCGTCGTTCCTTGCTGTTCAGCGTTAATCACGATGGGAGTTCCGTGCGTGTCCGAACCGCACACGAAGAGCGGGTCCTGCTGGAGCTTCCTAAGGCACCGAACGTAAATGTCCGCCGGGATGTATGTCCTGAGGTGACCGATATGGCACGGCCCGTTCGCGTAAGGCAGGCCGCACGTGATTAGAAGCGGTTTGTTCGAAAGCGATGTCATTTTGAAGTCCTCGTAGCACGAGATCGCATTTCGGCATCCACAGCTTGCGCCGAACTTACCTTGAAACGCCTCCAGCGCGCACCACATCGGAGCTGCGTTTCGTTACGCCAAGCCGAAGCTGCGAAACGGGCTTCACAATGCATTGTGATAGTGGCTACCTATTTTAACTCTTCGAGAGCAGCGCTCTTTTCTGTTAGTCTCAGGACCTCACAGTTTGGACGTGGCGCTGCCACACGACCAATGTATACAGGTATTGTTCGAACTGAGGCACCTTAAGGGCAGGTCATGTTGAAAAGACTTAAGTCTTGACGGCCCGTGATCACTGTTGCAGAGCAATTTGCGTGAATTGACGACGGAAAGGAGGCTTTTATGAGTGAGGAAGAGTCTTGCCAAACGTGTGGTGCCCCGCTACCACTTAACGCGCAGTTCTGCGTTCAGTGTGGAACCCCCGTAAATAAGAACGCCCCAGCAGCTGGTGCAAGTGCGGGGTCACCGATGCCAGGCTCACCCATCGCCATAGACGGGATTCTGGTAGTAAGTTCAAATTGGATCCCAGGATACACTATCACAGAAACACGAGGATTCATCTACGGCCTTACGGTGCGGAGCAGAGGGCTTGGAAGAAATATTACAGCAGGATTGCGGTCTCTCGCGGGAGGAGAGATTCGCGAGTACGTCGAGATGATGCAACACGCCAGAGATGAGGCGCTCTACCGACTCGTAGAGCACGCCAAAGCAGAGGGTGCCAATGCCATAATAAGCGCCTACTTTGATTCGTCGGAGATTTCTGACTATATGCAGGAGATCTTGGCATATGGAACGGCTGTGGTGATTGCGAAGAAACAATCGGCGACAGTCGCCAGCGTCGCGAACTTATAATGCAGCACGCTGCTTGCTGATGCGCTCGCGGTCTTGGCGGATGGGTGCGACGTCACTGCAATTACTCCCCGATGCGCGCCGAACCGTGCTCAAAAAATCAACAACAAAGCCCGTTACAACAGGCCTCGCCGACTGCCACGATCATGTTTAGTGTCTGGATCTGTATCAAGTAAGGAGTAGTGCGACGCCCTGTAGCTCAGTTCCTTGTCTGCCTGAAACCAGTATGACAATGCGAAAAACGACGTTTCCGACCAGCAACCCGGCTATGGCAGCGATGGCACCCCTGGTGAACAGCTGAAGTCGGCCTTTTGTCATTCTGAAGACGTAGAATACGACCGTAATCTCGCTCAAGTTCACGATCGTGTCCGCTCCGACTACGCCCGCCGTGACCAACGGCTGTACTCAAGAGCTTAACGATGAAGATAACAAGCAATCCGATACCCAGTCCCGCCCAGTTCCGCTGAGAGGCCTATCAGCGGCGTGAGGTTCTGTGAACCCCAGGTGCGACGGAATGTTGGCTGGAAGACTGCGAAGGAAACTGCGGCAAGCATGCCGGTGATCGCTAGCCGCTGAATTGCAATCGTGCGCCTCCGCGTGACAACGAGTGCGACAAGGAGCCGCGCGAGGGCTAGTAACCACCAAAATAGGGCCTATTCTGGAAGAACGCCAGCGGAAGATGGATGTGCACCATTTTAGAGCTCAGGCAGATCTGACGAATTGCCGTTTAGCTATTACATGAAGCCTTGTTGTCAAGATGCGCCTGAGCTCGGAGCACGATTATGAGGAGGAGTCGGTGATCACGGCTCGGTCAGTCTTCGTCAAATGGCAGCCTATCGTGCTTTTCTAAACCGATCGGTTCTACGTCCAAGGTTCTGAATCGATGATAGGGCCGCTCGTAGATGATGACCGGATTAGCGAGTACCTTTGCGTCTCTCCCAAAAAGCGATATCCGTGTGTAGGTACAGGTCTCATCCAAAGGATAATGGCCTGCCACCTCGTCAAAAAGGCGTTCCACGCGTCCTCGACATTGGAAAAGATTCCGCTCGTACCACTCCTGTGCAAGATGGAGCTGATCAGCGGTTTTTTCGGATGTTGTGCCCCTTATTATGGTCTGCGCTGAGTGGAGGGCCAGCGTGTAATCAGCGCCGTATAATCCCTTTAAATCCATGAGCGAAGGCTTTATAGCCGCCTCATCGTCTCCGGAAGATGGTGCGTTCGGCGTTTTATTTCCTAAAAAGACGGCGATAATAGCCACAGCAAAATCTTGAAGGTGGCGTTTCAGGTCTGTCAACGGTGAGCGTTCATCAAAAACCACTCTTGTTCGAACAGAATCTGTGAGTCCCCTTGCTTTGGTCGATATATACGGCAAATGATCGAGGATTATCAGCATCGGCTTGCCCTCATTCGCGTCAACTTGATTTTGGACCGTGCGCAGGGCACTTCTCACGCCCGCGATTGTCGTCCCTGCATTTGCTTCGACGACCGTCAGGTAACCGGCCACCCCTCTGCTCAATCGTTCTCCTGCTTCAATTACCCGCTCCAATGTCGCTTCGTCTGCCTCAGAATCAAAGGCATTCTCGCGATACCGTGAAAGCTCCGTTCCATCAATCCCGCTGTGCCGTGCAAGTGCGCGCTCTGCAAAGTGTTCTTTGCTTATGCTATAGCTTACGTATAGCGTAGGAAACCGACGTTGCGCAGCAAAGTCAGCACACCACGCAATGAAGTCCGTTGCCTCCGTATCGCACGATGCAGTCACCGCGTATAACTTACCTGGCTTCCAGCCCCCACCAAAAGCGATGTTTAGCCACTCTGAGGGGGTAGGTATAACATCCTTCCTCTTTGCAAAAAGATTCGTGACGAAGAAATCGAGATCTTCCTCAAAGGTACGCGTTTTATTGCTCGCTTCAAATAACAATGTGTTCGATTGATCCCTAAGCGTCCTCAAGACGATTTCAAGCGGAAGAGTGCACGAAAGTAGAACCGTTTCCGCCATTTGAACGAGTTCTTGCGCTCTAAACCGCGCCCCACGTGCGTTAGCGACGTTCAAGTACTTTATGAACGTATTACGCTGGCACGATGCACGGTTTCGTAGTCGCTGCACATGTCGCGCTATTTCGTTCACGTGCGGGCGCATCTCAGGGCTTTGAGAGAGGAGGCTGAAGATTGCGCTGCATCGTATCTGTCGGCCGTGATAGGCAAGGTAGTGACACATGTGCCACAGCACGCGATTAAAAGGCAAACGAATGCCCCCTTTAGATACGTACTCATCTGTGAATCCCTCTGAGCGGAGCCCTAGCCTTAGCCCTTCCGTGATACTGTCCGGATCGTTAAGCAGATACGTGAGGATCTCTTCTTCCATCGAAGCTCGGTCATCACTACGTTCGTAGTTCGGTTCTCTGATTGGCCTCGCTTGATAGTACTCGCAGTTCCAGCCCGTGCACGCCGGGCGCTCTCTGAGTCTCTTGCTCGACCATATATCCTCGCAGTTCCAGCAGTACGTTCCGGGACTCTCGCGAGCCTGTGAAAGGCATTCCACGAACTTCTGAGCGTCGCTTACTTCCCTCATGCTCCCGAAGAGGACAGAATTACGCATCATCGTCTGCGCCATTTTTCTCCCTTGCACGTCGCTGAGCCCTTTTGTCACAACATATCGCACGAGGAGCAAGTGCGCCGTGTCGCACCCCATATCAGAAGGCACGCCGTGACGCAACAGATCGAGTATACACGGCGGATGGCGAATTCTTTTCCGAAAAGACTTTTGAAACTGGCGTTCCATATTTTGACTGGACACGGATCACTGCCTCACTCGCTGAACCGGGCATCGAACACGTATGGTTCAACTTCGGCCAAGGGCGAATCGCTGTGGCGATGAGTGCGCCACCGGTTCTTGCTTTTTGCGAAATAGCCCGTATACGTTACCTATGCGTTAGGTGAAAGTGTATTGCTAGTCCTCGCCACAATCTCAGAAGCGTGCACGTTCGACCCGCGCCTTGCGTCACACGCTTCCGGCACGCATTTCCTATTCTCAACCCTCCAAGAAACGCGAGTTAGGCGCCCTAACCGCCCTGACAGCTTGCGATGCCGTCATACCGCTACCGATTGATAAGGCGCGCGTGATGCTTCATCACCTTCACCGATACTCAACTTCGCACGCGCTCGAAGTGTTTGCTATGGCGATCAAAGGTATTCTAGCGTCTACTAGCCAACTACTTTGGTGAACTCTCGCAAAACCCTATCAATGCTATTTCGTTCATCACAAAAATCACACAATAACTACTCCATTTGGGGCGACGCAGCCGTGTCTTTGCTAGCGCTTTATGGGGGACATCCGCTCTGAGCTGCCTGTTTTTTGTAAGCGGCTTTATCATCCTACCCCAAGCGAACAGCGTATCGGAGCCAAACTCACCTAAATAGCGAGCGATGAAATTGTTTAAATACGCCGAAACACCTAACACTACGTGTTAATGCGCGAAGCCGACACCAGTTCAGCCCCGTACGGAAGATACGAAAAAGACGAATCAATTTTCGGTCTGTCAGATCTAGCGAGCCTGGCTGCGTTCATCTATCTTTTGTTCTTTCTCCTGGTGCTCGTGATATACAGCGCGAATCCTTTCGAGCCGGCAGTGTTCGGGTTCTACAAGCTCTCCGTCTTCTTTCAAGTCGTGTCGTTCTTCGGCATCTTTTTTGTCCCGACCTTGCTGATCTACTTCGCCCTCGACCTCACAAAGAGCGTTGGGCACACGGTTGTCGTGCTCGGGTACCCTTTTCTTGTGCTTGGAGCAGCAGCAATCCTTAACATACCAGATGCGCCACTTTTCGCAGCGCTGAGCGGACTCGTGCTCTTTGCCTTCTATTTTTTGGCGGGGCTCAATCGTTCGGCGATCGAGACACAACAACGCGCTTCAGGTGCCCGGCGCGCCGTCCGTCAGAATCCAGTTGTTCTACCCCCGCCGCGGCTGCCTCCGCAACGACGGCCGTCAGATCAGCGTGCTCCCGCTCAGAGGCAGCAGATGTCACAATACGCGCCACCGAGCCGTCCTTCGGATTTCAGACGAGAGGTCCGGCCACAATACGGATCCTCAGATAGCTTTCTTTCTCGGCTCGATCGATATCTCGATCGGTACGACTATATAGACGGCGAAGCCGTGCGAAAGAGTTCGCGGCGGAGCATGAGGCACGAAAGGGATCAACGGCGCGGCGGCCGATAGGCGCTATTTCTGTTATTCTCAGTTATCAGCCTAGGAGGCAATCGCCGCCATGATGAAGCGATGGAAGATCTCCATCACAGGAAGCATCATTCCAGGACGGGGAACTCCTATAGGGGTTTTCTGCCATACCAAGCACGCGATAAACAGCCAATATGACGAGACTAACGTGGCAAATCCTACCAGGATCGCTAAGTCTTTCATGCCTTTCCTGTAGCCCACGAAATACGGCACGAAGAAACTCATCGTCACTGCGACGACGGCTCCAAGCGTCCGGATTAGCGAGAAACCAAACGATCCGATAAGGCTGCTTACTGCGGGCGCTAAGAGTGCCGCGTACCCGAGCACTGATGCGCTGAGCATGATCCACGCAGCGGCAAATGCCTCTTTAATACGCGACGCGTAAACGAGAACTCCGCGTATGCTTGCGAGCGTGAAGAAGAGGAGCGGGATATACAGCGGCAGAAAGTAGCGCATATCAAGGCCAAATCCTTGATTTAGGCCGAAAGGCGCGTAGATTATGACGTGCGCGACGATGCAGATGAAAAACGTGACTGCGATTGCGCGGCTCTTTTCTACCCTTAGGCGCGCCGCCCCCGTCCTGAATCTCAGCAGCG
>JBEKIR010000040.1:0-6073 GCA_050011655.1 Halobacteriota archaeon | reverse complement strand
TGGACGAATTTTCGATGGGCACCTCAACAGAAACCAGCTTCTTCGGACCGTGCAAGAATCCTTGGGACCTCGAGCGCGTGCCAGGCGGCTCTTCTGGGGGCAGTGCCGCCGCCGTGGCGGCAAAGGAGACCGATCTTGCGTTAGGTTCTGACACGGGGGGTTCGATTAGGTGCCCTGCGTCCTTTTGCGGAGTGGTCGGCCTGAAACCTACTTATGGTAGAGTGTCACGCAACGGTCTCGTTTCGTACGGCAATTCAATGGAACAGATCGGACCCATCGCGCGAACCGTCGAAGCCTGCGCGGCGCTCTTTGAGGTCATCGCTGGCTACGATCCTTGGGACAGCACTTCTCGCGACGCGCCGGTGCCGCACTATGTAGCCAAGCTCGCGGACGAAATAGCTGGCTTAGAGGTTGGCGTGCCACGGGATTTTTTTGGCGAAGGCGTCGATCCTGTCGTGGAAAACGCAACGTGGGAAGCAATAGCGGTGCTTGAAAGCCTTGGCGTGCACGCTAAGGAGACGTCGATGCCGAATCTCAAGTATGCGCTTTCAGCCTACTACATCCAAGCGATGTCGGAAGCATCGTCTAACCTCGCTCGGTACTCTGGAATCATCTATGGACATCGGGTCCAAAAAGACCACGATTGGCACACGACATTCTCGGAGAACCGCGCATCAGGATTTGGCAAAGAGGTCAAACGACGCATACTGCTCGGTACATACGCGCTCTCGGCGGGGTACTACGACAAGTACTACCTGAAAGCGCGCAAAGCGAGGGCATTGATAAGCCGAGATTTTCAGAGGGTTTTCAAGCAATTCGACGCGCTCATCGCACCAACGATGCCGTACGCTGCGTTTAAGATCGGCGAAAAAATCGAAGATCCGCTCGCGCTATACAAGGTCGATATTAACACTGTTCCAATTAATCTGGCGAACGTGCCATCTCTATCCGTTCCGTGCGGGCGAAAAGGGCACTTGCCCATCGGGATGCAAATTATCGGTGATCAATTCAACGAACAACTGCTGTTCAACATCGCGTTTCAATTCGAGCAAAACACCAACAATAAGCACGCTGTGTGACTACACCGATCATCGCTCTGAGTTTCGTTGCCATGCGGCTTACGCGACGCATGTTCGTCGTGGTGCCGGACCTTTCGCCGCAGCGTCTCCGTGATGGATCGTGTGGCTATCGGGGCAGTCAGGCTAGCACCGAAATCCTGTCAAAAGCGTCAATAAGCCTTTAAGCCACGTTTTTTGAATCAATTATATCTAGGCCGAACCAGTATATTATTTTGTGGTGGGACGCATGGCTGAACCAAAAGACTTAATTCGCAAATTTGAATACGCAGAGAAATTGAAGTCTGAAGTATCGATCGCAAACCAACTGCTTGAAAAGCTTATTGGACTCAAAGATGATGAATTAATTGGCGGTCAGAAGGTTGTTGAGGCCTATTTAAATTCACTTATGATGGAGATAAAACTCGCCCAGAACGTGCTCGGCTCTAAGGCGATTTTTTCACGAACTACGCGTAAACTCACAGAAGCGATAGGCCGAATTAATTTTAGAGAGTATGACGAAGCACGAATGTGTTTCAGCGATGCGCTTACGGATGTTACAACAAGCTGCGCTGAATCGTTTGAAGCGTTGGCCAAACTTAAGCTGCTGTAAGATCTTACAGGGCCGGCTATTTAAAAAAAGGAATGGACGCCAACGTAGCGTGTTCTCTATCCTCAAAAGAACTCGTCGCAGATTTTTCAGATCTTGCTGCGTCGCAACGCACGATCGATCGGCTGCGAGAAGCGCTGCTGCAAAGGAATTGATGACAACTGCACTTGAGGCTCTCGCACTTGCGCGAAGACGTTGAAATACCTGCGGGCAATTTGATCCCACGTTAGGGCCCGTCCGTATGCGTGCACTCGATGGCTTAGGGTCTTCCGAAGCTCCGCGTCAGCGACGAGGAGGTTGATTTTCTCAGCGATGTCCTCAGGATCGCCAAATTCAACAAACAAGCCTCTGCCGTTTGACAGGGCTTCATTGGCGTGTGCAAACTTCGTTGCGACGATACTCCTCCCGCACCCTATCGCCTGGGACAAGACTCCGCTCGATATCTGATCCGGATTCATGTTTGTTACTGCACAGACGTCGGTGGCCAAAAAGTGTCTAATCATATCTTTGTTAGAGAGGTAGCGCTCGACAAATCGCACGTTGCGCGATAGGCCAAGCTCCTTCACAAGGCCGTCGATTTTTTCCTTGTGTAGCTCACGCACCTTTCGGTCGAGCGAAGGATGGTACTCTCCAACGACCATGTAGGTGATATCCTCACGCGGATTCGCCTCAATAATTGACGGCAGCGCTTGGATAACATATTCAATTCCCTTATCAGGATTAATTAAGCCGTAGCTCGCTATTACGAACTTTTCGGCCAATCCCAGACCCCGTTTCGCGAACTCTGTGTCAACAAGTTTAGGTACTTGCGGCACGCCGTGCGGCACCATTGTAAGCTGGGTCTTATCCAATCCAAACTTGTTATGTAACAGGTCAATAGCTGCGTTTGCAGAAACAATGACTCTGTCTGAAAGCGCGTATATGTCCTTGACGACTTCCCTCATACGGGATGGGGGGTTCGGCAGAACGGTGTGAAAAGTCGTGACAATCGGCTTTCTAACTCTCCGCATAAATTCCAGAATGTAGCAGCCGAAATCACCTTTATACAGCCCAAACTCGTGCTGAATATTGATGACGTCAATTTTAGAGTCGTTTATGCGTTTCGCAGCAGTAATGTAGCTTTCAGCATTACAGTCTTTGATGACGTTAAACGTTTTAGACGCAAAGCGTTTGCTGCGAACAAACTCCTTTTTGCCCAGTTGCGCCGCTTGGGCCCTGAGTGACACGTTACTTAAAAAGAGCTTCCTGCACTCTTGGATGACACTCGCATTCCATACTGCGTTGTCAGAGATGTTCGATAAACTAGTTGCTAGGTCGTGGGTAAACGTAGCTATTCCGCATTCCCGTGGGGGAAATGAACTCACAAAGTTTACATTCAGTGGTTTGGGACTTAATATTCAATCATCCCCTGTAACATATACGCATAGCACACACAAAAACTTATGCGTCGCTGATTCAAAACGCGACTTTTTTGTCATTAATCGCGCAATGCACGGCAGGGGACGTGTTGATTGGGTTATGTCTGACAGGGGTTTCAAGAGCGAACTTCGGGCTATGTCTGACCGGGTTTCAAGGGCGAACTTCGGGCTGTTTATCAATCAAGTGCTATCTATAGAGTCAGCGGCAAAACCGATACTAATTAATAGAATCCGCACAAATGTACGGGCGGTGATACCGGATGGCCGACGAGAAGAAGGAAGAATACAAGTTTAAAAAGGACATGAAGACGGGAACTCTGAACGCCCCTGACACCGATGCCTACAACGCAAACTATGAGCACGAACAAGACATGGACAAGGTCAAAAAGCTTGAAGTGTGTGACCTCGGCCCTGATACAGAAGGCATCTGCGAGCCAGAAGAGAAAAAACCAGAACACGTCTTCGTTTCTGAAGACAAAAAGAAGAAAGAATAGCACCGTCGACGCAGCTGGCGCTTTCCGCGGGCTTTCGTCTCCATCGTCATCTCTTTTTGGACAGTACGCGTCAACCGCAATTACAATGCGCGACGTCGCGACGTCGCGACGCAAAAAGCGTAACCATATCGCAATTGATTCGCCTAACGTTGACGTTAAAAGATTTTTTATAGATTGAAGGCAGATTCGACTGAGATGAAGGTTTGGTTCATCGGAATCAAGGGCGCTGTCGCTACAACGATCCTTGTAGGGGTTCTCGCTATAAACCGCGGCTTAAGCGCATCTAGCGGCATAATGTCCGAGGAAAAACGTTTTTCCCGGCTGAATCTTGCGCGACTCGAAGACCTTCAATTTGGCGGTCACGATATCAGGAGCGTCGCGTTGTACGACGCCGCTTATCAGAACGTCAGCGACAATAGCACGTTTGATACAATGCAGCTTCCAGAGCTGAAAGAGGAGATAGACTCCATTCCGGTGAAGTGCGGCATTATCAACAACTGTGGAGATGCAATATCCTCCCTTTGCGACAATAAGGGACTAACCCTCAGCGAGGCAGCAAACCAGGTATCGCAAGAAATTCGCGAGTTCGCTCGAAACGAACGCTGTGTAGTGGTTAACTTGGCCTCAACCGAACCGTACTTTGCGCCTCAACCAGAGTATGCGACGCTTGACAGTTTTGAGGCTGCAGTCAAAGCGAATTCAAAAAAGATCCCTGCGAGCGCAATTTATGCGTATTGCGCCATCAAAAACGGGTTGCCATACGTCAACTTCACGCCATCAATGGGGAACGATATCCCCGCCATAAAAGAGCTGGCTAACACCCTGGGCGTCCCGCACTGCGGAAAAGACGGGAAGACCGGGGAGACTCTCGTTAAAACCGCTCTCGTGCCTATGTTCAAGTACCGACATCTGACAATTGATGGCTGGTACGGAAGTAACATACTTGGAAACCTAGACGGACAAATACTACGGCATCCGGACAACAAGCAGTCAAAGCTCATTACAAAGACGAGCGTGGTGCCAAAGATGCTAGGTTACGAGCCGCATCTGGGAAGCCGTATTGATTATTTTCCCCCCCTCTCGGACCACAAGGTCGCTTGGGACTTCATATCGTTCAAAGGGTTTTTGGGGCATCGCATGAACATGCAGTTCACGTGGCAAGGGTGCGACAGCATACTGGCGGCACCCCTCGTGATCGACCTCATCCGCTTCATGGAACTTGCACAACGGAACGGTGCGCGAGGACTGGTCGATAAGCTTGCGATCTATTTTAAGGATCCTCTTGATACCGACGTCCTTGACCTGTGCTCGCAATACGCCTTATTCAACGAATGGATTGAGCAATTTTAAGCGCTTCGATCCCGCTCAGCCGAATTTTTCGTCCCCCTTAACCAAGCCGCGTTGTGCGAGCCTCTTCTGCGACAAAAGAGGAGTTATCCGACCAAATGCTTGCAACTGTTTATTAACTCGGAAAGTAAACTTCTTGTTGGGATTAGCATGCCACGCGAAAATACCGACAACAAACCTTCAGACCAAGACGACGAACAATTTGATTTCTTCGTCGATGAGAAAGACGACGTCAAACGCGTCAAGCCGAAAGATCAAGGAGTTGTTGAAGCGGACGATCAAAAGGAGAACAGAGAAATCTATGACGGCTCCCTCGAGCTTAAAATTGACGAGGCCGCCCGAGAAGAACACGACGGCGGAGTTGTGGAAGAGGTAGGTCACGACCCATGGGGCAAAGAACCAGACTATGGTTATCAGTATAATGAAGAGGTAGTGGACAAAGAGGTCGCTGCCGGCGAGGGAGTCTATACGCCTGAAGGACGCGAAGAACTCGTCGAAGATGACGAGATCACTAGTGAAGAGGCTTTCTATATGGAGGGCCGCGATAAGGTATTGAAGCGAAAGACGAAGGGTTTCACTAACAACCCCGAAATCCAGCAGCAGTGGAAAGAGGATTAGTGCGTCAGCTAGCTCAGCTAGTGAAATGTCAGCCGCCACCGTTCTAGTGAGCCCTTCTTGCCTCTTGCCTAGAAACGGTAGGTCTCCGCGCTCGGCGTGAATCTACGTGAGATAGCTTAAGAACTATTCCCGTTTCCGTTCAGCTCATTGTTTAAGAATTTTTCGTACCCAGCGAGATCCAAAAGTCCGTGGCCGCTGAGGTTGAACACGATTACCTTAGCCTCGCCAGTCTGCTTGCATTTGATGGCTTCGTCTATTGCTGCCTTGATAGCGTGACTCGATTCTGGAGCCGGACAAATGCCTTCAGTCTGGGTGAAAAGCGCGCCTGCCTCAAACGTTGCAAGCTGCTCATAGGACACGGCTTCGACGTAGCCGAGGTTCTTTAAGAGGCTGAGGCTTTGGGCATCGCCGTGATAACGAAGCCCACCGGCGTGTATAGGCGATGGAACGAAATCGTGTCCCAACGTATACATTTTGACCATGGGCGCAAAACCAGCCACGTCACCGAGGTCGTACTTGTACTCGCCCTTT
>JBEKIR010000039.1:0-7627 GCA_050011655.1 Halobacteriota archaeon | reverse complement strand
TGCCCCTTCGATCGATTCATCTACAGCGCGACGGCTTGTTCGGTGCCTTAGCGGCTCTAACTGACCACCGTCAATAAAACGACAGCTTTAAACCTGCGCACGACGAGAGAGCGAGCACCGACCACAAACCGCCCGTGTGATCGCGGTGCCCGTGGCTGAGCACGATGGTGTGAAGCGCAGATAGGTCTACATCCAAGACCGCCGCGTTGAAGGTCGCCGCGGTGTCTTGACCCGTGTCGAGCAATACAGCGACGTCGTCAGTCTCGACAAGAATGCTTAATCCCCATTCGGCGCGCAGGCCAACTTGCGCGGCGGTATTCTCACAAAGCGTTGTGAGGGTAATTGTCATGCCCGGGCCCCTTCAGAACAGTGCCGTCAATGTTTACAAACATTTGTTATCACCACTCCATCGAAATGCTGCTGTACTTAAAAACTCTCCCCTCTTTTGCCCCTTCGATCGATTCATCTACAGCGCGACGGCTTGTTCGGTGCCTTAGCGGCTCTAACTGACCACCGTCAATAAAACGACAGCTTTAAACCTGCGCACGACGAGAGAGCGAGCACCGACGTGGCGAAAGGGTTCTATGGTTAATCGTGCGGCAGAATACTGGCCTTATGGATTGATCGGTGTCGCGATCATTGCGGCCATCCTCAATATCGCCCTATATGCCACGGGCGTCGTCGAGTCGTTTCTCCTCTGGTTCCTTGTCATCGCGGTAGGCTTCAGTTCGCTCTACGCTTTCATGGGACACGCGTTTGTCGCTGACGACGTTGCACGGAGTATCGGATGGCCCACCGGAAGCCCGTTTCAATTTGAAGTAGCTCTGCACAACCTCGCCGTAGGAGTCTTAGGGGTGCTCTGCTTTTGGGTGCGCGGTGACTTCTGGAGCGCGACGGTAATCGCGTTTGCTGTGTTTGGGATCGGGGCGGCGTACGGCCACATACGCGACATCCGGCTCCGTCACAACTACGCGTCCGGCAACGCGGGGCCGATTCTGTATATCAACGATATCCTCTTGCCGTTGCTGCTCATCGTCCTCCTGATCGCATACCGCTTCTAGTCAAAATAAGCCACAGCTCGCGCTTTTCTGCAATGGAGTGACTGAAGGGATCTAATAGCCAATAACGCGGCAAATAGAAAGTGCCTTATTATATGCAAATCGTGTTCACTTTGTACCTAGCCTAGCCTACCGGAGGTGAAACACATGGTGAGTCGAGTGGAGTACTTAAAAGTGATGGCTGGTCTGATCACGACGGCTTTCGCGTTCATCGCAGGCCTTGCGTGGAATCAAGCAATCCAGTCTATTTTTATCTATTTTTTGGGAACGTCCAACAGCATTCCAGGAAACCTCGCATACGCAATTATCATAACCATTGTCGCAGTGATCGCCACAGTATATATCGCCGGTGCCGCCGCGAAAGCGGCAGGTGAAGAGAGCAAACCATAGACAAAAAGGGGCGCGCTTACGGCGCCTTTACTTTCTTTTTTTGCCAGTCTGCAGCAATCGCACGCTTGTCTTTTCTTTGTTCGCCACCACCGAGCGCCTAAAGACTCCCGAAATCATAAAAACAAGGGGTTCATACTGGTAGGCGTCAGGCCGCGAGCGCGCCGCAGGAGACGATTCATGGCTCAGAAGAAGTATGACATCATGATCCACCTCTGGTGGGAAAAGCAGATACGTAAGATAACGATCGTATCGGAAGATACGCGCATAGAGATGTGGTTTCGCAATTTCGGACACATCACCTTAGAAGAGCGACGAACGCGTGACGTCTTCAGCGGAATTATTGAGGGACTCACAGGGGTCACGGAAGGCGACCTACCTGAGATTTTTGCAAACGTCATCAAAAGTGGGAAGACCAAGACACGCGAGCGCGTACGAACGCGAGAAGAGCTGCTCGCGTTGGTGAAGCAAGCGGTTCACTGAGTTCCCTGGCTAAGGATAAACATGCCTTCGACAGCCCTCAAGCGCTTCAGCAAGGCGTCGATCTTGCAAGCGAAAGGCGTGGTTTCAGTTTTTCACGATGCGGAATGTGGTATGCTTTGCTCGTGCACGCGCCGTATGCGTTTCCGCGCTTCGAGATCGGGTTTCACGGTTTCAGCGTACCAGGCAAGTGAACCTTGTTTGGCACATCAGCCTCGCGAATCGCGTTAGATATCGTTAAAACGTTTGAGATTCATGCAAGTAGGTACGACCACGAGCCAACAGGGGGTTCACTAATTAAGACACACGTTATTACAATGACGTCTCGGCAATTCAAATTACTGCAACGATCAACCTTTTCAAAGTGGCAGGCACGCGACGAAGGACGTGCCACGAGTATAAAGGAGCTGCTTGCAAAGTATTCAGCGTTCGTTGTCCGGAGCGATGGGACTCTACTCGGCGTTGCCACTGACTCTATGGGCAGGTCGCAGCGGCACGTACTTGATGCGCAATTTATCGACGAGAAGGGGTTTAAAGCGCTGCAGTTCCAGTTTGCAAGCGTTGAAGAACAGAATATTGAGGCCCGCTGACACATCCTTTCTAGAGATCGCGTTCGCTATGTGTCGGAACTGACAGACAAATTGCGGTCCGCTAGACTATACAAGGCGTCGTGGCTGCTTTTCACCTGTGCCCACCAAGACGGTCGTGAACTTACCCAATCCAGCATCCTGCGCCAGCCGCTTGAATTTCTTCCACGCGCAACCCCAGTCGTTTAGCGCGCGCGAGTATCGAATTGGTCCAGAGTCCGAAACCCGGATCGAGTATCACGCTGTATCCTCCTTCGTAACCGTGCAACGATCCGTCTTCATACCACGCGATATAGTCAAATACGTCCAGCGCAGGGCTCACTCGTTCGCGGACCCAGCTATCGTAGTCCTTTCCTGTTTCATCTTTCCACTCGAGAAACGTCGTGCCATACAAGTGCCAGCCTGCCACGTCAGCGTGTGTGAGCTCCATGAAAGACTTTGCGCCGATGATTCGAATGTAACGCACGACCCTTTCCGCCTTGGTGCGCGGATCGCGTGACTCGCGAAATCGTCAGATTGGAACGCTAATCGGCTTACCGCGCCATGAACTTTCGTTACGTACATTACGCCATGCAGCATTAATATTTTTCACGGAGCGTACAAATCGACAAAAAGATTCGCTCCATCATTTCCAGCGATAGACAAGCAGAGTTGTTTATGCGACTGCATTTGACTCAAGCAACGCCATTCCGCCACACGTTTGCAGCTGCCTAAACGACATATGCTTTAAACGGAAGCCCCCCCACTCAACTAGTATGTTTTCTCACAGAAGCCTCATGACGCTCTTAGCAGCTGCGCGCGGTGATGGAACTGGGCTTGTAAGTCCGGCCGTTGTCGGCGGGTTCACCGGCGCAGCACTTGGCGTGCTGATAAGCGTACTTGCGGGCTTGTGGTCAGGCGTAATTGTGGGCGTCATCGTCGGCGCACTGGTAGGGGTCTTTAGTAGCAGGCACGGCCACGCGTTAGTTGAAGGTATGATTGGGGGGTTCGTTGGTTCTTTTGTCGGCCTTCTGCTGGGTGTGATCGTCGATATCCCGCTGGGCAGTATACTAAGTGCAGCCATCGGCTGCTCCTTGGATTAATCGCCGGCGGAGCGATTGGTGCATTCATTGGTCAGAAAATCCGGGGGGGTTGGGGCGCTAGCTGGAGCCGTGATTGGAGCGCGGCTCGGGCTCATCACAGGAGTCACCTTTGGAGCGTCTCTTGCGCCGCTAGCTGGACTAGTGATCGGGGGAATCGTCGGCGGCATAATCGGCGCAATATTATTACCTACCCGCGAACTTGATAATGTCGGAGCCGGTTTTGAGTTTGTGTGACTGAAGCAGCTTCGTGAGCGCACCTTTAAGAAGCAATTATGTGCGAGCATTCAAGCTTAGCTCTTGTTTGATCTACTGCAAACCCCGGTGCACGCCCGAAAACATGCGCTGCGAGCACTATTTAAATCACTAGTCCCCAATAACTCATGCGCTTACCATCTTGGGAAGAGCGATCGGACTACGCAGTCGATCTTCAACGCGAACCCTTGCCAGGCAAGAGTACGCCAAATCTCGCTGCTACCAACAACGTTTCGAGTGTGCCCGGTGCCGCAAGACAAGTCAAACAAAATCAGACGTTATGCCAGAGTCAGACCGAAAATCGTCCTCGTCTGCTCGCTCGTTTTAATACTTCTATCCTCGATGCTCTTTGTGTGCACAGGCAGTGGAGCGACGGGTAATGCGCAAACGAACAAATATGTGATATTTAGAGAGGATGACGTCGCGCCTAACGCCGACTTCGCCGAGCTTCAGGCTGTTAACCAAGTGCACATCGATAAGAACGTGCCATTGACGCTGGGCATCATTCCGCATCCGGACGCTACACATTCAGGCAACCAGCTTGAGGCAAATGCCCAGTTTCTCGATTACATGCGCTCAATCGAGTCAAACCACCTGTTTCAGTTCGCACAGCACGGCTACACGCACCAGGATATAGCGCCGTCACCGAGGGGCCCCAGTGAATTTTATGGGAGGCCGTATGCCGCTCAATACAACGCAATCAAGCAGGGCCGCGACGACATCACCCAAGCGTTCGGGGTCACGCCCACTTCGTTTCTCCCTCCGTTTGACAAGAGCGACAACAACACGCTAAAGGCGGCAAAAGCGCTGGGATTTACGGAATATTGCACTGCCTTCCCAGATGTCAACATGAATCAGGGATACAAAGAGGGCATTAAAGTAGATACGATCTCGATTGAGCTCGGCAACAATAGCCTTCAGTCGCTCGAGAACGCAACAGAGCCCTGGATTAACAATCCTAATAGCATCAATACCTTCATTGTGTTGTATCATCCATCCGATTTCAAGGGAGCCAACGGCACCGTCAATGCTACGGAAGTGAAGCTACTAGGGGATTACATTGATTACTTGCAGGGCACGGGACGCGTGCAGTTCACAACGCTCGATGGTTCGGAGACCACGACAGGTAATGCCGCCGTTGCTTCATCGAGCAGCAATGGAACCAGTGCTGTGGGAGCAGCAGACCTCCCAAACGTCGGATTTGCTAGCGGGTCGGCGGTCTTCGCGGTTCTTGGAGCGATTCTCGCTTTTTCGCTCGCCTGCGTACTCACGATTCGACTAAGTAAGAACAAAAGCCGACGTAATAGGTGAGTACAGGGCCAACCGTTTTGACGCTAGACGGTTCCTCTCCTGTAATTTGATTCCTCAAAAAAAATACAACTGTCATGCAACCAGCAACGGTCGACGTGTCTGGTAGCTAAAGCTTGAATTTCAACGAATCTTCTTCGCAAGACCCTCGGCCAGCCGCTGCAACGCAGGCGAGCTATCGTGAGGGTCAAGCTGGACTTCAATAATCGTAAACCCCTCGGTATAGGCCCGCGCCGCGTCGAGCGCGTGGTCAAGCTCATCCTCCGTCGTCGCCACGGTGCCCTTCCCCCCACCAACGATCTCCGGGAATCGACTGTACTGCCACACCTGAAGGTCGTTAAAGGGCCCGTCTTGGATTGGCCGTTCCGTCGCATACCCATAATTGTTGAGCACAACGATGATTGGATTCAGGCCGAGCCGTGCGACGGTCGAGACCTCGATGCCGGTCATTTGGAAGGCCCCGTCGCCGACGAGTACTAACGGACGAAGACTGGGATTCGCGAGTTGTGCTCCGATACTTGCCGGCACCGCAAAGCCGAGCGAGAGGTAATACCCGGGCGACAGGAATTCAGTTCTGCGGTGGGTGATGAGGTCAAGCCCTCCGAAGAGCGCATCGCCGACGTCGGCGATGACCACGGTGTTGTCCTCAAGCGCCCAGTTAAGCCGCTCAAACAGCCTCTTGACGGTAATCTTCTGTCCTTTTTTCGTCAAGAATGGTACGATCGGCCGCGGGTGTGGAAAGTCGCGGGGAGTCCGCGGCGTGATAGGGGCGGTGAGCAAGCCTTCGAGGAAGTCGTGTAGACCGACGCGCGCGTAGGTGCGATACTGAATCGAACACTGCTCGCTCGTGACGTAAATTGCCTTTTTCTGGTCGATGTGCGCGGTATATTGCCCGAGGTTAACGTCCGTCATGAAGGCACCGAGGAGGATCAGGCAATCACTTGATTCGACATAGTCGCGGACCGACGCGAAGCCCATCGCCCCTTCGTAGATGCCCATGTACAGGGGATGGTACTCGTCGACAACGGATTTACCGAGAATTGTCGCAGCGACAGGTATCTGCACTTTATCGATTAAGGCGAGAAGCTTGTCCTGCAGTCCGAACCGGTGCAGCTCGACATCGGCAATTACGACGGGTTGCTGAGACTCGTTGATCATCGTCACTGCGTCGTCAAGAGCAGCCTGCAAAGCGTTAGGATCACTCGTATCTTCTGCTCGCGCTACCGAAGCCTGATATGGCGGCTTCACGTGGGCGAACGTTATATCGCGCGGGAGCTCAATGTATACCGGTCGCTTAATGCGGAGTGCTTCGGATAACACGCGATCGATCTCTTGGCACGCGGTGTGCGGATCGTCTAAAACCGCGGACGCAACAGTCACTTCATCAAAGATCTTCTTTTGCGTGTTGAAGGTGCGCACTTTATGGTGGAGGAGAGGGTTGCCTATCCTTTCTTTGATTCCCGGAGCCCCGGTAATGACTATCAACGGAGATTTTTCCGCATATGCCTGCGCTGTGGCATTGACGACCTTCAGGCCGCCGACGGAGTAGGTGACGCACACGGCGCCTATTCCCCGTATACGCGCGTAGGCATCAGCGGCGTAGCCCGCGTTCAGTTCGTCGCACGTCGTTACAAGGTTGAGCGCGCTATCGCTGAGCTGCTTGAAAAAGCCGAGCACGTAATCCCCTGGCACTCCGAAGACGTGTGAAAGGCCTAATAATCGAAGTCGCTCAATAAGGTACGCGCCAACGTTCTCGGCACGATGAGACGTTCCGGATGTCGAAGCATCATAAGTTTCCATTTGGTTCCTCCACGTACTTGGCCAAACAGCCTCCTTTGCCGCATAAGGGTGCTTGGTTGTTAGATGAGAAGTTCTCAGGGTCCACAAGCATCAATCGTTTTAGCGCACTATTCAGCCATATACCTGTGGCCTCCTATTCAACGTCTTAAAGTCGGCCAATGCGCTTTTCGCCCGATAGGCATCACAGTCAAGAGCGTTCCAATGGGACAACGACCACGAGACCTGTCTTATCGTCGCAATGTTAGCAAACACGGATATTGCGACTCTAGCATATCCGCTTGACACGCCGCAGGCGAAGAGGAGGGCAGCCCTATCGACTCCTTCTCAGCGGTTGCAGCTTTTTGAAACAACCCGTGCCTGCCGCAACGTAATGATTTTATCGTATCTAAGCGGAATGGTGGGTGAGTGCTACGACTCGCGCCTTATGATTGTCAAACTACGCGCAGCGCGGAACGTCGTGCATGCGTGCAGGAGAACCCCCCCATGGAACCATACGCCGCTATCGCCCTTGTGACCTTTCTTGTGGCGTACGGAACGTTGGCCACAGAAAGAATCAACAGGACGGTCGTCGTAGGCGCAGGGAGTCTGGTGTTGCTCATCACGGGCGTCCTCACCCTCACTGAGGCCATTAATTACGTCAACTGGGAGACCATCGGCCTGTTGTTTGGGATGT
>JBEKIR010000038.1:0-7378 GCA_050011655.1 Halobacteriota archaeon | reverse complement strand
GTGAGTTATCTTCAGTATTTCGTGCCCTCGCTCACGGTGCTTCAGGGCGACATCATAAAAATCGTTTTTGTCGCGGTTATCGCGTACATAAACGTGCGGGGGGTAAAAAGTGCTGGACGGGTCAATGATGTGCTTACCATCGGAAAATTAGCCCCATTATTGCTGCTGATCGTCGCAGGATTTATCTGGTTGGTCGCTCACCCAGGCACAGCAGCTTCGAACTTTACACCATTTGCCCCGCTTGGTTTCAGCAATTTCGGACCAGCGCTGATTATCATTTTTTGGGCATATACGGGATTTGAGCTAGCAGTAATTCCCTCTGGTGAAATCGAGGATCCGACGAAGACGCTGCCGAAAGGAATGGTCATTGGCATGGCAATTGTAACCTTTTTTTATATAGCCATAGGCTTTACGGCGCTCGCTGTGGTCAACTGGACGTCGCTCCAATTCGATCCTGCGCCCCTTGCCACAGCTGGCGGCGTTGTCCTTTCGTACACGCCGGAGCTTGCTATTATAGGAGGTGCGATTCTTGGGCTAGGAGCACTCATCTCAATTACTGGGTTTGAGGAGTCTGCTACGCTAGCGACTGCCCGGCTATCTTATGCGATCTCAGTGGATGGATTATTTCCAAGGCTTTTCAGTCGAATTCATCCGAGGTTTGGTACCCCTTCCAATGCGATTATCGTACAGTCCGCCATTGTGTTATCCGCTGCACTAATTGGCGATTTAACGCAGCTCATCATCTTTTCAGCGTTTAATCTTGCTTTTGTCTACCTGGCCACGTGTGCTGCCGTCCTGACACTCCGAGGGAGGCATACAGGTAGGGACCGCACTTACCTCGAACGGCTCACGGGGCCGGCAATCCCTGTTTCGGGCATTATCTTGAGCGTGTTCCTCATTTATGAATGTGGCATCAGCACGGTAGCATTCGGAATCGCGTCGATTCTGATTGGCATCCCGATCTATGTGCTTTACGCGCCGCGCACCGAGCTAACGACTCTAAAGAGGGACTTCCTTTCGACTGAAGCGGTTCTTGCGAGGACCGTACACAGTAATCTAAATTTCTTTAGACCCCACCGTAAATAGATCTATTCGTGAAGCGGTTCTTGTGAGGGCCGCGCACACCAAAAGTTTTCTTAGGGTATTTGGTGCGGCTGGTTCGGAAGATCGCAGGACGTCGGTCAGACGGATAAATTGAACCGCTTTGACATTCGCTCGAAGCGCGTATAGCGACGAATTTTGTTCTATTTTTGCTGCATCCTTTTTAATCGAGACACAAGTCCGATCGTGAGGAACACGACGAGCACAAGCAGCAACAGCAACGCTATGTCGGTATTGCTGTAGTCAAACAGCCCGAAGAAGTTTGTTGGTATAGGCTTAGCCCCGACGGCGGTATAAAGAGGCGCACTATAAAGCCACCCGCGGGAGGAATTGTTGTAGGACACGTAGATGTTGTACGCTGCTCCTGTGGTGTTAGTAGGCACTGTGGGCGGCGACAGGATGCTAATCTCCTCACCGGCGCCGAGGTGTACCCAGCCGTAGCCGTCGTTCTGTTGAACGGCAGCCGAGGAACTGGTGCCGGCATCTTGATTCAAAACCGCTTCGCCATTGACCCGGCTCAGCGCTGCAGTTCCGTTATGGAGTATCGCATAGGGGGCTACCCAAGCCTCTTTGTCACCAAGATTGGTTATGTCCCACACGATAGAGTTTTGAGGGTTTGGCACCTGTCGAACAGAGGTCACTGTGATCGCAGGCCATGCCCCTATCGGTTTGGGTGGATAATTTTGCTGCAGTTGTGAAATGATCGCAGGAAATCCGAGCCGCTGATAGTCAGCAATCGTCGCTCCCAACCCGAAGAACACGTTGAAGTGAGTGAAACCCACTCCCTCGGAATAACTCCAATCGAGTAGCGTTTTGTAGGTATCAAAGTTGAGGTTCGCGTTGTTTTTGTCCCACACGCCGGCCGTTATGCCCTGCGGCTTTCCGAGGTTGTACGATATCAGCGCCCCTTGCTGTATGCCCGGGATTTCAGATGGATAGTACGTCTCCCACGACATCTCCGTCACGTCAGGACTTCTGTAGCCATCTTGCCAAAGGCCGCACAAGTCGCAGTTAAAATAGGTGATAGTGGCGAAGTAATCCTTCAACGTGGCAAGATCGCCACTTCGTCCTCCCTCTGTAGCGACGTTTTGCCAGCCCGCCTGTTTCCACATGTTAAAATCCGAATCGAACTGCGTTATGGGCGTTGACTTGTTAGCGCCGCCGTTCCAGATGATATACTCGATATCCAAAATAGGGTACATGCCTAGCTGCTTGATTTTCTGCAACTCGTTGTCGTACGGGAGTGGTTCTGCAGCGACGAGCACTACCGTGGTGAATCCTTGTGCTTTGAAATATTCGATTGTGCCATCCCAGATTTGATTTGGCGCCAGCGACACGCGGTAGTCGAGCTGCGGCTTAGGCGCCGCATCTGAGGCGGCTAGAGCCGTAGCTGGGATCGCCGGTGCTGTAGTTGAAACCGCCGTAGCTGGGACCGTTGATACGGTCTTTGAAACCGCCGTCGCCGGGACCGTCGATGCTGCCCCTGAAACTAAAGGCAAGAAAATGGCCGCGCATCCGACGAGCAAAACTACCGCAAGAACGACTGACTTCCTGATCATTGCCTGGACTCACTCATGAGTGAGCAACTTTAAAATACCCCAAAACACGTTCACGCTTCTCCTATTTGCGAGCTAAGACTCCCCGTTCGGTCGCTAGTAAACATTTGTTGCGTTGGTGTACCCTTACGTGTGGCTTATTTATAGTTACTCTGCGGACCGTCAGCACGATGATCATTGAACAACAAGTGTCGCAACTCGATATATTTTGACCCTCCGGAACGCACTGCGATGCTCGGCAAACGCTCGAATATCTCGTCTGCGTGCACGTGGGTGGCGTCCCGCGCAACACGCCTGGGTTCTAAACAAGTCATTTTGATGTCGCTGAATTCTTACGCACTTCGCTCTGTGATTATGAACGTCGTCGCTCCTGCTTGAGACAAATTTAATGGGCCGATTTGTGCGTTAAGAGTGGCGATCGCGACGTGCACCGTACGCGTTCCTTTGACGAAAGTGAGGACCACATCCGATCCTTCGTGAACGGCTGTTGAAGCTTGGTACCCTCGGTTTGCCATTTCAGTCTTATAAAAATCAGCAACTTGAGTGGCGGAGCCAGTTGTCTGGTAGGTTGTCACATTGCCCTTGCTTATGTTGACTGATGCTGTCTTCACTGAGGGCTGGTATACAGGCACGGCGCTCGTACTGTTTGCCTGCCCACCAGAGGGGTTTGTTGAAGTGCACCCCGATATGCAGGTGGCCAGGATAAGCAGGGCCAGCACCGGCAAAAGAACGTACTTGGTCTTCATTGCTACCTCACCTAGCTTCGCCGTTATCGCTTTTACTATTGTCGGTGCTCGTTTCTAATCCGCAGTCCGCGAGCCGCGTGCCCAGTTAAACCGTGAGGCAGAAACTTCCTGCACGCAAGTGACAGTGCCAAGATTTTTTCGGTATCACTTGCCGACAGCTTCAGTTGACTTGTTCCCTTTCAACTCCTTTCCGATGCTCCAAGCTTTTGCGAATCTTTTGCCTAACATCCAATAACTCTGGTCCACCATGGTGAAGAGAAGCGGCCGCACTTTGCCATAGTCCACTGCGCCGTCAGTCAGCACCGCATCGTCAGCATACGTAGTGACGATCTCGCCTATGAACACGTCGTGCTTCGGAAAATCAACCACCTTTATGAGCTTGCACTCCATGCTAATTGGACATTCAGCAACCAAAGGGGCCGTCTTGAGGTTGCCGTAGAAAACGTGAAATAACTGTGCTTTGTCGACGCGCTTCCCCGATACTAGGCCGCAGTAGTCAGTCTCCTTCACCATATCAGTAGACGGTAGGTTGATGCTGAACGTCCCGCTCTCCTTGATTCCCACGTTAGTGTAGTGGGCTTTTGCCATCCCGAGGGAGACGCTTCCTAGGTCCATAATGCCGACGTGCGCGATGGTGACGAAGTTAGGCTTCCCCTCTACTGTTGCTCCCACGAGCGTCGTTGGCATGGGGTAAAGACAATTTTGCGCTCCAAGCTGAATTTTCATCTGTAATTCCTCCAAGGTCCGATTTAGATCTCGCCTGCAGATAAATGAAACTCTTCGATTAAAATCACACTCGTCTGGCTGACCTGTTGGACGGTGCCATGGCTAGCTAGTCCGCGCTTGTACCACCATGCGGAGAGTTCGCATTACTACGTCTTTGTGCATACGACAATCGTGGTCCACGAGGTCATCAGGTTAGCAGGCACGAGCGGTCTTACAAAAAAAAATAGTTAGATGCGCTAGACGAGATGAAGGCTGGTTATGATGACATCAATTGCTTTAATCCCGATGAACGGCACTATCAAGCCGCCTACGCCGTAAATCGCAATATTTCTCAGGAGGATTGTTGACGCGTCACTCGGCTTGTATTTCACACCCCTCATGGCAAGCGGAATAAGCGCCGGGATTATTAGGGCGTTGAAGATAACTGCAGATAGTATGGCGCTGTTCGGTGAGGATAGTGCCATGATGTTGAGCTTGTTTGCCTCAGGGATTGCAACGGCGAAAATAGCAGGAATGATTGCAAAGTACTTGGCAACGTCGTTGACGATGCTAAACGTCGTAATGGCACCGCGCGTCATCAGGAGCTGTTTTCCGATCGAGACAACCGCTATCAGCTTTGACGGATCGCTGTCGAGGTCGACCATATTCGCGGCCTCTTTTGCTGCTTGCGTGCCGCTGTTCATGGCGAGCCCCACATCGGCTTGCGCCAATGCAGGAGCATCATTGGTGCCGTCTCCGGTCATCGCAACGAGCTTGCCTGCTGCCTGCTCCGCTTGCACGATGTTTATCTTGTCCTCAGGCTTGCTCTCGGGAACATAATCATCGACTCCTGCCTCTGCCGCGATCGTCGCCGCGGTGAGCCTGTTGTCTCCGGTGACCATGACCGTCCTAATTCCCATGCTCTTCAACTCGTGCAGTCGGTCTCGCATGCCGGGTTTCACAGTGTCTTTGAGGTGTATCACGCCGATAGGATCACGATCTATTGATACCACAAGCGGCGTCGCTCCCTTGCGTGAAATGCCGTCAACGATTTCTTTAAATCCACCAGGAACGTAGTTCACGTAAGCTGACATCACATCAAATGCCCCCTTACGAATCTCTGAGCCATCCGCTAGATCAACTCCACTCATCTTTGTGTCCGCAGAGAAGTCGATTACTTCGCTAATCTCCGGCTCAACCAAATCGGGCATCAGCTTCTTTGCTAGATTCACAATCGACCGGCCTTCGGGGGTCTCATCACGCGCTGAGGCGAGAAACGCTGCCTTCGTGACCTCTCCGCTGGACTTATCGCCAAGCGGGATGAATTCCTCTGCGAGTCTGTTGCCGATTGTTATCGTGCCTGTTTTGTCAAGGATAAGCGTGTTGATATCGCCTGCCGCCTCAACGGCTTTTCCTGATTTGGCAATAACGTTGAATTGCGTCACTCTGTCCATACCAGCGATGCCGATTGCGGAAAGCAGCCCACCGATGGTCGTTGGGATGAGGCAGACGAGAAGAGCGATTAAGGTCGTAGTGCTTACCAGTACACCGGAATAACCGGCGAGTGCGTTAAGCGTAATGATGACGAGAAGGAATATCCACGTGAGGCCGGCAAGAACGATGGTGAGTGCTATTTCGTTGGGCGTTTTTTGTCGCGACGCCCCCTCGACGAGCGCGATCATTTTGTCGAGGAACGACTCTCCTGGGTTTGCCGTAATGCGAATCATAAGTTCATCACTCAAGAGCGTCGTACCGCCCGTTACCGAGCTAAAATCTCCGCCGCTTTCGCGGATTACCGGTGCAGACTCCCCCGTTATTGCGGATTCGTCCACGGCACCCCTGCCCTTGATAACCTCGCCGTCATTCGGGATGACCTCGCCAGCACTGACTTTTACCACATCGCCTTTCACTAGATCATGCCCGTTGACTTCAACGATTTGATCCCCGACGACCTTATTCGCTGTGACCTCCTTTTTCGTTTTTTTCAGGCTCTCTGCTTGGGCCTTGCCGCGTCCCTCGGCAATCGCTTCAGAAAAGGTGGAAAACAGCACGGTTATCAGTAAGATCGCCGAAATCTCGCTGATGAAGACGAGCTGTCCGTTTCCGGCTATCGCGGCAGAGACCGCGAGTATGAACGTATACACGAAGCCCACCTCGACGACAAACATCACGGGGTTTGCGACGAGCGACCGTGGATCGAGTTTCCGTATCGATTCTTTTAACGCCTCCACGAGCAATGCCCGGCTATACCACTTTTGGTTGTCCATCGTGTGCCCCCTTAGAGGAGTGCCTCCCCCAGAGGTCCTAAAACCAGCACCGGGAAAAACGTCAGTGCGCCGAGAATGATGATGACACCGATCAGTATGAGGCCAAAAATCCATTTGTCGGTTCGAAACGTTCCGGCATCGTAGGGCGTTGTCTTCTTATGCAGGAATGAATCTGAAACCAGGAGCATTAGGGGGAACGTTATGTACCTGCCGAGTAGCATCGTGACCCCAAGCGTATAGTTCAAAAACGGGGTATTGGCACTCAAACCGGCGAATGCTGATCCATTGTTGGCTGCGGCTGACGAAAACGCGTAGAGCATTTCAGTAAAGCCGTGAAACCCTGGGTTCAGCAAAGAGCTCGTTGCGAAGATGATCCCCGCTGCGGTAAACCCGAGTATAAGGATAGGGTGAACGAGAAATGCGAGGAATGTGAGCTTGACCTCTTTGGATTCGATCTTCCGTCCAAGGTATTGTGGGCTACGTCCGACCATCAGGCCTGCTATGAATACGGCCAGTATCACGTACATAAGGACAGTGAGAAGGCCTGACCCGTCGCCGGCAAAAAGGGAGCCGATCATAAGGAGGAAGAGCGGGACGGCTCCTCCGATCGCCGTATAGCTGTCGAGCATGCTGTTCACCGATCCAGTCCCCGTTGAGGTGGTTGCCACAGTGAACATCATGGAGTTGTCGGTGCCGAATCGAACCTCTTTGCCTTCCAGATTTCCGCTCGACTGATTCACTGCAAGGTTCGAGAGAGCGGGGTTTGACGATTCTGCAAGGAGCCCGATGCTGAGCAAAACGATGAATATGGTCGTCAGAGTTCCGATGAGAATCCACCCCTCTTTGGTGTTACCTGTCATCACCCCGAATGTGTAAAGCATGGAAATAGGGATAATTAGCATTGCGACGATTTCGATTACGTTGGTCAGCGGCGTGGGATTTTCAAAGGGGTACGCGGAATTTTGCGCGAAAAACCCTCCACCGTTCGTCCCGAGATGCTTTA
>JBEKIR010000037.1:0-7465 GCA_050011655.1 Halobacteriota archaeon | reverse complement strand
CTCGCATGAGCTGACGGACGTGAGTCACGTAGGCGTCTTCACGCACAGTCACGGGTGGTGACATTAGGTTGAGCGTCATCGAACGCTCTCCTTACACGATTCGCATATGATGCTGCCGTCTGCATATTCGAGCACGTAAGAAAACTCTCCACAGATCTCGCAGACGCCGGACGAGGTAGAGCCTCGGCACCTCGGACACTTGAGGCGCCCTCCCTCTTGCTGCAGATCGTCTGAGTATTCTTCACACTCCTCACACTCGCCTTGCGTCATGACGACTTCCCGGCGGTCGAGGACACTCTCCCTGTTCATCTCTATCAAGTTGTCGAGAATTTGGTTGACTTCAGACGAGACTTGGATAACGTCTGCGTCGGTAATAATTCCGACGAGTTCATCTCCGTCGAGTACCGGAAGACGTCGGATTTTTTTCTGAGCCATCATAAGCACTGCGTCGTGCACGTCGTCGCTGCTTTTCGTTGTGATGAGGGGTTTCGACATGAGCTGGTCGAGCTTGATAGAGCTCGGCTTAACGTTCTTAAAGATAACTTTCGCAACCATATCGCTTTCCGTGACGATGCCGACTGGCTTTTCATCCTTGACGATTATTATGCTCCCGACCCTGTTTTCGACCATTTTTTTTCCGGCTTGCGCAGCGGTCATCTCGGGAGTTCCCGTCACAACAGTCCTCGTCATAACGTCTCGAACCGCTAACCGTGTTTCCATCAGATTCGCCTCTTTTGTGTGCCCCCACTGCTGGTGCAGCACCCTACCGTTTATCTTCACAATCAACAGTGAAATGGCTCACTAGTCACGTAGCAGAACGTTGAGCATGCGTGTATTCTAACATCCACATATTTTAAAGCTTAGATTATTGCTTCTAGTGATATATCTTCTGGTAACGCGCGGTCACCAGATATCGTGTAAATGACCGCGCTTGAACCACAGCTTTGAGTGTAAGTGTGGTTTTGCCTCCTCAAGTCGCGTTGACTAGTCGCAATGTTTTGATAAGCCTTAGGAGCAAAATGTTGATATTTTGGCTAGGGTTTGGCGTCTCCGGGGTTGCACGGAACATGCGTCAGAAACCTCTGATGTTACGGTGCGCCGCAAGGCAGCAATGAACAGGCGTTCGAAGGACGTTCCTCGAGCGCATTACTGACGCTAGCCTGCGCCGAAACTAATTCTTTTATGCAGAGGAAAAATACGCACACGCGCTCAGCGAAGCAGCACGACAGCGATTCGCGCGCAAGGCCGCGGCCTCTTTAAGTTCCGTAGCTCCTCGTCGAGGCATTCAGAGATGACGTAGTAGCTATATAGGACTTAACAGGACACTAACTGAGTAGGGCACTCGTGCAGGCAATGCCCTCGCCGACGAGACCCAGGCTGGGCAAAAAGCGGAGGCTTAAAAATGCCAGATAGAACGACGAAAGACGAAAAGGAAATAGAATCGCTGCTTAGTGACTTGAACCACATGAATCCTGACAAGCGGAAAATGGCGTGTTTAGCTCTAGGTAAGGCAAAATCCGCTCGCGCGGTGGATCTGCTTATAAGCGCCCTCAACGATAAGGAGATGATGGTGCGAGAATGTGCGGCAGAAGCGCTCGGGGAGATAGGCGACCCAAAGGCGGTAGAAGCGCTCATCAACGCTCTAAAGGATAAAGAGTACTACGTCCGACTCGAAGCGGCGACGGCGCTCGGACAAATAGGCGATGCGCAAGCGTTGGAACCTCTAATCGAGGATATGAACGACGAAAATCAAATTGTGCGTGAAAAAGCTGCCAAGGCAATAGGTGAAATTTGCGGACTGGGCGACGCGTGTGGTATCAATGAGGTGGAGCTCCTCCTCGAGGATCTCAAGGACCAAAGCAAGGGAGTTCGATGGAGAGCATCCGATGCCCTGGTGAGAATCGGTTCCGCTTCTGTGGGGCCCCTCATTGCGACGCTGACTGACAAAGATCCAGATATTAAGATGAGGGCGGCGAAAAGCCTTGGAGAAATAGGCGATGAGCGTGCTCTCGAGCCGCTCAGAGCCCTTCTGAAGGACAAGAATCCCGATGTCCGAGATGCGGCGGGGAAGGCAATAGAGCGTATCAATCGAGGAAACGGCTGACCGTTTTGAAATGCCGACCTAGGATCGCGCGTCGCAACGCACTCAGGAAGCGATTCGCCAAGTTGTTCAACGCCGCACAGAAATACGTCGGCGTGGTTAACGGAAACTAAGTGGTGAGTTGTGAAAGACGAACACACAGTCCAAAGCCCAGATACGAGCAGAAGCGAAAGAATCCCCCCAGGTCAGCAAAAGACCGAAGACTGGCCTGTGTTGCATTACGGCTCTATCCCGCGCGTTGACGTCTCTAAGTGGACGTTTACCATCTCGGGACTCGTGGAAACCGAGCGGAAGCTGAATTTCGAACAATTCACTTCGCTTTCGCAAGAGAAAGTGTTCTCCGATATACATTGCGTCACGGGGTGGTCGAAGCTCAACAACTGTTGGGAGGGAGTAAGCACACGATCGCTCACCGACTTGGTGAAAGTATTGCCTGCGGCCAAATTTGTTTTAATTCACGCAGAGAAGGGCTTTACGACGAACCTTTCAGTAAGTGACTTTCTTGAACCTGACGTGCTTTTTGCCCTCAGGCATAATGGAGAACCCCTCACTCCAGGACACGGCTATCCCGTGCGGCTCGTGGTTCCGCGCCTCTACTTCTGGAAGAGTGCCAAGTGGGTAACCGGGGTCGAGTTTATGGCAGAAGATAAGCGCGGATTCTGGGAGTCACACGGCTACCATAATCGAGGAGATCCGTGGCTAGAAGAGCGCTATAGCTACTGAGAAAATCGCGGGCGCTGGTTCAGTGCAGCGCGTGTGCGGACCCAAACACGAACAGCGTGTGCCAGATGCGCGGGCAAATGTTTTTGGCAGGCGTCAAATGCCGGTGTCTATTGGCCGCAGGTAAGTCCGGCTGCTAAAAGGGTGTTTGTTCACGCCAGCTCTTGCAAGAAGGGCAGGTTTTAAGACTACTGATTAAACGCGAGGAAATGAGTGATCTCTAAATAGACGGGAATTGACTTATACTCCTTTTTTAGTAATGATACGCTGATGAAAGCAGTGATTTCCGTCGGCGGGTCTGTGATCGCTCCAACATTGTCGCAGGAGAAATTCTTAGAGTACGCAGAAGTGATCAAGGAACTCGCAAAAGAAAACACCTTACTCATCGTAACCGGCGGAGGCAAAGCAGCCCGGGATTATATACGGGCCGCCCGTTCGATGGGGGCGAGTGAAGCTGTATGTGATCTAATTGGCATCGCCCTTTCCCGCGTCAATGCTCGATTATTGATCTCGGCATTGTCGAGCGCGGCGTTTCAGGACATTCCACACGATTATCGAGAAGCCGAAACGGCCATGTCTTCACGCAAAGTTGTCGTGATGGGGGGCGTGGCTCCCGGACAGACAACCGATGCCGTATCGGCGATACTTTCTGAATACGTGCAGACAGATCTTCTTGTTATAGCAACGTCAGTTGATGGCGTCTATACGGCAGACCCGTATATTGACAAGAGCGCCGTCAAACTAGACGAAGTAACACCTGGTGAGCTAGTGAAGATCGTGATGTCTGAGGAGATGAAGGCCGGAGCCAAAACGGTCATCGACCCTCTTGCGGCGAAGATTATCGAACGCTCGAAAATATCAGCCGTCGTCATCGACGGGCGTGAACCGCGAATCTTGCTTGATGTTATCGCAGGCAAAAGAGTAGGCACACGCATAGTCCACTAGTGAGCTAACCTCAGAGCATTCGCTTTGTCCATTTCCGAAATCAGAACCATAATCACGCCGAGCCGGGTGAAGCGCGTGCTTCGATCAACCCCATCGAGAGATAGTCGAATGCACCTATTTTTTGACCGATCTGCGTTCTTTCTCGACCTATTATGTGGCTGGCCTCTCGCCGTGATCGTAGTGTCACCGAGAATGCTAGGCAGATATACGCTCCGTGCAACGCCCATAAACCGGCCGCAATCGAAAATCAGACACACATGGCCTGTTTATAGAGGGATCTCAGAAGTAGGCCGCTTCCTTCATAGGAGCACCCCGTGGTCGTCAATTTCGCCCCGGTGAATCCGGGTCGAGGATATCGGTTGTCCGTCCTGTGCAAGGACAAAATCGACGCATACGATCGTTATCGCTGGAAGCCCGCGTTGTGATCTGAGGGTGTTAATCTCCTCTGCCGTACGAAACGTGTCAGGAGAGACAACGACGTAGTCAAATTTCTGCTTCAGTGCTGGCCCGTACGGATCGTCGAGCGCGACAATTACGGGATCAGTCCCAGTTAGCGCCTTTATATAGGCGATAACTGTTTTCTTGCGGGTGTCGTACGTGTTGCTCACGTAGGTTTTTCTTCTTGCCATCTCATCTGAAACAAGCCCGATAATCACGTCGCCTAGTGTGTAGGCCTTTTTCAGCAGCGCCTTATGACCGTCGTGAAGTATATCAAACGTTCCGCCAATCGCGACTGACGCCATAAACCCCTCCGTAGTGGCTGTTCTATATGATGTGGCGCAACAGGTTAATAATTGGCTTTTCAACCTAAAGACAAATCATTAGTGATATTGAGGCGTGCGAGAACTAATGAACAGAAACTTCGAAGGCGTCTTCATTGCTCCGACCGCAACGGTTATTGGAAGTGTGACGATCGCCCCAGGTTCGAGCGTGTGGTTCGGCGCTGTCATACGGAGTGATATGGCCTTTATTCAGATAGGCCGCAATACCAGCGTGCAGGACAACGCCGTCATACACGTACGAGAAGGAATCGAGACCAGGATTGGGGACAAGGTAACGATGGGACACGGGGCAATAGTGCACGGAGCACAAATAGAAGATACTGTGCTGATCGGAATTGGCGCTATTATTCTCGACAGAGCACGTGTAGGGGAGGGCTCCATCATCGGTGCGGGCGCCGTCGTGACAGAAGGCACGCAGATACCGCGACGCAGCCTTGTCTTGGGAGTTCCCGGAAAAGTCGTCAAGGAGGTAACCCCTGAGCAGATTCAATGGATAGAGGCAAATGCGAGGAGCTACACAGAATTGGCGCAGCGCTACTTGACAGGCGAACAACGATAACCGACTACAATCTCGTTGTTCTCTCTACGCGCGGTCAAACTACCTACATCCGGATGGGAATCCCGCGCGCTAGCAAGTAGTGCTTCAATGAAGCTATGGAAACCTCTTTAAAATGAAATATGCTCGCGGCAAGGCACGCGTCCGCCTTGCCATCAACAAAACCTGCGTAGATGTGCTCAGCCGTGCCGGCACCCCCGGAGGCAATTATCGGCAGGCCGATGGACTCTGATATCGCCTTCGTGATAGGGATATCATAGCCGTCTTTTGTGCCATCCCTATTCATGCTCGTTAACATGATCTCGCCCGCGCCCAAACGCTCGCTCCGCATCGCCCACTCAATCGCGTCGATGCCGGTCGGGGTTCGTCCACCGTAAATCACTACCTCATACCACGCTTGAGTGCCATCTTCGAGACTAACGATATGCTTTCCTTTTTCGACGTTCGTGTTCCGTCTGCAATCGATGGCCAAAACAACGCACTGCGAACCAACTGCCTCGGCTGCGCGCGTTATAAACTGTGGATCCTTGACGGCGGCAGTGTTAATCGCTATCTTGTCCGCGCCAGACCGCAACGTCTGGATGACATCATCGAGAGTCCGTAAGCCGCCACCGACGCAAAAGGGTATGAAAACTTGGTCGGCCGTATCCTCGACGATGTCAAGCATTGTTTGTCGCCTTTCGTGTGAGGCCGTGATATCGAGGAAGATCAATTCATCAGCGCCCTCTTGATCGTAGCGCTTCGCGAGTTCTACCGGATCGCCAGCTGCTCTGAGCGAAACGAATTCTATGCCTTTCACGACGAGTGCCCTGTTGCCATCGCCATATTTGACGTCAAGGCAGGGTATAATCCGCTTTGTGAGCATCAGAGTGAGGTAATGCTACACTTATTTAAAGCACGTTGCATGCGCAGTCCTGGAGCAACCTAGAACCTCTGATGCGTGATCGTCGATCTCGTGCTTTGGCTTTTTGAGCCGACGACAACAGCACGGTGGCAAAAGCTACCTATAAATACGCACGCGTTGAGCGGAGTACTAAGCTTCGCGGCGTTTCAGGAAGTTGCCTACGAATATGAAGCAAAGTAAGGAGTTTGAGACAGCAGATTCGAGAGCGCGCCACGTCATAAGACTGGCGCAGGCACTTGCACAGAAGATCGCCCTTGACGAAAAGGAATTCATAATCTTACTATCACTCCTTGAGGACGCAAAGACTTCGAATGCAGAGCTGGCCGAACGTCTCGGCCTCAGCGATGGCAACGCGGCTGCTTACCACATCAAACGTCTCAAGACGCGAGCAGTTCTCACGCGATATACGATTCAAATCGATTGGCGGAAGGTCGGTTTTCCCGCAGATTTCGTCATTCTT
Organism: Halobacteriota archaeon; assembly: GCA_050011655.1. Taxonomy (GTDB): domain Archaea; phylum Halobacteriota; class Bog-38; order Methanoflorentales; family Methanoflorentaceae; genus Methanoflorens. The sequence continues at coordinate 997 of JBEKIR010000037.1, read as the reverse complement.
GCTGAATCGGATGAAAAAACGGCGCTGCTTGCGTTGGAAAGGCACCTCGTCCTTCTTCAGGACTATTACGAAAAGCACTGTGGCCACGTGCTTCTACTGCCAACCTCCTCTGGATACGTACTGCTGCGAGACATAAGTTGCTGTTACGGTGATAAAACGATGCTCGTCGTCGCCGGTAGTGCGACAAGCGATCTCGATATTGCCTTCTTTCGGGAGAACTACATAACCCGAGCATTCGAGGGCATACGAACAACGCTTATGACGACGCGATACAGAAGTGTGGACAACTTCGTGATAGAAAGCAGTGTCCTCGACACCTTGTGCGCAATCTTCGATGCCACAGGCGCATCTGAAGAAGAGATCAGTCGAATTAGAGAGCATCTTAAAACGACTGTCGATTAGCCGGTGTCTGCGTCCGCGCTGGTCATCAAAGTGGCTCGGCTGGTTCTTCTTGACGATCTGGCTGGGAGTTACCGACGTGTGCTCACATCACCGGAGTGTAGCAGGAGTTTTTTTTGTGAAGCAGGTCACCTTTGACTCGCGAGAGATGAGCCTAAGAGAGCTGACAACAACAGCGCTCACACGCAGGCTCACGTATTGGACATAGGCGGCATAAGTCCATATAGAAAGAGCTCAAAGAAAATAAGTCGTAGCTGCTGAGGGGTTCAAATGGCGGTAAAAAACAGCGCTAGCTCGAAAAAACTGAACCTCTTCGACGTTACAAATCTCGTAGTTGGCACTGCCATAGGCGCGGATATCTTCATTGTCTCGGCATTGGCCAGTGCCTATCTCGGACCTGCAAGCCTCGTTGTTTTTATCGTTGCCGGGGTCATCGCGATACTTATAGCATTAAGCTTCACAGAGGCTGCGGCTCTTGTTCCTAAGGTGGGGGGTGCGTTTGCATACGTATGCGAGGCTTGGGGGAACTTTGCCGGCTTTTTAGTGGGCTGGCCCCTCTGGATTGCCGAAATTGCCGGGCTTGCCGTAATGCCGGTCG
>JBEKIR010000036.1:0-7564 GCA_050011655.1 Halobacteriota archaeon | reverse complement strand
CACCCCTGCACAGTCAAAGGAGGAGGGCCGCGTAATCGCGACCGGCCTGCTTAAAGAGATCGCTCTTGAGGCAGTGCAAAACGTCTCGGCGCTCATCAAGAAGTTTTCAGGCGAAGACATCACCAACAAAGACGTGCACATCCAGTTCATCGGTACCTATGAGGGCGTCGAGGGGGACTCGGCCTCAATTTCAATCGCCACCGCCGTGATCTCCGCGCTTGAAGATGTTCCAGTTGACCAGTCCGTTGCGATGACCGGATCACTTTCGGTCCGGGGAGAGGTGCTGCCCGTTGGAGGAGTCACGCCCAAGGTGGAAGCAGCCGCTAAGGCAGGCATCACGCGCATACTCATTCCGAAAGATAACGAAGGCGACGTCATGCTCGAGAAGCAGTACAAAGACACGGTGCAAATAATCCCCGTTAGCTCTATCCGCGAGGTTCTCGAAAACAGCCTGCTCGGTCGAAAGCGCGACGGCTTGCTCGAGCACCTCAAGAAATTCACTATAAATTCACACGATCTGACGGGCCGTCCGAGCGCGGTCCCTCAGTAACTTTTTTTTGCGCCCCATTTCTCAGCGACGGTGACTGGGGGCTATAGTATGCGCGAAGACAGATTGCCACAGTATCGAAGGGCGCGAACGATAGAGACAAACGCCGATCTAAGCGCTCCCACTGAAGAGCTGTGGCGCATTCACGACAATTTTGCCGCGGGCGAGCAAAAGGAAACCGCCGTCACGACCGCGTCCCTCCTCGATCTAAAGATCGAAATAGCGGAGCGAATATGTGGTGACTGCCACTTCTGTGAACGCAGGTGCTACACCAACAGAGCAGAGAGACCTGGATTTTGCGGCGTCCAGCGATCGAAATATTCATCAGAATTCCTTCATTACGGCGAGGAACGCGAGCTCGTGCCATCGCACACGATTTTTTTCACGGGCTGCACGTTTAAGTGCGCCTTCTGCCAAAACTGGGATATCGCACGACATCCGGAGGCGGGTGCGATTGCTGATGCAGATGCGCTTGCACGGCGAATCTACGCACGATCAATCGCAGGAGCGCGCAACGTGAACTGGGTCGGGGGAGATCCCACTCCGCATATCGGTACTATTCTGAAAACCATGCGTGCCCTCGCCGACCTCGAACACAAAACGGAGGTTGATGCACGATTCTTGAACGTGCCGATGGTCTTTAACTCGAACACGTACTACTCCACGGAAGCCGCTAAGCTTCTTGATGGCGTGATCGACGTCTATTTGAGTGATTTCAAATACGGCAACGACCGCTGCGCGAAACGGTACTCACACGTTGACAAGTACGTGGAAACCGTTACGCGAAACCTGCTCGCATCGCAACACCGGCTTATGATACGCCATCTCGTAATGCCCGGACACGCCCAGTGCTGCACAGGGCCGATCGTCGCGTGGGTGCGCGAGACCATGCGCGACGTCAAGTTCAACTTGATGTTTCAGTACACACCATATAACGTGACCGATTACCCTGAAATCAATCGGTTCGTGAGCGATGCAGAGCGGCGCGAGGCGACGAATATCGCAAAGGGCTTAAATCTCATCTGACGTTATCTTTGACTATGGGGATAATAACCCTGATTTCTGACTTTGGGACGTTCTATCCCGCCGTAATGAAAGCCGTCATCCTCGGCATAGCCCCGCACGCCAGTATCGTCGACGTAACCCACGATATTTCGCCCCAGAACGTGCGCGAGGCGGCGTTCATCCTCCGAGAGACGGTCAAGTACTTCCCTCGAGGGACAACGCACATCGCCGTCGTTGATCCGACCGTCGGAACGGGCAGGCGGGCCTTAGTCATCGAAGCCGGAGGGCACTATCTCGTTGGCCCTGACAACGGACTTCTGATTCCTGCGGCGCGCTCCCTAGGCGATTTTGAAGCGATGTGCATCCAAGTGGCGGCCAAGTCAAGCACGTTTCACGGGAGAGAGGTTTTCGCTCCGGTGGGGGCGCATATCTCTCTGGGACGGCTGCGAAACCTTGAGCCGGCGCCCACGCACGTGGACCTTGAACTCCAAGACCCGCAGGTGTCTGAGCACACCGTTAGCGGCACCGTCGTCTACGTCGACCGGTTTGGGAATTGCGTGACGAATATCAGCGGCATCCTTATGATACGACGATCAGGTTACGGCAGCACGCACCTTCTCAACGGTTCCGTCGCGGTACAGTTCGTGAGAACGTACGACGAAGTAGCTCATGGATACCCGTTGTTGACCGTTGGGAGCTTCGATTTGGTGGAGGTATCAATCAACCAAGGCGATGCTGCCACAGAGCTTAATCTAAATTCAGGTGACTCAGTCACGCTTGATCGATTGTAACGAACGTGATCCTAGCAAGAAGCAGGGGGCTCTTTCCACGAGCGTCAGAGCGGGTCCTCTACGCTTTGCGAGCACACGCCTTCAAGCAGAAGCAGTTTTCGTTTGATGTCAACGCCCCAAGAAAAGCCCCCAAGGCCGGATGCGGCTACGACTCGATGGCAAGGCACAAATAGCGGAACCGGGTTGTGGTGCAGCGCATTGCCTACCGCTCGGGCCGCTTTCGGCTTCCCTAATCGCGCTGCCAATCCTGAGTAAGTCGCCGTACACCCTCTCGGTATCGCTCGCACCGATTGCAGTACGGCCCGTTCGAATGCCGAGCGGTTTCCAAGGTTGACCTGGAAGGTGCCAAGGTCAACGTTCTCCCCTCTCAAGTAGCTTTCAAGTGCCCTTACGGCTGCTGCCGTGGTGCGGGCATCAAACGAATTCGCTGGCTCGAGCGCGACTTGACAAACGACGTCGTCGCTTAGTGCGACGGATATGAATCTACCCAGGTATTCAGAGTAAAAGCACGCGGTTTCGGTCATGGCTGTTAGAGGAGGTACCAGTCATGATCATACAAAGCCTTTGAGAGCGTCCCCAATTGCACGTCTTCGGGAGGATCGACCACGAGTGAGCACAACGCATCCTTCAAGTCAGCCAAGTAGTGCGCGTTGCTTAAGCTCCCGTACTCAAATCTCCTGCCGCGAACCCGGCAACGTTCGAGTGTCTCCTGCCGAGGTAGAATGGTGACAGCAAGGTCAGTCTTTTCACAAGCCTGTTGCATGGCTTTCCTAAAATCACCTGTGCAATAAGCAACACGGTGGCGGTAGTTGCTCCGCGTCTTTTCTAGATATCGGTGGAGCCGCGAAGTCTCGAGTCCGATGAACCTCTTCTTGACTGACATAACGTCGCAGTCGCCTAGTACGAAATCGTAGTCAGCAAATGGGTACTCGCTATCAAGCTCCCTCGGCGTGACGCCGCATGTGCCAAATGCGACGATGTGCACTTCTTCTGGCGCCAAAACGCTGAAAATGACCTTGTCGTAATTTTGGTGACTTGGACTCGTGTGATAGGGCTTCACCTTGGCACACGGGACAAAAATCAGTACCTCACGCACGGGCGCGATGTAATCACTCAGCACGTACTCATTCGCTCTCACCATGTCAGGGTGGGCAAAGACCTTCTCCCCAACCAGCGACAAGTTTGAGCGCTCTGATTCAGGGATTATCATTGTCCGCGAAATGGCCAGCGCTGAGCAGCCTACAAGAGGCTTAGGCTTTTGAGTTCCTTAACAATTCGATCAACAGCATTAGCAGCGTCTTCGGGCTTTCGGCCGCCAGTGACTACCAGTTTGCCGGAACCAAACAAAAGAACAACGACTTTAGGATCTGACAACCGGTACACGAGGCCCGGAAACTGTTCCGGCTCGTACTCGATGTTTTCTAGCCCTAACCCTATAGCAATCGCGTTCAAATTCAGTACTGAGTGAAGATCTGCTGACGCCACGATGTTCTGGACTTTAATCTCTGGCGTTCCCTTTACGTCGATTCCAATATTGCGAAGACTTTGAAATACGTTTTCAAGGCCCTTATAAACGTCATCGATGCTTTTTGCACCCGTGCAGACAATTTTTCCCGATCGGAAAATTAATGCTGCCGTCTTGGGGTCCTTGGTCCGGTAGACGAGGCCCGGAAACTGTTCGGGGTCATAATCTGCACCCTCTAACGCAAGCGTTATTTGCTTGAGGTTTATCTCTATTCCGATGCCGGTTGAGGCTACCACATTTTCGATCTTAATAGTGTCTCGCGGTTCGATATTAGTAGTGTCTCGCGGTTCGACCATACACTTTCCCCCTGTTCCTTGTTGCTTAATAAAGGCTTTATATATATAACGTTGAGGGGCTCCAGTTGGTGTTCTGAAAGCGATCCGCTTCAAAATCTGGGGCGCTTCGCAATTACGCGAGTACAGCAATTTTATCTACCCGAGGGGCATAGCATATATCCTCGCGTGGCGCGCACGCAACGTGCTGTTCACAAATTTGTCGGACGGCAATTCACGAGCGACACAGGCGTTCACAGCCCGCAAGTGGACCGAGATAACCAGCGATTACAGCCCACCCAGAGTCGCGGGTCAACGCAAGTCGGCCTTTGCGAGCTTGCAGGCATGACCGGAGTACGACATGAGACTTGCATTTGAGCTATCTGGAGAGAGCACAAGCATTCCACGAGCAGAGGTTCTCGCACTTTTCAACGGCACCATAAGGCGAGAGCTCGAACGCGTTCTTGTGATTGATGTCGATACCTATGACCCAACTCTCGGAGAGCGCTTAGCGATGACACACGCAATACTCGAGGTTAAGGACATATGTTTACAAGAGCTAGAATCGATCTACCGAGCAGCCGGAAGCATTGAGCTACCCCGTGTCCGCGTCGCGGTGCGGGCTAAGCGCATTGGACACGGCCTGAAAAGTGCGGAAGTTGAGGCTACGATCGGGAAGGCGCTCGTTGAGCGCGGATACAAAATCGACCTTACCCATCCGCAGATTCTTGTGAGGGCGCTGCTCAGCAAAGACGTTTGCATAATCGGGGCGACATTAGCGTTAATCGATCGCTCGCGCTTCGAATTGCGGCGCCCGCGTCTGCGACCCTACTTCTATCCCGGCGTGCTCCTGCCGCGGTTCGCCCGAGCCGCTGTAAACCTCACACGCGTTAAAGCTGAAGAACTCTTGTTAGACCCGTTCTGCGGCACAGGAGGAATACTTCTTGAAGCTGGTCTCCTCGGGGCAATAATCATGGGGTCAGATGTCGACGGCCGGATGGTTTTTGGAACGAAGATGAACCTCGACTACTATGACGTTCTGAGCGACCTGCTGGTCCAAGACGCTCGACGATTGGGTCTAAGGGACGAGTGTGTGGACGCTGTCGCAACCGACCTACCATATGGCCGTTCCGTAAGCGTACGCGCCCATTCGCTGAATCAACTGAAGGCGGCGGCCTTAGGCGAAATTTTTCGCGTGCTAAAACGCAACGCGCGGGCCGTTTTGATATCCCATGGCCCGATTGAGCACGAGGTCACGGATGCTGGTTTCACGATCGAAGAACGCCACACGCAATACGTGCATAAGAGTCTGACAAGAGAAATCGTCGTAGCGCGTAAATGACGGCTAAGCGCCTGCCAACCACGGCTCCAGTCTGGTTCGCTACTGGCGGGGGAGCGGTGACATCAAGCGTCCGGGATTGAAACAATCCTGCGGCAATTTCAGGGAGGAACACGAGCTCATCTGCTAGTTTCCAAAGAACCACCGTTGCGAAACAGTGCGATCACGAGCAAGCACCCATTTTGGTGCTACACGCGATGCATATAGCGGAAAACATCTTCGTGCTGGGCGGTGATTCTCACACCCTGGGAGGCACCGACGGCGTCTAGTCCCTTTTTTAGGTCTTCGAACTTCGCCGAGCCGATGTTGACGATCATAATCATCGTAAACAGCTCGGAGACGATAGTCTGGCTAATATCCTCGATGTTGGCATTGACGCTTGCGAGCAGAGTGGTGACGGCCGCTACGATGCCGGGATGATCAGAGCCGGTCACCGTCACGATGATCCGTGCGTTGCGCGATGCGGGAGCCACGCTTCGACCTCCTTATTTGATTCTGGTGCCCGACGGCATCTTTCTTGCCGGTCGAATAAGGACTGACCTACCGTCGTATTCAGCGGCGAGCAGCATGCCGCGAGATTCGATGCCCATCACCTTCGCCGGCTGCAGATTGATAAGCACGACGACGTCAGTGCCAATCAGGTCCTCAGGCGCGTAGTCTTTGGCGATTCCCGCCACAATCTGCCGGGTTTCTTCGCCCACCTGTGCTGTAATTCTCAGGAGCTTATCGGATTTTTGGACCGGTTCGGCTTCGACGACGCGGGCGATCCTCAGATCCATTTTCTTGAAGTCGTCAAGCTTGATTGCCGCCTCCCCCGTGCCCGGCTCCTTGGCGGGGCCTTTATGACCCGCCCCGGCGATTCTTTCGTTTAGTGTAGCCTCCATTGCACCGATCTTCTTCTCGTCGATCTTGGCGAACGGCAGCGCCGGCTTGGGAAGACGCAACGGTTCAACCTCCACCGTGGCGTCGGAAAAATACGTCGTGGTCAGGCCAAGCTGCGCTTGAACGCTACGCATCGTCGATGGCATGACGGGCTCCAACAACACGGACAAGGCTTTCACAAGCTGTATGCAGTTCTTGAGTTCGCGTGCGCACGCCGTCCTATCGGATTTCACTAGATTCCAGAGCTCTTTTGACTGGAAATACGCGTTGCCGAAGTCTGAGAGCGACATCGCCGCGTCGACGACCTTCTTAAACTCATATTCCTCCAGTGCGCTCACCATCTTCTTGCGCGTCTCAGCTACGCGCTCCATTATCGCAGAATCGACAGGACCTTCAGGTACACGCCCGAAGTTTTTGTACGCGAAGTGTAGGGTGCGATAGATGAAGTTCCCCAGCGACCCAACGAGTTCACGGTTGACCTTCTCTCCAAAGACTTGCCACGAGAAATTCAGCTCTTTCGTGTGTGACGTATAGCTGGCGAGGTAAAAGCGAAGTAAATCGGGATGAAACCCGTGGTCGAGGTAATCTTCATCTACCCAAACCACATACCCGCGACTTTTTGAGAACGTCTTGTCGTCGACTTTAACCATTCCCGACGCGACGATAGCCGCCGGCAAGGTGTAGCTCGCTCCTTTTAACAGCGCCGGCCAGAAGATGGCGTGATGGTAGATGATGTCAGTGCCGATGAAGTGAATTATGTTCGCATCGCTCTTCCAGTAGTCTTCCCAGGCGCTTGTCGCTTCCTCAGTAAATGAGATGTACCCTATCGGAGCGTCAACCCATACGTAGACCACCAGATCCGTTCCGGGAAATGAGACGCCCCACGCCAGATTTCGCGTTATGCACCAGTCTTTCAGTTCGTTGCTGACCCATTCGCGCGCATAGTTGCGGGCGTTGGCCGTACCTCCGAGTGATTCGAGGTACGCTAACAAGAAGTCCTTGAACGCGGAGAGCTTGAAGAAGTAATGCTGCTCTTCCCGATATTCGGCACTGGCCCCACACGTTTTACACGTCGGATCGACTATTTCCCCCGGTTCGAGATGGCGGCCACACCCTTGATCGCACTCGTCCCCGCGCGCCGGCATGCCGCAAAAAAAGCACGCCCCCTCGACGTAGCGGTCCGGTAGAAAACGATCGCATTGG
>JBEKIR010000035.1:0-8305 GCA_050011655.1 Halobacteriota archaeon | reverse complement strand
GGTGAATCCCGCCTCCCCGATTTGAACGGGGGACATGTCGGTCTACAGCCGACCACTCTGCCAGACTGAGTTAAGGCGGGTGACGACAGTATTGCGACCGTTATTACTTATTCTTTACTGTGTTCGGTGAGCAACTTTATACTGCCAGAGTGATTCTGATTCTGGTTTCGGGGCGTTTGAGAGCTTCTTTATAGTGCACAGGTATATTTGATGGATTTAATAAAGGTTTTTTTATAAAAAAGAGATAACAAAAGCTTAATATCGCAGCAGGGTGATTCATAGTCAGACGAATAACAGACATGTGTCTGACGCTAGGCAGCTTTTTGTAGTCTCTGGAGCAGACAGAAGTCAGCTCTTCGTCTGACACTGCAAAAACTTCCAAATGGTTGCTATGGAGCGAATCACCCTGAGATTGCCGAAACAACAGCTAGAACTCATAGATAAACTAGTAGTAGCGGGCGAATTCCCCTCGAAGAGCGAAGCAATCCGTGCAGCTGTTCGAGACCTGGTTGACACCCATTATGAGAAGCTCCTCAGCAGAAAGGAACGAAGTGCGGTTTTGATTTAGTACAGGTGGCGGTTTATATGCAGAGTATTGTCGAGGAAGCTTTGCGACGATGCGAAATGGAAAAGCAGCGACCTCAGATGCTTCAAGATGAGGAAGAAGAGGAATTTGGAGCCCCTCGGATACTCATTGTGGGCTGCGGAGGGGCTGGCAACAACACGGTCAACCGACTCTACAATATAGGAGTCGACGGCGCGGAGACCATCGCGCTCAACACTGACAAGCAGCACTTGGACATGATCGACGCCGATGTCAAGGTGTTAGTCGGCAAATCGATTACTAAAGGGTTGGGTGCAGGTGGCGATCCTGAAGTTGGACGGTGTGCGACCGAGTTAGGTCGCAAGACGCTGGAAACGCTTCTTAAAGACACCGATCTTGTGTTTGTTACCGCGGGGATGGGTGGCGGAACCGGCACAGGCGCTGCTCCGATCGTCGCGCAGATCGCGAAAGCTCACGGCGCAATAGTCGTTGCAATGGTGTCAACTCCGTTCAACGTGGAACGCGCGCGGCTGATTAAGGCTGAAGAAGGACTTGAAGACTTGCGGAGAGATGCTGATACGGTCATTGTTCTTGATAATAATCGTCTGCTTGAATACGTGCCTAACTTGCCGATTGACCATGCGTTCTCGGTGATGGATCAGATCATTGCAGAAACCGTAAAAGGCATCGCTGAAACGATCACACAACCTTCACTCATAAACCTTGACTACGCAGACGTCAGAACTATCATGAATAGCGGCGGCGTTGCCGCTATGCTAGTCGGTGAATCGCGAAGCCAAGACAAAGCACGCGACGTCGTGCGTGAGGCATTCAACCATCCGCTCCTCGAAGTTGACTTTCGCGGTGCAAAAGGCGCGTTGATCCATATCACGGGCGGACCAGACTTGACGCTGAAAGAGGCTGAAGAGATCGCAAAGGGCCTGACATCTCAGTTGGATCCAAGCGCTAATGTCATTTGGGGCGCACGCGTTCAGAGAGGTTATGAGGGCCGCGTGCGGGTGATGTCGATCGTGACTGGCGTGCAATCTGCTCAGGTGTTAGGGCCGATGTATGGCGAGCTATTCAAGTTTCAAAGCGCAAAACAAGGCACCAGCGCCAGAAAAGGACCACGTGTGAGAGACTTCGCCCGCGAATTCGAATCCGGCGAGATCGACAACATTCTCTAACGTGCTCGCTCACATTTAATACGCCTCGGCTCGCGCCTCATTTGGCTGCTTCATTTTCTCTCGACTCCAGCCCTCTCAGTATTTCGCAGCTCTGACACAGCGCCTTGACCGCGGGTTCTCCGCACTGCACACAGTGCCCGAGCTGAAACGGCTCGCGCTGCGTTAATCCCAAGATCCTCTCAAGGCCCTTGACGAGCGCGTACTTGGTGCCTGCATGCTTAGGCTCTAGCTCATTCAACACGCTGCGCACCTCGGCTCGAAACACCCCTGCAGAGTAGCGGCACTCGTCAAGGTTGATGGGGATTCCTCTGAGAACAGCGTATAGTGCGACTTCTTTTTCTGGCACATATTTGAGCGGTTTGACGCGCCGAACCAGTCCTTCTTTAGCGGGATGGTCAAGCCGCAGCAGCCGGTCGATGTCTCCTCGCAAATAGTTCATTAGGACTGTCTGCGCTTCGTCATCGAGATTGTGGCCCGTGGCGAGTGCCGAGGCGCCGACCGTTTTTGCCAGGCGATTCAGGAGTGAGCGTCGGAGGATCCCGCAAACCGTACACGGTCGCTCGTCCAAGCGATCGACTCTGACGTCAAAGTACTTCTCAAACGAGGCTACCTGCCATTGAACGCCGAGCTCCGCGACGAGCATTGCCGCTGATTCAAGAGCCTTATCACGGTATCCGGCAATACCTTCATCGATAGTGATGGCTACAATTTCAACGCCACGGCGTGATAAAAGGTCACTTAATACTGCTAAAACGACGGCAGAGTCCTTTCCGCCGCTGAATGCAACGGCGAGCGTGCCTTCGATTCGTTCCTTTCTGACCTCTTTCTTGATCTTCTTTTCGACGTCGGCGAAGAAATGTGCCTTGCAAAGATGTAACCCGGAATATCTCTGAAATAGAACAGCGGGCGCGCTACATTTATCGCACTTCATCTCGTGTATATCTCCGGATGAATACTAATAAACTGTTCTGCGGGGCGGGGAGTAATGGAGACTGACTATGAGGCTGTGAAGATGCTTCAAGATATCGCGCGCGAATTTAAGGAGCTGGAGCGCTATGATTTCCGAGTGCTGCAAGCGGTCGAAACTGGTATGCGTTTTTTTGACTGGGTTCCCGTTGATGATCTGCCTAACTACGCTCGGTTGCCGCGAGACGAGGTGGATTACCGAATCACACGGCTATCTAAACACAAGCTCGTTGAGCGGAAAACGGCCCATTACGTCGGCTACAAGCTAACCTTCGGCGGTTATGACGCCCTTGCTATTAACACGCTCGTGCGGCGCACGGCCATAGAGTCCCTTGGATCGAAAGTGGGTGTCGGGAAAGAGTCCGATATTTACGACGCGGAGCGCGAAGGCGGGCGGATCGTGATCGTCAAATTTCATCGTGAAGGCACGACGTTCCGGCACGTGAAACGATCGAGGGGTTATTTCGGAAAGGCCGAACGATGCTCGTGGATGCTTGCTTCGAAGCTCGCAGCAGAAAGAGAGTATGAGGCCATTACCACCCTCTACGGGAACGTCGCCGTTCCGAGGCCGATTGCGCACAACCGACACGTTATCGTCATGGGACTAGTAGACGGTCGAGAGATGAGCAGCACTACGCTGGGAGACCCTGTCGCCATTCTTGACAAGATCATTGCGCAGATTAAGTTAACGTACCAGCTTGGCATTGTTCATGCCGACTTAAGCGAATACAACGTAGTTGTGTGTGCCGACGGAGACATCGCGCTGATCGACTGGCCGCAATGGGTCTCCGTGGCGCATCCTAATGCTGATGAACTGCTTGAGAGAGACGTGAGCACCGTCTTATCGTATTTTGCTAGAAAATATCAAATAGCAAAACGAACAGAAGATGTTTTAGCATACATAAAACAACGCGATCACGGTCCCGCAGAGCGTTTTGCAGGTTAGTGAGGGTATTAGGGAGCGCGTTGGAGGTGCGACGCAATTTCGACCATTAAGGAAAACGGCGGAAATCTAGTTGCGCTAAAGAGGACGTACACTATCGTCGGTGTAGATCCCGGAACAACCACCGCTTTTGCTGTTTTGGATTTGAAAGGTCGAGTCCTTAGAACCGGAAGCTCAAGATCATGGGGTTTTTCTGAGCTCGTCGGGCTGCTCATTGAATCGGGACACCCGCTTATCATCGCAACGGACAAGAATCCAGTTCCTGGAACTGTCGAACGAATAAAGCGAGCTTTTAACGCGATTCTGTACATACCTGCTTCATCCCTTTCGGTTGAACAGAAACAGCGTGATACGAAGCTCTTCGACTATTCAAACGAGCACGAGCGAGATGCGCTCGCCGCGGCAATCGACGCTGCCAGAAGCCTCAGAAATAAGCTTGAAAGTGTGCAGAAGAGAGCTCCCGCCGATGTTGAACTCGACGAACTTCAGATGCTCGTTTTGCGCGGACATACGGTTGATTCTGCGATCAATTTGCTCAAAAAGCCCTTAGCGCCTACTGAGAATCGCGTTCAGCGCTTAGTTCCAGCCCCCGAGAAGGATCTCCTGGGTCCCGATATATTGTACCTCAAGGCAATCATCAAACGACAAGACGAGCAAATTAGTCGACTTTTGAGCTACGTGGCTAATCTGAAGGAATCGTTGCAGTTAGGCCAAGAAAAGGTGGTAAAGCTGCAAGATAAGATTAGTGTCATACGGTCTCAAGACGCAAAAAAAGTCAAAAGGGACAGAGAAGTTGCGTTCAGGCAAAAGGAAATCGACCTTCTTTCAACTGAGCTTGTGCGCAGCAGGAAGGTCAACGAGGGCTTGCAGAAACGCATGCGTAAGCTGAAGCAAATCGGATTAACTGAACGTAACAAAGCGGTAAAGGCAGTCAAAATCGTCAAATCCTTCAACCGAGAAGCGATTCAGGCTGCGGATGACCAATTTGGGCTGGGCAACGGCATCGTTTTGTTCGAGGACGCAAGCGGTGGTGGCGTAGCTGCTGCCGAATTGTTGGTCAACAAGCGAATACGCGCCGTCGTCGTTAAAAACGAAATGTCGCACGTAGCTCGAAAAACGCTATTTGAAGCTGCCATTCCTATTTTTTCGATGCGAGAGCTCGCATTGGATGTTTCTGGCAATTTGATGACGATCGACAAGAATGCGTTGGAGCTTATGATCGAAAAGGGTCAAACAGAAATCGCCAACGCAAAACAACACGAACAGCTTTGCCGGCTTGAATCGCTTGTTGAAGCGTACAAACACGAGCGGATCATAGACACCCAGAAAAAAGACTGATGCGGCCGGTAGGCTCATAGGGTGCATTTTCGCCCAGCGATCAAGAGCAGTAGACTTCGCGCGAGCGCACACGGACCGTTTCGCAGATGCGGTTGCCTCGAGAGTTCTATTGCTACCAAAAGTGGCCCTAAGTTGAGCACCTTGAGTTTCCACACCGCTTCCGTGACGCCGAGGTTCGCGTAGTACACATCTGATACCTCTACGATTTTTTCTTGCGCCAGTATCCAGCAGGTCCCGTGAACGCGAGGTAGAAGCAACGGCCGGCCGCTTCTCTATTCGACGGCATTAGTCATTCAAGATAATCCATTTGGGAACGCTTCAGTTCCTGCCGTTTTCTTTCAAGGAAACTGTAGACCGCAGCGTGTTTGGCTCCTTCTGCGAGCATTTCGATGGCTGTTCTGACGGTCTGAATCTGATCGATGTACCCGATCGTGCTCACAGTCTTTCCGTAAGCAGACACGTTTGCGCCCGTGAGACTCTCAAGAGCCTCCCGCGTCTTTCCCTCTTTGCCAATTATGCGTCCCATAATCCGTTTGAGCTCCTTCGGCGTATCGGCAACCTTTGAAAGGTCGATAATGTCGAGGGTTATCTGTTCATCGTCGAAAATCCGGAAGGCCTTTTCTGGGCTAAAACCGCGAGCAACCGCATTAACGACTTCTGTTGCCTTCAAAATGCCGAGCGAATCACTCTCGATCGTGACCGTACCCTCGGCGCTATCGATGTCAAGTTTTACTTCGCCTTTTTCCTCGATCTGGGCTTTCGTGCTTCCACCGACGCCAATGATGACCCCTATACGGTCTCTAGGAACCTTTAGGTACTCCCTCATTTAGTGATCTCTCTCAAAACCGTGATCGCTGAAGCTTGCACTCCAGCTTCATTGAAGAACTTCACCACGTTGCTGACGTCCCGCTGCAGAAACTCCTGCGCACGGGGGTGCTCTACAAGCACGGACTGCCCCATATCAATGAATACCGGATCGGCTTGGTCGTCGATAAGTATGTTGTATTCACTGAGGTCGGCGTGGACCAAGTGTGCATCTTGATAAAGTCTCTTCATGAATTCGACCGTCGCGTCGTAAACCTCTTTGACGTTTTCTAAGTTTTTTACTGCCTGCTTCAAAGGCGGACAAGCGACGCCTTCTCGCCCTATAAACTGCATGACAAGGACATTCTGCCAATATTTGAGTGGCTCGGGGACGCGGACGCGTGCTTTTCGCGCGCGTGTTAAGTTCCGGAATTCTTTCTTTGTCCACGCGAATACCACGTCCTTTTTGGTTCTTCTGACGTGCGCGAATCTGTAATCGCCCAGTATGTAGTCGTGCATAGCCTTAAAATCGCTCGTTTTTATTCGATAGATCTTGATCGCGAGTTCGCGTCCGCCCAGCCCTATTGCGTGGAAAACGTTAGCTTCTTTTCCCGTCGAAATAGGGCCACCAAGCGCTTGTATAAGCCCGCCGCTCGCGAGGCGATACAGGGCCTTAAGGGTCAGCTCGTCGAATACTTCGGCTCGGACCTTGAAATCGTCTGCTTCTTTGTCGCGTGCGCGCAGATCGTCAATGTCTCTCTCGATGCGTTTTATCTTATCGTCAATCAAATCAGGCACGTCGATCATTGGTTGTTTAGTGGGCCGAGAAGGCGCTGTTTAGTGGCGACCATAATTACCCGTTCTTCTTGAGCCACTCAACCTGCGTTCCTTGGTATCGCCACACGATGTTCGCTTTATCGTCTTGAAAACTCCAGGGCACCAGAACGTTGACGTCGCCGACTCGCATCCAGACGCGCTTTTTCATCTTGCCGCGAATTCCCCCCATACGAGTTTTGCCGTCAATAGACTGGATTTTCATCCTGTTTGCGCCGAGCATGCTCTCTACAATCCCGAGGACCTCGCCCTCCTCCTTCCGCGGCAGTCTAACCTTAGTCTACGGTTCTTGACGCAGAGAAACACCTCGCTCGTAACACGGCCTTTTCTCTTTCCGTCGAAATAGTTTAGTCGCTGCGTAACGCGCTGCGAATAGGTCCTATGATTCGTTCGATATACGTCGCTGCACCGTTTTTGAGATCTAGCGGATGAAGCTTGCCGACGGCGTAGTCCAGCTCAAGCGTGGAGAAGTCCTCGTAACAAATCGGGCCGCCGTATCGTTGGGGTCGCTCGAGCTCGACTTGCTTGAACTGGGGAAAGACGTAGTACCGGTATAACTGAAGGAGCGGGTTATCTTCCGCGGTTCGCGGCGGGCAATAAGCGGATTGAATCTTCTTTTTTATGGACTCAGCCGAGTCTCCGATGGCTACAATGTTATCCCTTGATGAGGACATTTTGTTCGCGTCAAGGCCGAGCAAGATTGGCGTGTGGACGCAGACAGGGGATTTAAATCCCATTGAATGGAGCTCTTCTCGCGCTAACATGTGAATTTTGCGTTGATCGATACCGCCAACGGCGATATCGATGTTTAAGTATCCTATGTCTGCTGTTTGCATAAGCGGATAGATCATTTGAGACACGACGGGGTCCTCCGCGTTTCTTGAAACCTCGTCCATGCTTCGCCGAGCGCGGTTTAGCGTGGTGTGCCTCGCTAGTTTCAGAATCAGCCTGGTATATTCTGGTTCAAGCTGATAATCGCTCCCGCGCACAAATCTCGTGCCTTCAGCAAGGCCTAGAGCGGAAAAGCACTTCTGGTAGTGGTCCGCCCAGTCGCGGATTTGATCCATCGTGCCCTTTTCGTTCATGTATGCGTGCAAGTCCGCGAGCAGCACGATGACGTCGACGCCGACTGACTGAAGATCCAAGAGCTTATACGCCGTTAGAAGATGTCCAAGATGGAGTTCTCCGCTAGGTTCGTAGCCGGCATAGGCGGTAATGTTTGTCTCATTGTCGAGAAGGGCAGCTAGCTCGCCTTCGGTTACGGCCTCTTCCACATTACTCATGACTTGTTGGAACTTCACGTTGATCACGTTTATCGAATTAAATGCGCGTTTACTGGCGCTGTGGATCCTGACGCTGGTGCTGCTTGTAGTACGCCTAATGGCTGACCTCATATTTATTTAGCTCGGTGCCATTTGCTCTGTGCGTCCCGAAAGCAAATTGCCGCGCGTAATGAGCGACAGGTCGACTCGGTCTGTTAACGCGGGACGCAGTCTTCGTGGAAAAAAAGTTTCCGCCGTGAGTTGAATTAGGCGAACCGTCGCCTGCAATCTCAGAACCTAAGAGGTGGGCCTGACCGGATTTGAACCGGTGACCGCCCGGTTATGAGCCGGGCGCTCTGACCTGGCTAAGCTACAGGCCCGCTGACGCCGCCAACAGGGCTCGAACCTGTGACATCGTGGTTAACAG
>JBEKIR010000034.1:0-9599 GCA_050011655.1 Halobacteriota archaeon | reverse complement strand
GTCCTTCCCTACAAGCACGCATCGCAAAGCGGCAATCTCGCACACTCTTTTGCACTCAACAAACCCGCTATCGTCTCGTCACTTGAGGGCCTGAAGGCAGAAATTGAGGCGAGTGGCGCGGGAATAGCAGTCCCAGTAGACGATCTTGACGAACTGCGAAAAGCCATCACAATACTGCTAACAAGCGACTTAATGCTCGAAACGTACAGCGAACACGCACAAGGCTATGTGGCAAACCATATAATCTGGGAGAACGTCGCTCGGAAGCACACCCTCGTTTACGAGAACGCCATTGACCGCGTGACGTACGGGACAAAGGTGCGAGTCAATCAGACTATCTAGAGTCGGCCGACGGCGCAGAAGAAAGGCTGGAAGATACAACTTGCAAGTTTTGGGAGGCACCAATCGAATTGGTAAGCGTCAAAGAGTACATTTCTGCTCCGGTTATTCCTATACAACCAAATGCCACGGTTGCTGAAGCGTTGGCTCTCATTGCTAAAACCGGCCACCAAGGTTTTCCCGTCGTGTCGGATGGGAAAATGGTAGGCATGGTCACTAGCGCGGATCTCATTCTGGCGAAGCGCCATCAGAAAATTGCCGCGCTTATGACGACGAACCTGGTGTCCGCAAAACCGGATGATGACATTGTCAGCGTTGCCGGCGTGATGGCTTACAACCACATTCACCATCTCCCCATCATCGAGGGCGAGCGCGTCATCGGAATCGTCACGGCTACCGATATGCTGCGCGCGAGCATCGAAAACATCATTTCTGAGAATGTTGAGCGCATTTTCACGTTTTTTCAAACGCTGCACCCAGGTGTCAGAATAGGACATACGCGAGTGGGGGTTGAATCTCTGATCCCGACTCAAAAACTCTTAGATCCCGGAGAGCTGCTGCTGCGGGAACAACAGTTCGAACGCGGCGTGGTGTACCCCATTGTTGTGGCAAGAAAGGGTCGCTGCTACCATATCGTGGACGGGCATCACCGGGCATTTCTCGCTTACAAGCGTGGAATGAAAGAGATCCCAGCTTTCTACATAGAAGGGGAGCTAGGGATCGTGAAATCGTCTGAAAAGCTCGGATTAAGATCCTTAGATGACATGATTGTCATCGCCGAGGAGTAAGCTAGCCGAAGTACTCTTTCAAGTCAGACGCCACTTTTTCGGGCATAGACTCGACGATTACTTCTTCGTGAAGCCGTTCCATATAGCCTGCGTCATTGTTATAGTAGCTTTGGGGGTATGGTCGTGCAATGATCCTGACGATAAGCCTGAAGCTCTCGTCTTCACTTGACGCCGAGAACGTGCTCAGATTGAAGCTGTGAACGCCGTACAAGGTGTAAGCGGTAAAAACCCGTTTAAGTCCCTTGCTCAAGTCTGAGATGCTGATGTCGTCAAGGCCATACAACGATGAGACATTGTGGAACACCCCACATATTTCATCATTGCCGAGGGGCACATAGCTAGTTATCCAGGAAACGCCTCCAATCTCTCCCAGAAACCGCTCACCATCTTCTTTTTCAACTTCAAGCAGGTGCATCCAGTAATTCTCTTTGTGTTTTGCATAATATCTTTTGCAGGCTGATAGGTACAACCAAGCGAGGTTAGTCGGCTGCTCATCTACAGTGAGTTGGACGTGAGGATGAATGACGCTCGCACCGGCAGGCGGCAAGAAATTCCAACTAAAAATTGGATAGACGGCTTTCTGGTCTTTTGATCTGACGCAGTGGAAGTACTTTAGGCTTGCTTTGATCGTATCTTGTATCTGCCGTAAGGTGAACTCATCAATCCCCAAGAAATGCTGCCGCGAGACCGTCGCGACCGCGTGATACTTCGCAAAAGGGAATAGGTTGGGGAATATGGTAGTCTCTCCGAGTTTGATTCTGCCTTCTGGCACTAAACTCGACGGGAACATCGGAGTCGCCGCCTTAATGTTCGTGGGACAGAAGTAGCAGTTCTTCGCAGAGAGCTCAATTAACTCGGAGTATCCCATGCCGGTTTGTGCTTGTTTCTTTCTCTCAGACCGCTTGACGTTAATCCGACACGCGCGGCCGGTGAGAAGCTCTTTTCGGTACTCAATTTCTTGCGTCTCTAAGTTAAAGTTCTCGGTCGGATTCCGCAGCTCTGATTCGATCGACCGCTTAGAGAATAGATCTCGCAGATTGATGACCTCCAGCAAGTTCTGATAATTATACCTAAGCCTATTAACAATTAACGCTTGTAAGCTTGACAAGCATATATACCTTTTTAAGCGATTGCCAGTCACGACATTTTTGAAGGCTTGTTCTGTCCGTCTCCGGCGCCCCGATTGCTTTGCAGAGTGGGGTTCGAATGAAGTCACCCTCAGCGGTCGTATCTTCCGTTTTCAAAGCCTTTCACTCCGCCACGACAGTTAGCAGAGCGCTCTGCGATTAGGCTTGACAGCTGCAGAGGCGCTATTGCCAAGCATCGTGGGATGATAAAGCATTACAGTTAAGAACCTGGCCCGTCATATTCGGACTTCGGAACGGGCTAGCCCGTGACGCGACTGCTGTGCCCGATTGCTGTAGCTAGTCACGTTCGGAAAAAAGGACTGCGAGACCGAAACAAGTCAGCAACGGTACTTACGCGGCTTTGGCGGAAAGAATGGTAGAGGCGCAACATGGAGTTTGATTTGACAGCTCATCTTAAGTTCAGCGACGATCTCCCGTTCGAAGCAGATTCCGAACTGCAGAAAGCGGTTAACGATGCTAACGACGCTCTTTTCCTCAAAGGCGTGCCACGTGATTCGATTAAGGAAGCAGCGAGAATAATCGAATGGCATGCGCACGCCAATGAGCTGTGCGTTAGAATCGTCAGCGGCAGGTACACACGTGCGCACGACGCGCTATTACGTTTCAAAAAAGCCCTGGGAACGACTATGGGCACGAAATATCGGGTCGGAGTCAGAGGATATGAGATCGATGAGTTCACCATAAAGATCGAGGTTGAAACGCCTGTACGTATTGAACTGCCATTTGTGAAACAGGCATCGTACGAAGACAAACTGCTAACGCTGCAGCTTTCGGTCGGTGAGCAAGAGATCGAGAAAAAAATCCCGGACCGCATAGTAAATCTCATCGAGGAGAAGATAAAACACCGACTCTACGGTACGAAGGGGGAGAACTGGGATCTGATCTGGGAAAGTCCAGAAAAGGAGAGTCATTTTCGGCGCAACCCGACTCTGGAGCTGCAGGAGCGCGCGTGGATCAAGCACGGCGTGAGCCGGGGGCAATGGATATTCGGGCCCCAAGTGACAAAAGTCTTTAACACGTTTGAGGAAATCATCGAACAGGAGATATTGGCGCCGCTCGGTTATTCTGAGATGATATTTCCAAAGATGGTTCCTTGGGAGGTCTGGAAACGCTCAGGACACGCACGCGGCATCTATCCAGAGATTTACTACGTCTCTCCTCCTAAAACACGCGACCCGGAATATTGGGAAGATGTGATAGATTATTACAAAGTCACGAATGAAATTCCCTTGGAGCTTATCAGACAGAAGATTGACGACCCCATCGGGGGCATGTGCTACGCCCAATGTCCTTCGTTTTGGCCGTTTATGCAAGGCGAAACGATTTCCCTGGAGTCGCTTCCGATTAAGGTGTTTGATCGATCTGGCACATCGCATCGCTACGAAAGCGGTGGCATCCATGGTATAGAACGGGTCGATGAGTTTCACCGAATTGAGATCGTCTGGGCCGGCAGCCCCGAACAAGTCAACGAAGAAGCTCACGAACTTGAGAAGCGCTACGCGCGCATTTTTAACGATATATTGGATCTCGACTGGAGAATGGCGCGCGTTACCCCATGGTTTATGGCGCAAGAAGGACTCGTTGAAGCTGCGGGTGACCGTTCTGCAGGCACGATCGACTACGAAGCGTACTTGCCGTATCGGGGCGAGCGAACGGACAGCCAATGGCTTGAGTTTCAAAATGTAAGCGTAAACGGAGACAAATATCCCCGTGGTTTCAACGTTAAAACCCAAAAAGGAGATCTGTGGTCGGGGTGCTCAGGCATCGGCTTAGAAAGATGGGCAGCCGCATTTTTTGCACAAAAAGGACTAGATATCGAATTATGGCCACAGAAATTCGCAAAGCGTATTAAGGAGCTGCCCGAAGGGATCAAGTTCCTGTGAAAAAGGGTTATATGGTACAATCATTTATATACGTGTAAGCTTTAGAGGTAAAATCGCAGCGTAGATGACTGTAAGCGCTATTGAAGTTATTGAGTGCCCTGCAGGTTGTGCAAGGAGTTTTTGGATGGCGAGAAGACAGACAAGGAAGAAAGCTGAAGGCTGGAAAGCAAAGAAATGGTACGATGTTGTCACGCCTGAGATCTTTGGCAAAATGAACATCGGGACAACCCCTGCCGACGATTCTTTGAAACTGGTTGGAAGAGTCATGGATACCACCCTCGGCGAACTGACGAACGACATGGGAAAGCAAAACGTAAAAATGCACTTCAAGATCGATGAAGTGAGTGGTGAGTCGGCACATACTAAGTTCACAGGGCACGAACTAACGCGTGATTACCTCAGAAGCCTAGTGAAGAGGCGTACAAGTCTCGTCGAGTCAAACATCGTTGTAACGACAAAAGACGGCTACAAGATTCACCTTAAGCCAATGTCGTTTACGATAAAACGAGCAGGATCTTCTCAAATCAAAGCGATCCGTGAGATCATGAACGGTATCCTACGGCAACGCGGAAAAGATCTTAATTATGAACCGTTCATCCACGAAGTCGTTCTCGGAAAGCTCGCGAGCGATATTTACAAACAAGCAAAGATTATCTACCCGTTACGGCGCGTAGAAATCGGCAAAACAAAGATATTAGCCGAACCATAAGCACAGTGTTTAGGGTCCGCTGCAAGCTTTTGCGACATGGACGTTGCTACGAAAATTTTGCTCGTCGTGCTCGATGGTGCGGCCGACCGTCCCACGGTCGATACGAAGACGCCCTTAATGGCCGCGAGCGTTCCGTTCTTCGATCGATTAGCGCGCGAAGGGATCCTAGGAATCATGGACGTTATAGCACCCGGCACGCCTCCTGGTTCTGACACAGCGCATCTCTCATTGCTTGGTTACTCGCCGAAAGAAGTGTACACCGGACGCGGGCCATTCGAGGCAGCAGGAGTCGGAATTAACGTCAAACCCGGCGACATTGCCTTCCGCGGCAATTTCGCCACGGTCAAAGACGGCACAGTTATCGACCGACGCGCGGGTCGTATCAGCGATACCCACCAGCTGGCAGAAGCGATCAGAGAGCACGTGCATCTTGATTGCGAGTTCATTTTCAAAGAGTCAGCAGGACATAGAGCGGCCCTTGTTCTGCGAGGGGAAGGCCTTAGTCCGAGCATTACGCCCACCGACCCGCATCACATCGGGGCGCTGTTGCCATCACAACCTACGACGACCGGCCTTTCGCCACAAAAAACAGCGAAGCTCGTTAATGATTTCACTCGCCAGGTGTGCGAGATCCTAAGTGCTCATCCGGTGAACAAAAAACGGACAGAAGCGGGCGAACTTCCAGCGAACGCAGTACTACTTCGAGGGGCGGGCGCAGTTCCGCAGTTGATCCCATTTGAAGAGCGCACAGGTCTTGATGCTGCTGTGATCGCGGCGACCGCATTGGTGATCGGGATTGGTAAACTTACTGGCATGGAATACGTGCCGACTGCAGGCGCAACAGGGCACATTGACTCAAATATCGACGGAAAAGTGAAGAACGTCAACAGAGCATTGAAGACACACGCGTTTGTACTACTCAACATAAAAGGCGCAGATGAAGCCGGCCACGATGGTGATTTCGATGCCAAAGCGAACTTCTTGACTCGGGTCGATGCCGCGATGTCGGAGCTTGCAATCGACGAATCTACGCTTGTCGTCATTACTGCAGATCATACAACGCCGGTGAGCCTCAGAGAACACTCCGGTGACCCGGTTCCGTTCATAATACACGGAAAAGGCGTTCGAACTGATGAGATTAACGTATTTGACGAGTGTTCTGCGGCCCTGGGAGGCATGAATCGTATCCGCGGGGTTGACTTGGTTCCAGTGCTCACAGATCTCTTAGGCAGAGGCCAGAAATTCGGTGCGTGACTTTCATCAAAAACACGCAGTTGTGTTTCGAAAGCAGCCGCTTGGCTAGTTAGTCTGTCACCACACCCGTGTTCGTGGCGTGGCGCTACACTTCAATAGAGACTCAATGGTCGCCGACAGAAAATTAAAGCAAGAGCGCCAAAAGGCGATTGTCGAAAACTGGGGAGCGAAAAATGGCAGTTCATCCGATTGAATTCCGTTACGGCACCAATGAGATGAAAGCGATATGGAGCCAAGAGCGTAAGCTCCATTATTTGCTCCTCGTTGAAGTGGCGCTTTCGAAAGCGGAAGCCGAGCTCGGAGTTATACCTAAAGAGGCGGCGGACCAAATCGAAGAGGCTGCGGGAGAAATCACGCTAACACGCGTGGCAGAAATCGAAGAAGCAATCCATCACGATATCATGGCCGTCGTCGAGGCCATTGCCGAGAAAATTCACGCAGAAACTGATTATGTGCACTACGGGGCGACGTCCAATGATATCATTGATACCGCTCTGGCGTTGCAGCTGCGCGATTCGTGCAAAATCCTCAAGTCGAAACTCATTCGACTCAGAAACGTTTTGGTAAATCTCGCTGACGAAAACAAGGATAGAGTGTGCGCCGCCAGAACTCACGGGCAGATTGCTGTGCCGACAACGTACGGTCTGCGGTTCGCCGTCTGGGCGATGGAAATACATCGGCATTTGCAACGGCTTTCAGAAGCGCGCGGTAGGATCGAAGTCGGTCAGATGACGGGAGCGGTAGGCACCCAAGCAGCCTTTGGCAAGCAGGCTGTCGAGATTCAAGCGCGTACGTTGAAATTGTTAGGATTGCAGTCCGTTGAAGTATCGACCCAAGTCATACAGCGGGATCGTCATGCCGAATACGTGATGCTGCTCGCCAACATCGCTACGTCCCTCGAGAAGATATTTACAGAAATCAGAACACTGCAACGAAGCGAAATAGCCGAAGTCTCTGAAGGGTTCGGCAAAGCGCAAGTCGGATCCTCAACCATGCCGCACAAGCGAAACCCGATCAAGTCAGAACAAATCTGCGGCCTAGCCCGCGTCGTGCGATCGTTCGTTATGCCGGCATTGGAAAACAACACGCTCTGGGACGAGAGAGACCTCACAAATTCTTCCTGTGAGCGCATCGTCTTTCCTGAAGCAACTATTCTGAGTGATCACATTGTGACGCTCTCCATCAACGTTTTAGGAAATCTGACGTTCAACGAGCAGAACATCAGGCGCAATCTCAATCTCATGAGGGGACTGAACATGAGTGAAGCCGTGATGATGCACCTCGCAAAGAAGATCGGAAGACAACGCGCGCACGAAATCATACGATCAGCAGCAATGAACGCCTACGAGAGCGGCGATACCATTTCAGAGGCGCTGCTGAAAGAGCCACTGCTCGCCGAACACCTCACTAAAGAGCAACTCGAGTGGATGGTACGTCCCGAGAACTACATTGGCACGGCTCCTCAACAAGTAGAGCGCGTGGTGACGCTTCTGAGGCAGGACGGGTGTCTGGAATAGTCGGAGCTGCTGGACCGAGAGCCTTCCGGGCTGTGCGGTCGATGCAGCAAGTCCTCAAGCACCGGGGAGCCGTGCGCCGCTGTTCCCAGGGAAAATTGGCGAATGGTTTAGAATACGCCGTGAGTGCTTTGGGCGATGCGCAATTCAGTGCGACTTCTGGGAGCAGAGGTTTGTCAATAACAGTTTCAGACAGGTACCACTCAAGTTACGCCCAAGCGCGCATTGTTGATTCGCGCGTTCTCCTGCTGGACAGAGACTGCATAGGCTCGCGACCATTATTCTACGGATCAAACATGAAGGGTTCGCTATGCGCATTCGCGTCTGAACGCAAGGCTTTGTGGTCCGTCGGAATCAATCGCGCCCAACGGGTCGACCCAAGAACCACGGTGGCGATTCACGGACCGCGAAGCATTACGTTTGGCACGAAAAAAACCCTTCAGCAGTCAAGCAGAAACCGCGCAACCAATAACGAATCACGCGTGGTAAACGACCTTCGCGAACTTCTTGAGTCCGTGATGAATGAACTCGCCGATGAACAAATGGGCGTCGCGTTCTCGGGCGGAGTCGACAGCTCCTTGCTCTGTGCGATCATGGCGGACAACGCGAACAACCGATACTTCGCGGCAGGATTGCCTGAATCGCACGATCTAAAAAGCGCACAGCAGGCGGCGCGCCTGATGCGAATCGACCTCCAGGTCATTCACCTTGACGCCTGCCACGTCGAAATGCTTATTCCTCGCGTTATTGAAACCGTCGAGAGTTGCAATCCGCTCGATCTCGCAATCGCTCTCCCGATGTGGGTGCTTGCTGAGCAAACAAAAGCAGCGGGCTTGAAATCTATTCTGACCGGGCAAGGAGCAGATGAACTCTTTGCAGGCTATTCGAGATACGCAAGGCTCCCCGCTGCAGATCACGAAGGGCTGCGCGACGCGCTCGAAATTGACGTGCTTAACATCGCGAGGGACAACCTCGAACGAGACAACTTGGCGGCCGCATCACACTCGATAGACATCATTTTGCCGTATCTAGATCCGCGGGTGGTTAAGTTTGGATTGACGATTGACGGCGCACTGAAACTCAACCGGGGGATCAACAAGTATATCTTGCGAAGAGTGGCTGAGCAGCTAATGCCTCACGAATTGGCCTACAGACGGAAAAAAGCGCTCCAGTACGGGACAGGGGTAAGCGCAGTGTTGCGGAAACTCGCACGCAAAAACCTTCCTTACGACAAGCGCAACAGTAAAGGCGCCGTCGGGATTTATTTACAATCAGTGGCTGAAAAACGCGGTATTGCGGTGGCAGAATGATAACTAAGACCGATGTTGAACAAATAGCGCGGCTCGCGTGTATCGACCTTGACGAAGAAGATATGCAAGCGTTCACGATGCAATTCAATGCTATACTGGAGTACTTTGAAGAGCTAGAAGACATTGAAGCGGAACTGACTGAACAAGAGGAGCACAACGTGCTGCGTACCGACGAGGTTACGCCGAGCCTAACGCAACAAAACGCTCTTGCGAACGCACCAAGAGTCGAAAATGGCTATTTCAGGGGCCCACGGATACTATGAGCCACCGAGAACACGTTGAGGAATTGCTTGATGCCATCAGACGAAGCAAACTCAACGCGTTTATCACTGTCGATTACGAAGGTGCGCGACAACAAGCTGAAGGTGCTGATGCGGGCGAACTTGATGGGCGGCTGGCTGGCATCCCCATAGCGATTAAAGACGCCATTTCAACCAAAGGGCTGCGAACCACGTGCGCCTCGAAGATGTTGGAACATTACGTTCCCCCATACGACGCGTTCGTTGTCAAGAAATTGCGCGAAGAAGGTGCCGTCATAATTGGCAAAACGAACATGGACGAATTTTCGATGGGCACCTCAACAGAAACCAGCTTCTTCGGACCGTGCAAGAATCCTTGGGACCTCGAGCGCGTGCCAGGCGGCTCTTCTGGGGG
>JBEKIR010000033.1:0-10030 GCA_050011655.1 Halobacteriota archaeon | reverse complement strand
GGCCCGATTAGCGCAGTTCTGAACTCGAGTTTGGGATCTGTCGGGATTTCGATTGCGGAAACCCCTCCGATGAGGTAAAGGGTTATGCTTTTTACTTCGATGCCGTAGCGCATGGCAAGAAGCGAGTGCCCAAGTTCGTGGAGCAGCACGAAAACAAAGATCATAATGCCCGCTATCGTCCCGTAAACGTATGCGTTGGGAACGGTTGCAAACCCTATGGGTGGGCCGGAGATGGCAAACACGAAGGCGAAAAGGGGAATAATCAGAAAGAGCGTAATATTGACTAGAATCGGGATTCCGCGAACGGTAGCGATTCGAAAAGACCAAGCCATATAATCCTGATAAGCCTTTATTTGGCAAACTATATATTACTTTAGTCGATAGTGTATGGCGGAGTTTGTGCACGAAATTCAAAAGGGAGGTTGAAATGCGAATCGAGCTGACACAAATCATGGACCTCAACGTGTATACTGACAAGGGGGATTACGTAGGAAAAGTTGAGGATATCAAGATAGACACGAACGATAAAAGGGTAACTGGCCTCGTTATAGGCGACATTAACCATAATATCTTCGATATAAAGTACCGATTCGTAGTGATACCTTATAGGTTTGCAAAATCGATAGCCGACATAATTCTCGTAAGCAGCGTCGTGAAAACGCTCATCGGCCGAGCTAAGCCAAAAGAAGAAGTGTAATGAAAGAGCGCGAGATCTACGCAGGCTTGCGCACCGTCGCCCCCTTTTTTGTGCGTGTTGACGGACGCAATTTCCAGCACGCGCTTTCGTTGCTCAAGCGTGAAAAACCGTACGATCTCGCATTTGCCGAGTCAATGGGCGCCGCATCGGAAGCGCTCATGCGACGCAGCGGACTGCCCGTGCAACTCGTTTTCGCATTCTCTGACGAAGCAAATGTCCTCTTTTGTGAATCTCCATTTGATGGCAGGATCGAGAAGCTTGACTCCGTCGTCGCTAGCTTCTTCGCCAGCGCAGTGACACTTAACCTCTCGTCGGGCGTCCCTTTAGCGTTTGATGCACGCGTTATTCCTGTGAGCGCAATGGACATCCCGATCTACCTTGAATCGAGGCAAAATGAAACGTGGCGAAATCACGTGCACGCGTACGGCTACTATAACTTGCGACAAAGCGGTCTAACAGGACGAGAAGCTCATACGACACTGCTTGGGATGACCTCGAGCGAGATGCACGAGCTCGTGTTTAGCCACGGAGTCAATCTGGCGAAGACTCCCGCGTGGCAGAGGAGGGGAATCCTCGTTCATAAGCAAGGCTATGAAAAGGAGGGCTTTGATCCTATGGCCCGTCGCCCGAGCACTACATACCGATCAAAAGTTGTGCAAAACTGGGACCTTCCCGTTTTTAAATCGCCTGAGGGGCGCAAGATGCTCTTCGGGCTTATCGGCCCTACCATAAATAAATATCAATAATTATATATTAATATCTAGAGAAACCGGCTTTTTCAGCAACAGATTCAAAGACATAGTCGCGCGTGTGAAACAGCGGGAAGAAGTCGGTAGTGGCTAAGGGCTAAGGAAAGGAAAGCATCGTGGCTTTAGGTCTTTTGGGAGCGAAACCGAAGGTTGCAAAGAATCAACAGGTGTCCCTGCTTGACATCAAGAAGGGCCCATTCTACGTTGTGGCGTCCGTAGAAGTAGGCAACACGACGACGAAGTGTATCCTCACCGCGACGAACATGCTGGACGGCAAGGCCTACGTCGTCAACAAGGTCGTCAACATGACGCGCGACGTGCGCGACCCGAAGCCAGGCGAAGAAATCTTCGGTCGGACCCTAACCTACAAGCCGCTTACGCGAAACAGCATTGCTGAGATGGTGAAGCGTACTCTCGTCCAGTCCGTGCGAAACGCAAATCTCGAGCTTGCTGATGACCTCCATTTTGTCGTGCGTTCCACCGGCGTTGTCGCTGGTTTTGATCAGCCCGAGGATATTGGTGAGTTTATAAAGGCACTTGCCGACGGCTGCTTAATGGCGGGAGTGACAGCACGTAAAATGACGCCAGCGATGAGCCTTCACCACCTCCCTAAGAAGTTTCGCGAGTACAGTCTTCTCGATAAAGTCGCTTTTGATGGTTCGGTAAGCGGCGTGCTCCCTCCGATAGGCTCGACAGGTGTTGAAGTTGTCGCAAATGAAATGGAGGGTGAACTCGCGACGGCTGGAATCAAGGAAGGCGCGAAATGGGCAGACGTCGACTTCAGAAATCCGTGCCTTTCTATGGATTTCGGGACAACCTTCAAAGGGCGCATCACCAATGACGTACTTCCCTACGCGAACACGATCGCGAACTTCTGCGGGATTTCTGGGGAAATCGTCGATTCCGTAGGCCGCGGCACCGGGCTGGTAGACGAAACGAGCGGCACGACGTTTGACCTCCCAAAGCTGAGCCGACTTAAGGTGAGCGTTGCGAGAGAACGGGACGTAAGAGCTCTCGCAAACGAGATCCACGAACATATTCGAATCGAGGAAGTCCCAAAAACGTCCAAGCGCTTTGGCAGCGTCCCCGTGAATCCTCACGCGGCTGCGCAAATCGGGTTGACGCTTATCGGCGTTGATTCCGGTGAAAACGGCAGTGACCTTCACCGCATTTCGAAAGTCGGTGGCGAGATCTACAAAGATTATGGGCTCGGAATGCTCTATAGCGTGATTGACTGGGTTTCAACCGGCATAGCCGAACGGATCATTAATACAGCATTTACGAAAGGTCTGATCAATAACAAGGTGAGCATCGGGATAACCGGGCGCGCAGGCATAACCGGAAACAAGCCAAGTCATATCTTAAAGGTCATCAAAGAAATGGGCATCTACAGCAAGCCCGAAGAGTATGTCGTGTTTGTGGATGATGGCCTAGCGCGAGGAGCCGCCATCATGGCACGATGCATGAATTCGCTTGGCACGCCCAAGAATCCGTTTGGAGGACTTAGAGGCGGCAAGTGCATATTAGGTCAGCGAATCAGACTGCAGACCTATTGAAAAGCTCGTCCCGAGCCCTACTTTTTTGCGGAAATTACCACGCCCGAGCCACGCGGTTCACAAGCTCTGAGAGGTTTTTGCAGTCGTGTGCACCGTCTTGGAAACAGCTAGAATTTTGAAAGCTTTGTGTGGAAAAAAGATTCTCAAACAAGTCCGCGGCACAGTTTGACACGCGTGCGACCCGTCAAAAAGAAAATCGGAAGGATTATTAAACAAAAGCCGCACATAAAAATATAACGATAATTATAAAGATATTGTTTGCATCGACAGTTGCTAAAGTGACTGCGTCATTGGGACTGGAAAGGTTGATAATCCGTTCGCGTAAGATACAACGATCGCAATGTTGAAAAGACACGGACCGACACACAGAAAAGCACTCATTAGTCTCTCGCTAACGCTTATACTCTTGATGTGCTGCTCAGTGATAAGCCCCGCCGCAGCGCAGACATCATCGCCGTCTAGTTCAACCACGGCTGCGAGTGCGCAATACCCGCCGTGGCCTGTGAACCTTTACGAGTTTTACAGATCGGATTGTCCGCATTGCCAGGCGCTCGCGCCACACATTGCTGCGCTGGCAGCCGAGTATCCAACATTGCACGTGTATCAGTACGAAACGCAAAACGGTGCGAATTTTAGCCTTTTTGAGACGTTCGAGAGCGCGTACGGAATGAAGTTATTAGACACTGTCCCGACAGTTTTCATCGGAAATCAATATTTCGTATCGGACACTGCAGAACCACAGATCGAAGCAGCTGTTGCACAAGCAATTCAACACGGAGCGACAGGCCCGGGTGACACATTAACTGGCCACGGTGTGCCAACGCCGACGCCTACACCAGGGACCAAGAATTCGACCTCCTCTCAGAATGGGACGGTGGTGACTAGCCAGGGGAGTCTGCCATTGCCGCTGTTCATCACAACCGGCATAATCAGCGGGCTAAATCCGTGTGTCTTCTCAGTGCTTATCTTCTTGATGGGGACGATCGCCCTCACAGCGTCGCGCCGGCGAGCCCTCGCCATTGGGGTGGCCTACATTGCAACGGTGTTTTTCGTCTTCTTCCTTTCGGCACTTGCGCTTGTACAGTTCGTTCGAATCGTAGGTGCACAGAACTTAGATCTGACTAAGACCGTGATCGGCGTCTTCCTCCTCGTCGTTGGTATCGTATCGATCAAGGATTTCTTTTGGTACAACCGCTGGTTCAGTTTTAAGATTCCCACGTTCACGAAACACAGCATCAGCACCCTCGGGAAGACCGGTTCTTTTCTTGCTATTATCGGGCTCGGTTTCATTGCGACGATTGCCGCCTTGCCGTGCACGTTAGGTCCGTTCACCTTCTTCTCCGCCAACTATCTCACCAGCATGACCACGATGGACTACAACCTCTACACGGCCCTCTTCGCACTTGCATTCATCATACCAATGACTATTGTTTTCGTCGCCATATATGCCATCAAGGTGGGGACAGACAGAGCAGAAGAATGGAGAATGAAATCAGCGCGATATATGCGGCTTGTGGCCGGGCTCCTCATGGTCTCGTTTGGCCTGCTGCTCGTGCTCAAGGTGTTCTAAGGCCAGTTATTCAGTAGCAGCGGGCTCCTCATGGTCTCGTTTGGCCTGCTGCTCGTGCTCAAGGTGTTCTAAGGCCAGTTATTCAGTAGCAGCGTTGCTCGCGACGCACCTCTCAAGCCATCTTGCTCGCGCGTTTGACTGTCACTCACGAGTGGAAACTATGACTGGTCTGAGACCACTTCTCTTCTGCAACGTTTAGGAGTGCTTGCAGACCTCTGCATCGCGTCGCAACGAATATAAGTATGTTGTCTGCTTTATGAGCATCACGTCGTGATCCGATGCTTCACACATATCGTAACGAAGCCGAAAGGCGAACGTGGCAGAACCCTGAAGCAATTCTCGCGGAAGCGGGCGTCAAGGCCGGCGATGTGCTCATAGATTTGGCCTGTGGGCTTGGTTTTTTTGCCATTCCAGCAGCAAAAATAGTCGGCTCACAAGGTGTCATTTGCGGCGTTGACGTTGACAAAGAAGCGCTGGATGAACTACATGAACAAGCTGCGCTTGTCGGCCTGCGAAATCTGCGGTTAAAACTCGCCACGGCAGAAGATGTCGTCTTATGCGAGCAGTGCGCTGACATAGTATTTGTTGGGATAGCGCTCCACGATTTCAAAGATCCACTCAAGGTTTTGCAGAACGCGAAGAGAGCGCTCAAAACGGACGGCAGATTGGTAAACCTAGACTGGAAGAAAGAGCAAACGCCTTTCGGCCCCCCGCTTGAAATACGGTTCAGTCAGGGCGAAGCCGTCTCTCTCATCGAAAGAGCAGGATTTAGAGTCGTCTCAGTAAAAGATTCAGGGCCCTACCACTACATCATTTCCGCTAATTTGCTTCCGTAGCTTCTAGACCTCGGCAGGAAAGTCTTGTGCTAATCCTTTCAAATCCTTTAAAGACAAAAAAGCATATGGCAGTTGACATGTAACGGTTGTACAGGTCAAATCATGAGGCAAAAAAAAGTTCTAGACAGGCCGGTCTCGTCTAGGGATGGCACTGACCTGGGCGTCATCGCAGACGTGACTTTTAGAGAAAGGCTTCAAGCATTCCACCTCGAGATAATGATCTCTTGGAATCAATAGACGCAATCGATGAGCTGATTGAAGTATCCGATGTGCCGTGCTGCATTTATGTTTAGGGCTACGGTACTGATCGGTATCCGATTAGTCTTCTGAACGGCAAACGTGGACTCGTGCCAAGCTCAAGATAACCAGGAACACTCACTTTTCTCCTAAATTTTGATAATGTAATACTCTCTTGAACCGGGTTAAAGAAAAAGAGCGTGTAAAAAATAAACAAAGGAGTTTGTTTTGCCTGCTTACCCAGTTTCCATGTGTTTGGTTTGCAAACATTATCGAAAAGCTCAGCGATGTGAAGCTTTTCCGACGCGAATACCTCAGGTCATTCTCACTGGCAGATATGATCATAGAAAACGACACGACGGGGATCATGGTATTAGATTTCAGTCAAGAGATGATGTCAGCCAAGCAGAGTTGGAAAGTATTTTAAGCATATTCGACGAAAAAACCGTTTTTTGAGCCGGGTTTAACTTTAACTCTGTATAGGCCTGCTGTGTGCACCAGTTTAGAGTTTTAGGAAACGGCGGTAGCTCTCACTTTTGCCTATTTTGTTGCTTGCAAAAGCTCAAGTTTTTTGTGAAAATAGCTGTTTGATGGTCGGCAAGCGAAGTTGTAATGCCGGGTCAATATATGTACACTTAATTAAATTAGTTATAAAAGTAATGATTCTATAATATATTTCTAAAGGTTATAATAAAATATATATTAGATATATTAACTATCTAAGAATCTGATTTTATGCTACACAGACTCTGGATCATTGATCAAAAAAGTGAAGTTAGCACTCATTTTTATAAAAATTTACAAATAATCTGGGTTTGCGTTAGAGATGAATGTGCTGGAATTGGTTATTATGAATGCATTGAAGACAGCTAGCAAGAGAAATTGCAGGTTTTTGTTGAACAACTATTGTTTTTTTTGGCTCGGACCTTTTTGCAGATGTCGTATGAGAAAAGAAATTGCAGCGATTGGTTAACGAAATTGATGAGATATCTCACATTAGATTTGTATTCTGGTGCACCGCTCGTTTGTCAAGACTGTTGGTAGATACCAAAAATAGCCGTCAGAAATTCTGAGATATCAAAGGCAAAGCTTGTCAATTAGGTAGGCGTATTTTGTAGCTACAGGGGTTTTTTGCTTCTCAACTCTCACTTTTATAAAAATCACTTAGTAGAAGCGACATTTAAAAAGCTACTTTTTCGTAGGCTTCTCTTAGGTCATTATCATTGAATTGAAGGTAGACTTGGGTAATGCTAAGGCTTGAATGCCCTAGCATGAGCTGTACACGTCTTAAATCTGTCCCGCTACGAACTAAGTTAATCGCAAAGCTATGGCGCAGAGTATGCGGATGTATCTTAACACCTGCCATATTCCCATATTTTTTTACGAGGTTGAATACTTGCGTTCGTTTTATAGAAAAGACGGGCCGATCCTCTGGGATATTTAGTGCTAAAACATAGTCGGAAAGCATTTTGAGGGTATCTTGATCAAGAGGCACTCTCCGCTGTCGCCCTCCCTTAGCTTTTCGGATATTAACGACACCGTTCTTGTATTCAATATCCTTCGGGGTAACGTTTATGACCTCACTTACGCGTACGCCGGTTCGCCACATAAACCGGAGCAGTAAGTAGTCCCGATGATTACAAGTTTTAGCAGCGTTGAGTATCTCATCGACCTGTTCTTTCTCAAGATAATCGGGTATTTTCGTCACAGTGAACAAAAGAAGTGTTTTGTTTAATAAATATTGCCATTCTGCGCTTCTTTTAGGGCCAAAGCCAGCAGTTTATACAAAGAGGCAAATTCTTTGCATTTCTGGAGCACTTTCTGTTATAATTAAGTGTCTTTTATAAAATTGATTTAGATATTAATCGAACAGTGGACGAGGAAAAAAGAAAAATGCTAACTAGGATGTGCGACGTCTTTCGTTGATTCTTTCATTCAACGGCAACTCTGCAACACACATATTCGGCAACGCCGGAGCTTAAACAATGAAAATGCAATCAAGAGTTTATTTGACAGGGTTAGTGTGGGTAGCCGCAGGAGTCCTGCTGGTCTTCGACTGGTTTTCTGACGCGCTCACTGGCACCTACCTTGCGATACTTGTCAACATTACGGAAGCAGCGATTGGCGTCGCACTCCTTATAGCGCTCTTCTCCTGGATACGATTTGTCACGCAGGGCGATCTCGTACTTAGGAAGCCGTCGAGGCCGTCGTAATTTTGTGATACCTTGCCCTAGTGTAGTGAGTGCGCGAAAGCGATGACCTTGACCTATAACGATGGGTTTGGAAATGAAGCTGTCCTCATCTGTTTCCGACCATAGCAAGTATTCCACCGAGTATGCCAAGAATTGCCCCGACTAAGAACCCTCCCAAGCTCAGTAAGCTTATCAAAGAGAACGCCAAAATTAGGGGCCCCCACGTCGTTCGTGCCGTTGGCTTATCTCTGATGGAGAACGCTCCGTAGATGACGATAACGGCCGATGCGATGCCGATGACCGAAACGGCGATTATTGAGACGCCACCTAACACCCCTACTGTCCCAAATCCGCCCATCATGCGACTTATCATCAAGCCCGTATACCCTATGCCGAAAGCGCCGAACATCCCAAGGCCAAGGACGACCAGACTTCCAATGAGGATGAATACACCACCAATAAGCGACAATAGAAACGCCGCGTTTGCTTCTTCGTTTGTCTCTTGCGCCAAGCTGTCCCCCGTGTACCTTAATAGCTACACGTAGATATGCGCTTCTCTCTGAATTCCTTGTTTACCCCGCACGTTACCCTCACTAGGCCCATCAGAATTGGCACCTCCCTTTCGATCTGAATACCGACCTTGTTGAGTAAACCTCGAAAATCAGATGTGACAAATTCAGCGAAGTATTTGCCCTCTCCCCATCGTGCGAGACGAACGAGGAGAGCGTGCCACGCATTCGTCGCGGGATAACATACTCGACGATCATAATAATCCCGTCAAGCGCGGTGACTCGTACCGTCTCAGATAAGACGCACTCTCTCACCAAAGATGGCATTTCGTGCAAAGTAAGGGAGACACTCGAAACGTCAAACTGATCATCCGCAAACCGCATCTGTGCCGCGTCAGCTAATTTGAACGAGACATTATTGTAGGTATTATGTCGTTTTGCGATGTCGAGCATTGCTTCAGTGAGATCAATGCCCACGACTGAATACCTACGTTCTGCGAACGGTCCTTCTAATAAGCACCCCAGCCAGCATCAGCGGTAACAACCGCTCCGTTTATAAAGCTCGCTTCATCTGAAGCGAGGAACAGAGCCAGCCGGGCAATCTCTTCAGGTTCGCCCATTCGCGGCATCGTACCAATACCAAGCTGAAATCGCTCCATCCCCATTTCGCTTACTCCTGCAGTGTCGGCACCTATCTCGGTTTTAACGCCGCCCGGAGCGATAACGTTGGATCTAATGTTCTTGTTTGCATACATGAATGCAACATTTTTCGCGAGGCCAAGAACTCCGTGTTTTGACGCTGTGTAAGCTGCTCCCGCACGTGCTCCGTATAGCCCACCAAGAGACGATATGGTGATGAACACCCCCCCGCCGGCCTTTTCCATCTCTGGGATAGCGGCTCTGAAAAAGCGCATTGGGCCCATCAGGTTGGTATTGAGAACGGTATCCCATAGGTCGTCATCAACTTCAGCAACTGGCTTCATCTTGTCGAGTATCCCGGCATTG
Source organism: Halobacteriota archaeon (assembly GCA_050011655.1). Lineage (GTDB taxonomy): Archaea > Halobacteriota > Bog-38 > Methanoflorentales > Methanoflorentaceae > Methanoflorens. The sequence continues at coordinate 679 of JBEKIR010000033.1, read as the reverse complement.
TTGACGATGATGTCGAGTTTGCCAAAGCGTTGTACGGCCGTTGTAACGGCACGCTGGACATCGTCTTCAATCATGACATCGCTAGGAACTGCAACGGCCTTTCCGCCATCAGCTTCTATTTGCGCTATAAGATCTGCCAATCTTTCTTTTCGCCTTGCGATTACTACAACTGATGCGCCCTCTTTTGCAAAGAGTTTAGCAATCTGATACCCGATTCCAGAACTTGCACCGGTCACCAGTGCCACCTTGTTTTCTAATCTACCCATCTTTTCATCTCCGCTGTTTTTTCCAACATTTAACTAAATCGCTGAATAATTCAAGAGAATTTTGTTAAACAGTAACCTTTTAAAATGTTCACTTGCATATAGCGACGACATCCATATTGGCATCAGCGACCATCATTGTCAAACCTATAACTATACGATCGCTGCCAATAAACCTTCTTGCGATGCCTGCTTCGACATTAAGCGTAATGGCTTCCCGCGTTTACGTATAGTGACAAGCTTCGTTCAAGTGATGAGATGGGGAGACCGCAACAGCTATAAGGATCAACTTCCGAAATTTTGCTTGGTCAAGCATCGGCACAAGCGGGCTTGTGAACGAATACCACAGGCCGTGGCGTTTGCCATATTTGCTCAGCGATGCAAGATAAGAAATAGAAGCGCTCGACTAAGCCAAA
>JBEKIR010000032.1:0-10323 GCA_050011655.1 Halobacteriota archaeon | reverse complement strand
GCCCGTTCAAGGCGTCCCGAGAAGATAAGCCCCATCTCGCCGTCAACGGTGATAAGCATGCCATCAGTGAGCTTCTTCGTGGCCTCCTTCGTTCCCACCACAGCGGGTACCCCGAGTTCCCTTGAAACGATGGCCGCGTGACTGGTCAAGCCGCCTTCGTCTGTAACGATCGCCGCTGCCCTTTGCATCGCGGGAACCATGTCTGGGGAGGTCATCGCCGTAACGAGGATGTCCCCGTCCAAAACTCTATCGAGCTCGTCCACGCTTCGAATGATTTTGACTTCGCCAGACGCTTGGCCAGGAGATGCCCCGAGGCCTTCGAGCAACTTCTCTGCCTCGCCTGCTGTGCTCGTCTCTTTTGCTGCGTCTCCTTTCCTAATCGTCGTCACCGGTCTCGATTGCACGATGTACACCTCGCCCTTTTCGATCGCCCATTCGATGTCTTGAGGGCTGTCGTAATGCTCTTCGATGAGTTCGCCTAGGTCGAGAATGGTATACAGCTCGGCGTCGCTGAGGACTCTTTTGTTCTGCAGGTCTGCTGGGACATCCTTGGTAATCGTAGCGCCCGTTTTTTGATCCCTCACGACCATAACTTTCTTGGTGGCGACATTTGCTTTGATTTGGCGGGTCTTCCTATCGATGAGGTACGTGTCCGGCGACACGGAGCCTGACACGATGGCCTCTCCGAGACCCCAAGACCCCTCGATAATCGCTTCTGACGCACCGGTCGTCGGGTTGGTCGTGAACATGACCCCTGACCTGTCCGCGTTGACCATCTTCTGGACGACAGCGGATATATTCACGGAATCGTGCTCAAAACCTTGCTTGACCCGGTAGAAAATGGCCCGCGCGCCGTACAGGGATGCCCAGCATTTTTGAACTGCGACGACCACGTTGCTGGCGCCTCGCACGTTGAGAAATGTCTCCTGTTGTCCTGCAAAGCTCGCTTCAGGCATGTCTTCGGCCGTTGCGCTCGATCGCACGGCTACTAGCGGCGTATCCCCTTCTCTCTTCGCCAGCTCGTTGTAGGTACTCATGATGTCACTGCGCATGTGCTGCGGCATCTTCGTCTTCAGCACGAGCTTCTTGGCGCTCGCGGCGGCCGCTTCCAATTCCTTTGCGTCGTCGACGTTCACGCGGAGTGCGGCAAAAAGTTGCGGCGCGATGCCCGTCTCGTCTAAAAAGCGTCGAAACGCTTGCGCGGTGACAGCGAAACCTCGCGGCACAGGAATTTCCGCGCTTATCATCTCTCCGAGGCTTGCCCCCTTTCCTCCCACGGAAGGAACGTCTTCAATGCGGACGTCCTCAAGCCAGACGACAGTTGGTTTATCTTTCATGCTCGCATCCTTTGCAGTTTAATCACTGCTATTTGGCGGCAGTAATTACATAAGCCTTTCCGACCAAAAGTAGAAATACGCTTTCGACGTGTAGGTAATGCGAATAGCGTTGACGCGCTCTGTGCGCTTCAGTTTTTTGACGAGGAATCGTTGCCATGAGGATACTTGTAAGTGACCCCCTATCGCAAGCCGGTGTCGAGCTGCTCAAAAGAGACCACCAGGTCGACGTGCGGACCGATCTTTCGCCAGAACAGTTTATCCGCATCGTCGGCGACTACGACGCGCTTATTGTCAGAAGTGGCACACAGGTAACGAAAGACGTCATCGACGCATCAAACCTCAAGGTGATCGGACGCGCGGGCGTAGGCGTAGACAACATCGACGTTGACGCTGCGTCGGCGAAGGGCATCATCGTCATAAACGCGCCCGAGGGCAACATGATCTCCGCCGCAGAGCACACCATAAGCATGATGATGGCGCTTTCGCGCAGCATCCCGCAAGCAAACGTTTCGGTCAGGAAGGGCGAGTGGAAACGCACGTGGTTTCTCGGAGTCGAAGTCTTCGGCAAGACGCTCGGCGTTCTCGGCCTCGGACGCATCGGGGCCGAAGTGGCGAAGCGGATGCGCGCCCTCGGCATGAACGTCATTGCATATGATCCTTTTATTACCGTAGAGCGCGCTAAGGAGCTCCGCGTTGACCTGTCATCGCTTGATGACGTTCTCGCCAAATCGGACTTTATCACCGTTCATACACCATTGACCAAGGAGACGCACCACTTGATCGGCGCCAAAGAGATTTCGAAAATGCGCGACGGCGTCCGTATTGTGAACGTCGCGCGCGGGGGCATCATAGACGAAGAAGCGCTGTACGAGGGCCTCAACAGCGGCAAGATCGCCGGAGCAGCGCTAGATGTCTTTGAACACGAGCCCCCAACGGGAAGTCCGCTCCTCTCGCTCGACAACTGCGTCGTGACGCCGCACCTTGGCGCCTCGACCGTTGAGGCGCAGATCAACGTGGCAGTTTCTATCGCAGAACAAACGATTGGCGCGCTCAAGGGCGAACCCGTCCGAAACGCGGTTAACGTGTCGATACGGGCGGAGACGTTTGGGGCGATCCGGAGCTATATGCCGCTTTCGGAACAACTCGGCAAGTTCTGCATTCAGCTCGTCGAGGGGCAGATTCAAGGCATCGGCGTCGCGTATACCGGCGAGGTTGGTCAGTGCGACGTTCACCCGCTAACTATTGCCGTGCTTAAAGGTGTCCTTGACCATGTGCTACAATCCCCAGTCAATTTTGTCAACGCAGAGATACTTGCAAAGAAGCGGGGCATTCGGATTACCGAGACGAAGACGGAAAAGCTCGAAGACTTTCAGAGTCTGATAACGGTCAAAATAAGCAGCGACAAAGGGGACTGGTCGGTGTCGGGAACCCTCTTCTTGGGGGATCAACCGAGGATAGTCAAGATCGGCAATTATCACGTCGACGCAGAGACGCAAGGATGCATGCTGATTACGTCCCACATCGACAAGCCCGGCGTCATCGGCAAGGTCGGTACGCTACTCGGTAATAACAACATCAACATCGCCGGCATGAACGTCGGCCGCGACAAAGTCAGAGGCGGGGCGGTGATGGTCCTCGCGCTGGACGATCCTATTCAAGATGCGGTTTTGGCGGAAATCCGAGAGATCGACGGGATTTCGGTGGCGACGGCTGTCGTGCTTTGACGCTGCAAATTCTCTGCGTGTGCTGTGGCAGCGACTGAGGCGGGTTCGCCCAGTGCTTGCTAGCGCTTTTTCTTCTTGCCGCTCTTCTTGCGGGCCTTGCTCTGGGCTTTTCGCCTGACTTGCGGTTGTGCCGCCGGATGTTGGGTTGATTTTTCGACGACGTCAACGAATGGCTCGCGTTTCTCGCCTTCTTCGTAGAGAGGTCGCCTGGACCGGGATTTTCGCTTTTTCTCCTCGCCGGTGAGCTCTTCCGGTGCTTCGATCGGTGCGGGAACGGCGCGCTTGACCGTCGCTTTTCTATCCTTGGGGCCTGTACGGTTTCGCGGTACTGGCTCTTCGCGCGGGACGAACAGCCACAGCGTGACAACTAGGACGGTAAAAATAATGAGAATGACGATTGCGGTCGGATCGACGCTGTTCAAGACGGGCAGAAAGAAAAGGGCGACAATGATTGCCAAAGGGATTCCGGCAAAGATTCCTACGTACAACAGAGGCGGCATCAACTTTTGCGTTTTCATTCCTGTCACACAAGTTCCATCAGCCGCGCCTTGGCGCGCGGCGCGCTGCTACTAGCTGTGCCGCACGTTCTACTAATCTCTTTTGATTGCCGCAAACGCCCCAGAGAGTGAGCGGGGTGAGCATCAACCTGTTGCGTAAGCCGAAGCTCACGCGCTTCGCATCATAATCCGTGCGCCGCGGTCAAGCGCGTCTAAGATGCGATTAGCGATGTTGGTCCCCTTTGTCACCTTAATCTCACCGCTTCGCCCGATGGTAGCTGTGAAGAGATACTCATCATCGATCAACACGTCTACGATGTCACCGGGCCTGGCATCTGACGTCACAATCACGTGGCGGTCGGTGAGCTCAACTTCGGCACTTGCCGTAGCTTTTTGGGGGGGCGCCTTTTCGCGAGCTTTGACCCTTCTTTGTGGCTCTTCAGTCGTCTGGAGAACGTCAATATCAATCCCAAGGACGTCTTCAACTTTTTCGATATTCTTGCCACCCTTGCCGATCACGTGGGATATGTCCTTGTCGCTCACGTAGACGTTGGCTCGAGTGTCCGAGAGAATCTCGACGCTGACTGGCTCTTTGGCATACTTATCGATCTCCTTCTCAATCTCTCGAGCGGCGAATTTCCACGTTGGTTTTGCTTTGCCGCGTTCCCGCGGGCCTACCGCCATAACAACGACCTGCCTGCTGAAGAGGTAAATCTCGTGCTCGACCTTATTCGTCTCAAAGTTCCTGACCTCGATGACCGGCCGTGCAAGATCTGCCTCCATCATTCCCGATGGCACTTTTACGGCAAAATGGACGTCATATACGGATTCAATCTCACCTTTCTTGAGGAATATGATCGTGTCAACAACCTGAGGAATAATACCAAACTCGACGCGGCCTATCAAGCGCTGAAGCGCGTCAATCCCGCGCGTCGTATGGACGACGCCTACCATACCCACTCCTGCGAGGCGCATGTCGGCGAACGTCTTGAAGTCGCTGGTCTTACGGAGCTCGTCATAGATCGTATAGTCTGGTCTCACAAGCAGCAGAATGTCCGCTGTCTTGGCCATGTCGCCTTCGAGCGCGGAGTACTGCGTGATATTGTCCGGAACCTGCAAATCGCGCGGACTTTCCATCGTCTTGACGATAAACCCTTGACCGGCAAGAAATTCCGCGACGCTTTGCGCTAACGTCGATTTACCTGAACCCGGAGGGCCTGCGATCATTATTCCTCTTGTTGATTCGCCCAGCCGGCTCTTTAGCTCGTCGGCGAATTTGTAGTCGTTTAGTTTAACCGTCGCTATCGGGCGGACCGCCGTTATTTCGACGCCGTCAGAAAACGGGGGTCGAGCAATGGCGATTCGTATCATGCCAAGCTGAACAATCGTAGCGCCACGGCGTTCCAGTTCAATAAAACCGTCAGAGCGTGATTTAGCTTGTTCAATGACGTCCGTAGCAATGGCGCGAATCTCCTTCTCACTCATCCGCGTCTTTCTTATGGTGACCAACTTAAGGTCGCTGATCGAACCACGTTTTGCTCGTGGTGGCACTCCCTCTTTCAAAAACACCGACATAGTGTCGCGCGTGAAGAACCGCTGCAGCAACAGCGGTCGTTCTGCTTCTTTTTCAGGGTAGAGATACGTGACGTCTAAGCCTTTGGCGCGCGCGACCTCGCTTTGGACGATATCACTCGTGATGAACGTTGCTCCGTTCTCGGAGGCGACGGCTCGTATCATCGCGTCAATCTCCCCCACTGAGGCAAGCTTGATCTCATCAGCGGTGGGCCGCCTTCCGACATAGCGCACGTCGACTTGGCCCGAGCGTTGTCGCTCGGCAAGCGCCTTGAGCTCGTTTAGTCCTTTGAAGCCGATCTCGCGTCCTTGATTCGCCTGGGCTTCGAGCTCGGAGATTACCGCTTCGGGGATAATGATGGTCGCGCCGCGCAGTTCGCCATCGTCGATAAGCTTCGTGATCCTGCCATCGATCAACACGCTCGTGTCGGGAACGTACTTGACTGTCATTTCATCACGTTTGTACGGTAGTAGTGAGGCCCGTCTTATTAATCCTGCGCTCCTGAAAGCGCGCTGGCTGCAGGCAGTTCACCCTTAACGGATACGGAGAGATCTACGCGTTCTTAAGGGCTACGATTTCGTCTACGCTTTCAAGTTTCCAGATAAGGCTTCGGTTCTCGTTCACGATAGCTTCGAGAGGCTCAGCGGGGGAAAGGCCGAGGGCAGCGACGACGTTGCTCGAGAGTTCTTTTGCCGTTATCATGTTAACGAACTTTTGTCGCACACGGCGACCGTCTGTGCGATCGGTGACTTCGGCAAGTCGGCCCAGCAGGGTGACGAAGGTAAAGGAAGACATGTCTTTGCTGAACTGTTCGATCTCGACCGCGACGTTAGGATTCTGGCTGAAATACTGGATCTTTTTTCCGTACCTAGTCGAGAGGAAATAGAGGTGATGCCCGTCGAAAACATAGAGAAATGGTGCAACATAAGGATGCGCGTCGCCCTTGAAGGCGATCCTGCTCACGTAATTCTCATTGATTAGCCGGTCATACTCTTCTTTTTCCATATGAGGGATCTTCAGAAGGTCCATTTTTATCACTAGTCCCATCTAAGAGCTTCTGCTTTATTACGGTTATTTTGATAAAAATCGGGGCAGTCAGTTTTGAGCCAAACGCCTGACCAAGCTTTTGCTCGCGCCACTTCACGCCACGTGTGGACGCTGATCCGACGATGGCCGCAGACGGCGCAGTTGAGAATCGGCAGGCCACTGACGTGCACCCGCGGTGCTACCGCTCCGAAAAGCTGCCTGAAGAGCACATTACGAAAGCCTTCGCGGGAATATCCTAAGCAATCGCCGGTAAGCTGTCGATTCATGCTGAGGGTAAGCCGCCAATAGACAACGAATGCTCGCACGCAGCTAAGCCGGAGCTTTGCCGCGTTAAGCATTGCTACGACCGGGAAAAAGCCTTGGCGTTGGCAACAAACAAGTCAAACTCGTGCGGCATCGAGTAAACGTGCGTGTGGAGATATGACGCCACAACATTGCTCTCCACGATGCCATCGTGTCCGTTGATTCCATCACCTTTCGTCACACGATACGCGAATCGCGCGTCGCGATCTACTGTTGCGGTCGAGTAGTGATATTCGTGGCCGCGCAACGTATCGCCGCTGCGTGTGATCGCACAATCTCGGACGGCTTGCACTTCCGCGTGTCCGAGTGCTTGCCTTTTCTGGGTCATTTGGATGTCCACAGGCAGAATATTGGTCAATGAAACTCGCTTGTGCTCTACGGTAGACAGCGACCGCGACAAGTACATAAGCCCCCCGCATTCGCCGTAAATGGGCATGCCTTCGTCTGCATTTGTCCTTATATCCTCCAGAAGGTGCCGATTTGCGCTTAGCTGCGTAGCGTGAAGCTCGGGGTAGCCCCCACCGAAATACAATCCGTCTACATCGGGCAGCGCGTCGCGAATCGGAGAGAAATAGACGACGCGGGCGCGTTTTTGTATCGATTCTATGTTTGAGTGATAATAGAAGCAGAATGCGTCATCCATCGCGATCCCGATCACCGCTTCGCGCGTTCTCTGTAGCTCCGGCGGTCTTTCGAGCGTGAGCTGCGCAGCTGAGCGTTGGATGAACTCGATATCGAGGGAGTCATAAATCGACTTCAAGGCAGAAGCACTCAATGACGTTTCTGCTCCCATGTACAAGCCCAGATGGCGCGATGGAATTCTAGAAGCTTCCCGTTCAATGGTCCCTATCAGCGGGACTTTTATTGCCTTCAACGACCGGCGAATGCTTTCAGCGTGCTTTTCACTCCCGACGCGGTTCGCAATGACGCCTGCGATCGTCAGCTTGTACGGGGTGAACGACGCGTACTTTACAAATCCCAAGGCCTGCGCCGCGACACTTTCAGATGAGGTGCTCGCGTCGACCACGAGAAGAATAGGGATCTTGAGGAGGTCTGCGATCTTAGCACAGCTTGATATCCCATCATAAAGGCCCATTGCGCCTTCTATGACTGCATAGTCGGCGCCGCCTTTTGCAAGCTCTCGCTTGACGCCTTCGTCTCCCATCATGAAGGAATCAAGGTTGTAACAGGGCGCGTCTGTCACCTTCTCGAGGTGACTAGGATCGATGAAATCCGGACCAACCTTGAAAGATTGGACGCTATATCCCGATTCTCTTAGTGCTTTGAGAATGGCCAGCGTGATCGTGGTCTTGCCGACCCCGCTCTGAGTCCCGGCGACGAGAAGGCCTTTCATCATCCGTCAATGCAGGATACGTGGTAATAAATGTGCCTCACTGATCGTGCAATCCAAAATCGTGCGATAGAACTAGCAAGCACAGAAGCAAAAAACAAGGGCGGCTCATTACGTGGGGGGACTCGCACCATCAGCCCAACGCTATGTCAGAGAAAAAGTGGTGATTCATCGGTCTCCAAGACGATATGCCTACTCGCTTTCCTTTTCAAAAAAAGATTTGTCGACGCCGCACGCCGGACACACCCAGTCGTCGGGAAGTTCATCAAACTGAACGCCCTCAACATCTTCATCGTAGACCCATTCACAAATACCGCAAATCCATTTTGCCAACTAGTATCACCGTAACCTTGTTTTGTGGTTCCGAACGTAAATAATTTCTCCAGCTGTCGTTTGACCAACGGCGACGCCAGACTGCGCCTTCGCCACCAGAGCACCTTCTGTAGCAAATTTAGAAGCCCGCCCTAACGTTCTCCGTCAACTGAGTCCCCGTCTGTCGCGACGTTGGGCAGGCCCTGAAAAGGCGGAGGCATGACCTCCTTTGCGAACGCTTATCTCGTTTGACCGTGTATGCTCGCCCGTGCCAATCCGTGTCTCATCTGCGATCGAAATAGGTGCCACATCACAGCTCGTTTGGGAAGTGTTCACTGACATACATCGCTGGAGCGACTGGAATCCGCTGATCATCGAGGTGACCAGTATCTCGGGAAGCACCATATGGGCGCCTGGGGGCGCCTTCGTTATGCGATACAAAACTGATTTCACGCCGATACAGGCGACTGCTCGCTCGTTCGTGCAGCAGGTCCTGCCAGGAAGGAGGATCGTCTTAAGTGGCGATGTGCTCGGTTCGAGAGGGACCATAACGTACGACTTCACCTCATATGGTGCCAAGACCGTCGTTTCTGCCACCGAAGTGTTTGCTGAGACTGATTCCGATTATCGTAACTATGTGATCAGCAGTACTATGCAGCGACTTTTGACGGTGTTGCTGCGCGGATTGAAAAACCAAATCGAGAACATGGGGCACAAAGCCCGCGGGGCGCATGCCTGACCCGTTCATTCAATTTGACGATTCTTCTATCAGGATGACCTTGTAGGGGGACAGAAGAGCCTTTTTATTCACAAGAACGGATCAAGGAAGAGATCTGCGAAACTTGCGTTGCCACGAAGACCGCGAAGAACAAGCGGCAGAACATTTGCTATTCGCAGGCGTCGTCGGCTGTCGGAATGGCGGTGAGTTGGGAACGATCAGACAAGGGACTTAGCTGCAGACGCCGTGGCAGCCTTTGCCTTACGCTTGTGGTTGTACTTTTTGTCCTCGGCCACGATTCGTGCTAGTTCTTCCTCGTCGCGGGGAAGCTTCAAAACAAACGATCCGTGGCACGGCTTCACGTACGTGAGCATGATGTAGGCGGGACCCACGCCGACGGGCACGGGCGGAACGCCGATTAACCGTCGGTCAAAGACCTTGAATCCAGGTTCGACGTAATACACCTTAGCAGCGTGTTCGGTGATGTAGCGCAACGTGTCTTTGAACGTGGCATTTTTGAGCAAAATCTCATAATCCATTTGTTCGATACAGCCAGCCACTTTTCTTCCCCCCAAAAAATGCGCTTAAATTGACGGCGACCAAGCTTGCGATAGCTTGCCTGCAAGGGAGTTCTTGTAGGTTGAACGACCGTCCCAATTAAGCGATATATTATCGAATCTCTTCTAAGTGGTGGCGATCCGCTCTCGGCCTGCGAGCACCCACGAGCAGCTTGTGGGGGCGCTTATGTGAGCTCCAAGACTTGTTGCAGTCGCTCTCGATTGAACCCGACGATTACGGCCTCGCCTACGACGATGACGGGAAACGAATAACCTCCGGTTAGTCGGTACACTTCGCGCAACACCTTTGTGCGCTTTTCGCCAGTTAACAAATCGACGTCAACATACTCAAATTCGACGTTGTTGTCCGTAAGAAATTGCTTGGTCATCCGACAGTGCGGACACGTGCTGAGAGTATAAGCCTTAACCTTCACGATCTACCCTTTCATTTGGCTGCTATTTAAGGGTTATGAAGACCTCACCGTGGCGACCAGTCGTCTCTCGGGCTTCTCTCAAAAATACAGATCGCGGAAAAAATGTGAGGCGCGATCGGGACTGGAAAGAAGCGCGCGTTTCGAGATCGTTGAGATGTGGCCTCGCAGTCTGATACTTGAGGCGTGTGCCGCAGGGTTCATAAAGTCTCCGGGCATAACTTCTCGTGAGTTGTGCCTACAACACGGACGTGGGAGTCGGATATGCACGAGTTCACGCGCGCGAGTCGCTTGCGTAACCAGGTCAGGGTTGGAACGAGCGGGTGGAGCTACGATGACTGGGTAGGCCCATTTTATCAGTCCGACGAAAAGCCGAAATGGCTTGACTTCTATGCCAACCTCTTTCCAACGGTGGAGATAAATAGCACGTACTATCGCATCCCTAACCAGAAGCTCACCGATATCTGGATCGA
>JBEKIR010000031.1:0-10711 GCA_050011655.1 Halobacteriota archaeon | reverse complement strand
CGGGACCCAGCTGGGCTTTGGCTTTAACGAGTTTCTGAGGAATAACGCCCCCATCGCGCTTGCTGCCGCCCTTCTATCAGTAGGGGTGCTCTATCTTACGCAGCGGAGGGCGCTGACGCCTTCCGCGAGGGTTGACACGCGAGCGCTCTCGAGAATCGCTCCTGAGAGCGCCATCATCAGCAAACGGATGTTCCGTCTCGCCCTCGCCGCCCTCATCGCTGCTGTGGTACTCCTCGTCAGCGGGGGTTATCTCGAGGCGGCATTCGGCATCCCGCTGAATACCGCCTCGCCGCCGCAAAGGAGAAAGACCGTGAGTTAGCAACAACGCTGAAAGTATTACGAAAAAACTCTAAATACAGAGTGCTGCGATTTAATACGAAGACAGATTGCTGTTTGCGCACATAGTGTGAAGGAGAAACGCGTTTATGGACAATACGACTGAGACCGCTTTGATAATGCTCCCCGGGCCCGTTCCGGTAGCGCCTCAAGTGCTGCGCGCTATGTCAAAACCGATGATCAATCACAGGGGGCCTGAGTTCAGGAAGCTCCTCGACGACAGTCGGGAAAAACTCCGCTGCGTTTTCAAGACAGAAAGCGACGTCCTTATCCTGAACGGGTCTGGGACGTGTGCCATGGAAGCAGCTGTCGGAAACCTCGGAACAGACAAAAAATATATTGCACTCGAAAACGGCAAGTTCGGAGAACGACTGAAATTGCTGACCGCACTTTACGGCAGCTCAACGGCGGTCATTGCTGATTGGGGGACGTCGATCGAGGTTGAACAAGTCAAACAGGCACTCGAAACTGGGGCAGATGCAGTCACCCTTGTCCATAATGAGACCTCCACAGGCATGACGAATGACGTTCAAAAGATAGGCGCTCTCTGTCGAAAGCAAGACGCTCTGCTGATTATGGATGGGGTATCATCCATCGGCGGCATTCAAGCCCCTATAGACAAATGGGGTGTCGACATAGCGTTTACCGGCTCTCAGAAATGCCTTGGCTTGCCGCCAGGCCTTTCGATGGTCTCAGTAAGTGATCGGGCGTGGGACGTCATCAAGACCGCGGAGAAAAGACCTTACTACGCCGACCTTCTCGCATACAGGGAAGCAGCTGAAAAAGGGCAGACGCCCTACACTCCCGCCGTGCCGCTGTTCTTCGCGCTTGAAGAGGCTCTTAACCTATTGGAAGTTGAGGGACTTGAGGCACGCATCGATCGGTATAACGTTTATGCCTCATCGATTCGCACAGCCGTTCAGGCTATGGGCCTGGAGCTATTTCCAAAGCTTGGCCCTTCAAGCGCGTATTCGAACACAGTTACGGCAATTAACGTGCCTCCTGAAATGGAATTTGCGGCACTGAAGGAGGAGATGCACCGCCGAGGCATCGTCATCGCTGGCGGCCAAGAACGGCTCAAAGGCCATATCTTCCGAATAGGCAACATGGGCAATCTCAGCAAGGGCGACATATTGCAAGTAATAGAGAAGCTCGAGCTAATATTGCTGGAGGGCGGCATCGTTGACGAGATGGGGGCAGGAACGCTCGCTGCAGATCGCGTGCTCGAGCGATTGTGATACGCTAGGCTCGTCTTGAACGTAGGAGTGCTACGCATGAAAATAGGAATAGCCGACACCACTTTTGCCAGATATGACATGGCTAAAGCGGCGATAGATGAACTGCGCCGGTGGGTACCAGGCACGATTCATAGGTATACTGTGCCAGGCATCAAAGATCTGCCAGTCGCGTCAAAAAAGCTCTTAGAAGAATCAGGGTGTGACATTGTGATGGCGCTCGGTATGCCTGGATCAGCCGCTATTGACAAACAGTGTGCACACGAAGCATCGACGGGCCTTATAAGGGCGCAGCTAATGACCAATAGGCACATCATAGAGGTATTCGTTTTTGAGGATGAAGCCGCGAGCGACAAAGAGCTGGCGAGGCTTGCTGACGGACGAACGCGTGAACACGCCCAGAACGTTTATAAGTTGTTGAACAATCGTTTGACTCAAGAAGCCGGTAAAGGCAAGAGAGAGGGGTTTGCTGACGTAAGACCAGTGGATTTATAGAGCGCTGCTCAGGAGTATTATCATGGAACAGAAAAATGAAGTGCGTGTAAGGCTTGGATTCGTCGTGGCTGAATTTAATCGGGACATTACGTACCCGATGGAGATTCTTGCTAAAGAACATGCGGCATTCCTAGGCGCTGACGTCGTGAAGACCATTTTAGTTCCTGGAGTTTTTGACATGCCCTTGGCAGTCAAAAGTTTGGCCACAGACGACGAGGTAGATGCAGTGGTGACAATCGGCTGCGTGATTGAAGGAGCGACAGCGCACGACGAAATCGTCGTACAGCACGCGACGCGAAAGATTACCGATCTAGCCCTTGAGTACAACAAGCCAATCACCTTGGGAATATCAGGTCCAAAAATGTCCCGCCTAGAAGCACACGAACGCGTCGACTATGCAAAAAGAGCTGTAGAAGCCGCTGTAAAGCTTTTTAAGAGACTCTGATGAACCCAAATCCGGTCATTTCCTCAAGAGTCCGGCATATACCTGAGTCCGCAACAATGAAGATTGCGGACACCGCAGCCAAGCTCAGAAGTGAGGGTCGAGATATTATTAGTTTCAGTCTCGGTGAACCTGATTTCGAAACCCCGGAGAACATAAAAAAAGCAGCAAAAACGGCCCTCGATCGTGGTGAGACACACTATACGCAAGGCAGCGGAATTCTCGAACTTCGAGAAGCGATAGCAGAGAGATTGAAAAATGAGAACAACCTCGACGTCAGTCCAGCCGACGTACTCGTAACACCGGGCGCCAAACAAGCGATATTTGAAGCGATCTGCACGCTCATCGATGAAGGAGATAAGGTTTTATTACTTGACCCTGCTTGGGTTTCCTACTCGGCGATCGTTAAGTTCGCTGGTGGGAAGCCCGTGATGGTCCCTGTTTCCGAACAGGATGGCTATGTGCCAGTGGACTTGCAGAGTCACATGACTAGAGATACTAAGCTCTTGATTCTAAACAGCCCGTGCAACCCTACCGGGGCCGTTTACGGCAAAAATGCAATAAAGACCGCAGCTGAGACCGCCGAAGACCACGATGTCTTTGTGCTGTCAGACGAAGTCTATGAAAAAATCATTTATGGCGCTCAGCATCACAGTATAGGCAGCCTAATACCTGACAGGACAATCACGATAAACGGATTTTCAAAAGCCTATGCTATGACGGGCTGGAGGCTCGGTTATGCGACTGCGCCAGCCCCCATCCTTCAAGGCATGCTCAAGATCCAACAACACTCAGTAAGCAACGCCACGTCTTTTGCTCAAAGAGCTGGCGTTGAGGCGCTAAGAGGTGATCAAGGCGCGATGCGTGCGATGGTGGCGGAATTCAAGAAGCGGCGAGACATTATGATCGACGGACTACGCAAAATGGGGATAGAATGCACGCTCCCAAGGGGCGCATTTTATGCGTTCGCGAATGTCTCGCAGTTCGGCAATTCTGTTGAGGTGACTGAAAAACTATTACAGGATGCTCTTGTCGCGGTGACGCCTGGCTCAGCTTTCGGACCAAACGGCGAGGGTCACGTACGTTTGTCGTACGCCGCGAGCCGTCAAAACATAGAGGATGGCATCAACAGGATGGGAGCATCACTGGCACAGGCTTAGCACTTCACCCGACGCTTAATGATTTCGTGAATGATGTTTTCAGTGCCCGATAGCTCTCCGGTGTCTTGAAACGGCAGCCGGATGACTTTGGACGGGATGTGCCTCTTTTCAAGATCTTCTTGGAGTTTCTTCTCGTCAAAGTACTGATCGAAGCCAAGGGCTACGATGTCTGGTTTTATTGTCATCAAGGGCTCGAATATGTCGTGTTCGCTCCCAAGTTCAGCGTGATCGACGACCTGCAAGGCCCTGACCACTTGCAGCCGTTGCCGCTCGGGGATTACTGGTTTTGATTTATGCTGGACCATGGTATCGCGGGACACAATTACAAATAATTCGTCGCCCAGCTCCTTTGCTTTCGTTAGATACAAGACATGACCCGGATGCAAAATATCAAACGTGCCTGTGGCGAGTACTCTAGTCATTTTCGCTACCGAAGGTTTCCTGTATATCTCTATACACGGCGCTCTCTTCAATTTCAACGTCTAGCACGTCAAGTTCCCTCCTATCGCCGATTCTATCGTAGCAAGTCCAGCTCGTGATATCATAAGGGTAGCCGACAATAATATGGTAGTCACCGCTTTGCATAAACAGCCGAATATCTGCATCCGAGGGCTGGAGCGCTCCTGACGGATGGCTGTGCACTGATCCGACAGTATGTGTGTTGACAGGTAGCATAAACAGATTCATGACAGCGCTTACGTTTGAAGACTGGGTAATAGGAACGTCTACGTCCGTGATAATCCCGTCCGTCTCGTATAACATCCCAGCGAATTCTTTAGGGTGCGAGGACGCGCTCACTTCAAGGACAAACTTCAATGCGTCACGAGCTATGCCTTTGATTTTCTTTTTCATGAGTGACCGCAATCACTAACACTCAGCGCATATTCCTCTCCCCGTCGAACCACAAAGCAAAAAAGCCGTTTTTCTGCGGTTCCGCCAGTTGCTCATCTAGTGCCTCAGAACTCATAGGGATCATCATTGCGTCTTTGACGCTCGGAAGTCGGTGTACATCATTGGCACAAGTGTAATTGACCTTCCCACTATTATAGATATACCCCCCGAAGCCTGTAGCACTTCCGTGCCTACACCTTTCTCCAAGAACAAACAGTGTTTTAGACCGAATAACGTCACTAGACGTGCTGCAGACCAAACTCGCAAAAAGAATGACGATGATGGCAATTCACGATGCGGAGGGAGGGATTCGAACCCGCGAACTCCTTTGAGAGTGGATCTTGAGCCCACCGCCGTTGACCACTTGGCTACCTCCGCTTCTTTTTTAGTATAGTTTTGCCGTATTTCTAGTTAACTAATTTCTGCGTGGGGGCTAGTTTTCTCGGCGAAGCGTTGGACTTCAAGCTAGTATCCTTTGTGTCGCACAACGCCACGCAACTTAGTCCACGGACCGGAGGAGACACCTGAAAGTCTGGCGATGCACTAAGATTAGCTCGAAGAGGCAGCGACTGAGCAGTAACCTACTGAGATTCAAGCAGACCGGCTTTGTCGAGAAACTTGCAATGAGCTATCGCAATTTCTAAATACGCTTTTCGCTTTTATAGAGTAGGTGATTATCGTGGTAGTCGGAGTTACAATGATCAACGTCGTTCCGGGTGAAGAACGATTTGTTTACCGAACGCTTTTGGAGTTAGGTGGTATACGAGAAGTATACCATGTCTTTGGAGAATATGATTTTGTGGTCATCATCGAAGTCGAGGGACTAACAGCATTGAATAATTCGGTGGATAACATACGAGATATCAAAGGAGTCACTACAACTCACACGATCGTTGGCGCTGAACTGTGATTGGGAGAACACCAGATGGCTGAAAACATTGCCGAGAAGCTTGCCGAGAAACAACGCGAGATTAGCATAGCAGAATTTTTTGAGAAAAACCGTCATATCCTCGGTTTCGACTCGTCAACGCGAAGCCTCATAACAAGTGTCAAGGAAGCGGTCGATAACGCACTCGATGCCTGCGAAGAGAGCGGCGTACTTCCTGATATACTTATTGAGATTCACAAAGTGGACAAAGACAACTATCGCGTTGTAGTAGAAGATAACGGCCCTGGCATCGTGAAAGAGCAGATACCACGAGTTTTCGGAAAGCTCCTTTACGGCTCTCGATTTCACGCCCTGAAACAGAGCAGAGGGCAGCAAGGCATAGGAATCTCGGCGGTCGTCTTGTATGCGCAACTGACATCTGGACGGCCTACGGCAGTATACTCCAAAACGGGAAAGAACAAGGAAGCACATTACTACGAGCTTGTTATCAACACGAAAACGAACGAACCCGAGATCTTAATGGAGAAAATTGTGCCGTGGGACAGGCCTCACGGAACCAGAATAGAAGTCGAGATGGAAGGTACATACGTCCGCGCTCGCAAACAATCGATATATGGGTATGCAAAATCAACTGCAATAGTTAATCCGCATGCCAGACTGACGTTGATTGAACCGACAGGGGACACGCAAGTGTTTGAGCGTGTGACAGAAGTCTTGCCGGTCGAACCTTGTGAAATACTACCACATCCTGAAGGCATTGAACTCGGTACGCTAATCAAGATGCTGCGGTACACGGAGAGAAGGCGACTGACCTCATTCCTGACAAACGAGTTTGCCCGTATCGGACACAAAACCGCGAAAGATATATGCGCAAAAGCTGGAGTCGATCCCGACGTAAATCCCAGTGACCTCTCACGCGATCAAGCAAAGCGCCTGCTCGAAGGCTTCAAGACCGTCAGAATCATCGCCCCTTCAACGGAGTGCCTTTCCCCCATAACGGAAGAGCTGATCAGAAAGGGGCTGGAAAAAGAATACGACGTTGATTTTATCGCGACGACTACGCGGGACGCCTCTGTGCACACAGGCAACCCATTCATCGTCGAAGCGGGCATTGCCTACGGAGGGAGTTTACCAAAGGAAGAGAAGACGGACCTCCTGCGATTCGCGAACCGGGTTCCTTTGCTATATCAACAAGGTGGGTGCGCGAGTACTCACGCCGTAGAGAAGATCAACTGGAGAAACTATGAACTGCTGCAACCGGGAGGAAGCGGCATTCCCCAGGGCCCAGTCGTCATTCTCACACACGTCGCGTCAACGAATGTTCCTTTCACTTCAGAGTCAAAAGAAGCGATCGCAGATATCCCCGAGATAGTGGACGAGATAGAACTTGCGGTCCGAGACGTAGCGCGCGGGCTCAAGAACTACTTGGCGAAGCAAAAAGTCCTGGCGAAGAGAAAAGAGAAAGAAGAAATAATAGAGAGGGTGCTTCCCAAGCTTGCTGAGAAGGTATCCGAGGTAACGGGCGGGCCAAAACCAGATATTCAACCCATCGTTGCTAAGATTATGGGGAATGTCCTCGTGCAAAAGACGACCGAACAGAGCGACATCACGTCGATCGTGACGATCCGCATCAAGAACTTTTCTGAGAGCCAAAAAGAGTTTAAGCTGCACCAGGTCTCTGCCGTAGAGATCGAAGATCCAACTCCTAAGCCAAGAGTGTCAAGTTTTGACGGCCAGTTCGACAACATTTGGAAAGTATCAATCAAGCCTAATGCAGAAAAAAAAGTCAGATACACCGTCAAGTCGGAGCAGTCCCCAGGCGCCAATCCCCTCGTTGAGGGGATACTTGCAGAGATGGTTACAGGAGCCGACGCGCTACCTAAGAAGCGAGCTAGTGAGTGAGGCAAAGCATGAGCGTTGAAGAAGAGCTACTGAAGGCAAAAAAGGAGAAGGATAGTGTAACCAAGCAAAGGCTCCTGCAAATCATTAAAACCATCTACGATCAGTTTGCCAGTGAACAAATTCCGCAGCTTCTGATTCCAACAAGAACGAAATCGAATATCGAGTTCAATGAAGAATCAGAGGTTTGGGTGTATGGTGAAAGAGAAAGCGCCAGGAGCTGCAAGACTGTGAGAGGCGCCTATAGCCTCCTCAAGTCGAGTTATACGATTGAATTCCTCAATAAACAGCTCGAGGAGAACCGCTCATCAACACTCAGAGAGCTTTACTATATTTCCGAAGGCTGGAAACTAGCAAAGTTTAGAGAGCAGCCCGAGTCAGACAGAATGATCGAGGATCTTGAAATCATAACTGAACTCCAACGCGAGAACTTTCACGTTCGGCCTGAAGAGAATGGCGCTACGATTTTCGGTCCCATTCGGATTAAAGAAAACGTTGAAAGACGCGGGCAGGTATCGGAACGAGTCATCCACTGCATTGATGACGTTGGGGAGGGGGGCTATCAGATCCCTTACAACGTCGACAACTTAGATTTCGTCGAGCACGACGCCAAGTTTATCATCGCTATCGAAACCGGCGGTATGCGCGACAGACTTATTGAAAACGGATTCGACACAGATTACGATGCAATTATCGTGCACCTGAAAGGCCAGCCAGCGAGAAGCACACGGCGGCTTTTAAAAAGGATGAACGAGCGGCTAAAGCTGCCAGTCGTCGTTTTTACAGATGGGGATCCGTGGTCCTACCGAATATTCGCCTCCGTCGCGTATGGGTCGATAAAGAGTGCCCACATGTCGGAATATATGGCAACCCCGGCAGCACAATTCATCGGCGTGCGCCCGAGCGACATCGTCAACTACGACTTGCCGACCGATAAGCTGTCTGATCAGGACGTGCGAGCACTCCAATCAGAGCTCACCGATCCGCGTTTTGCTACTGATTTCTGGAAGGACGAGATCAATCTTCAGCTTGAACTGAAGAAGAAGTCTGAACAACAGGCGTTTGCAAGCAGAGGCCTAGACTACGTTACCGACGTATACCTTCCCGAAAGACTGACCAGTCTCGGGATCATCTGATTGCCCGATGACTATAGCGCAACAGCTGTTTCTGTTGATATGAAAGTCGTGTAGGTGACATTGGAACGCGTGCCGGAAGCGTCTGTCTATCGCCACACAAAAGACTAGTCGCGTTCGCTGCAGCCAGCTCCACAAACTTGTCTGCCCCACCCCTTCTTCGCCGTGATAGACCCTTCGTTGAAAACAACTTCGCCGCGCACCATCGTGAGCGATGGGAAGACGCCTTCGAAGCCTTCAAAAGGGGTCCAACCACACTTGCTCCACATCAAGCGCGGCGTTATCGGTTTCTTATCCTTGAGATCAACGAGTATAAGATCTGCGTCAAACCCTTCAGCTATTGCTCCTTTACTCTTGAAATTGAATCTATCTGCCGGAGCCGTGCACACCAAATCGATAAGACGTTCGAGACCAATCTGATCCAGCTTCGAAAGTAGCAACGGAAGCAGAGTTTGGACTCCTGGAACCCCTGGAGGAGCGTTTGGCATCTTTTTGTCGGCAATTGAATGGGGTGCGTGATCGCTTGCGACCATATTGATATGGTCAAGGTCCGACCACAGCCGATCGACGTCATGCTGGCTTCTAAGCGGCGGGTTCATTGTCCCAAACGGGCCAAGCCTTGCCTCATCGAGCTCAGACAGAAAAAGGTGATGCGGAGTTACTTCGCAGGTGACGTCCTGATCAGAAGCCCTCACTAAATCCAGCCCTGCTGAAGTGCTTAGATGGCTGACGTGTATTCTGGCTCCTATATTCCTATTGCAATCGAAAATTGTTCTGATCCCTGCCGCTTCACCCGAGATTTTATCGACGCATGTTTCCGCGTGGACGCACAAGACGGCATCAAAGCGCTTGATAGTTTGCAGCGCGCAACGTAAGTCCTCGCGCGATTTACGTTGAATGAATGTCTCTCCAAAAGCCGTGGCTCCGAGTCGCCAAACATCTTCGAGTTGGTCGAGCCTATCGATAGCCGCGTTGATGCCATAATCAACAACGGATTTTCGTGCCGCGCGCTGCTTCGCGAAATAGGAGCTTTCATCACATATCGCCGGTTTCGTGTTTGGTTGATCTATAACGGTGGTGACGCCCCCTGCAGCGGCCGCGCACGAACCGGAATACCAATCCTCTTTGTAGACTTCGCCCAAATCGCGAAAATGAACGTGCGCGTCGATTGCACCTGGCAGAAGCAATCGGCCGCGTGCATCTATCGCTTGCTCTCCGGCGCGGACGCGTCCGATCTTTGTAATAGTGCCGCTTTCGATGAGTACGTCACGGACAACTATGCGACTCTTGTGAAAGACTTTCGCATTTCGGATGACCGTGGTGCTCATCGTGCGTCACTCAAGAGAACGCTCAACGACGTCGCCACCAGGACGAAGCTCGGAAAAGACCTGTCCTTCAAACACAGATATTTCTGCGCTGTCGTCTCGAGGGGTCAGGCCTGCCTTGATGTATGTTTGATCTAAAAACTCCTGAGTCGTCCAGCCGTAATCTGTCGCAACTTGAGGCAAAAGCAATCCTTGCTGTAACCCTTTCTTCACAATGAGACCGTGCTTGCCGATCACTATGTCAGAGAGGCCGAAAATCCTTACCGGTTTCGACAGGAACGTAATCTCCATCGTGATCTGTGCCAACTCGTCCGCCCGCACGGGAGGAAATCGATAATCGTGTAAGGCCGCGCTGATTGCTGAGTCGATCAGGGCTTCCTTTCTTGTCATGGTTGGGTAGGGGTACCCAACACAGCCCCTCAGGCCGTCTGAATGCAAGGTTACAAAAACGCCGCCGAGTTCCTCAAAAACGCCAGGAAGGCCTTTAGGCGCTTCTATCCGTTCTCCGGAGTTTACTGCGCTCTCGATAGCTTGACGTGCGAGACGCAAACCCACACGCGCTTCGACCAAATCCATGCTTCACATGTTAGTGAATACTTATATTACGTTTGCCTTCGAGATAAAGAGAGGAGAGGGGATGAGTGGCTGCCGGTGGAACACGCTGAGGAAAGTCCTCCCACCCTCTGGACGTGTGAGCGGGGAAACTCGCATGGCGAGAGTCATGGCTCTGGCACAGAAACGGTACGTCCCTGCAAATATGAGTATGAGGTGAAGAACCGACGACAGCAGGAGTTACGATGGAACGGCGAATCCTCACAGGTGCAAGCTAAAAAGGGTGAATGAGCAGTCCAGACGACACCCAGGTTAAGCGCTTAGATGAATGCCACTTGAAACAGAAGGAGGCTT
>JBEKIR010000030.1:0-11111 GCA_050011655.1 Halobacteriota archaeon | reverse complement strand
GGTTTCGCGGCAATCTATGCCGGCCTCGCGCAGGTGTTAGATGAGATGTACAAAAAGACCGTTGCTCCGCTGGGGTGAATAGGACTCCCTGCATTACAGCAGGGATTCTCTTTTTATTTTCTAAAAACCGGTACGTTTACTCGCCGATTTCATATTCTGCGGGAATACGACTGGCCTAGGAGGCTAGCTCGCCCCACTGCTCCGCAACCCTACCCTTCTCGACGCGGAAAATGGTAATTCCTTTCAGGGTTACCCGCTTGCCAGTGGGGGGATATCTAAGAAGGGCCCCTTGTGCGTCGCGTGTCCAGACTGCCGAATTACTACCTTATCTGCCTCTGCGATCGTGTCCTCGACGACGATTTTGGCATCAGGGAAGGCCGTACGACAGACGGCACTGGCTTGCATCGTGCCCTTTGTGCACGGCAATTGACCTTCCAGAGGGTTATGATCGACAAAACACGGCGCAGTCGTTTTTTCGAGCGTCCTTAAATCGCCTGAATCGAATGCTCGAAAGTTGCGCAGCACAATTGCCCGATTTCTCTCTTCGACAGACATGTCTTTTCGTCTGAGGATGCGCTCACGACGGTTTGACCTTTGCGCTACATCCGGCGACATTCGACGTTAAAAAAAGCTTCGTTACTCTTTAGGTGCGCCTTCTATACAGTAGTAGGCATCGCCGAGGTCAAACATTGCCCATACGGGGCATACGTCACACGGACACTTAACGCGTCGTGGATTCTGCGGACTTGCGCCGATAGCGCAAAAAAGCGTATCAGTTAGCGCGTTCTGGTTGTACGTCGGACAATCCCCTTTATCACAAATGCAGCTCTTCCTGTTGCCTTCGGTGTCTGGTACCTTCATACACTTCTCCCGTTTTACAATCTGCTAACTTCACGGACAAGCGCGGCCAACGCACAGAGGCTTTCACTACTATTCCGTGCGTTTAGAAGCCGTTTATGTTCCAAAGAAGTGATGAGCGCGCCACTGATATAAGATTTGCTCGCTCCCCCAGGCTGCTTGCGCGCCCGATTTGTGCGTGACCTGCCATTCGTCTTGTCAATGAATGCTGGCTCCTTAAGAGCAAATGTAAAGAGTCTTTATCGCATTAGCAGTACAGGCGAAGCTCGATGATGGTGATCTACTCCGTGGGGCATTCAAATCGATCGCTGCAGGAATTCATTTCAATTTTGTCGCATTATGCCGTTTTAACGGTGATCGACGTGCGCAGCCATCCGCACTCACTCGCTAATCCTCACTTCAACAAGGAAGTGCTTGAATACGAGCTTCCGCGATCAAGTATTAAATATTGCTGGATGGGAGAAGGACTTGGGGGGTTCAGACCTCAGATCTCGAACGATTCGCCAAACACTGCGTGGAGGGTGAAAAGTTTCAAGAACTACGCGGATTACGCGCTAACTGACGCCTTTTCTGACGCCCTGGCTGAACTTACTTCTCTTGCCACAAAAAAAACCGCCGCCTTAATGTGTGCTGAAATCCTTTGGACGCGTTGCCATCGTCGGATTATCGCTGACTATCTTCTGACGCTTGGGTGGGAGGTCGTGCATATTGTGGACGGGTCTCGCTTTACGACCCACGAGCTCACCCCCTTTGCTAGGGTTGATGGCGCCCACATAACGTACCCCTCCTCTTTGCTCCAGTATTCACTGGATGATTTCCAGCCAGAATGAGAAAGGATCGTGCGTATGCTGTTCTTGCTACCTCGAATCCGTTTGAGTCGTCAGAGCGATCGCAAAAGAGGATGAGTCACTGTATAACACGCGGCCGTAATTCACGTGGCGTAGCTTGGCCGAATTGGACACATCCTCAGGATGTTCCAAGCGATATCTGCCTCTTTGAGCTTCTAATCGGAAACACCTCTGCGCCTAGGATATGATTGAGGTCAAAGCCGTAAAGAGTAGCGTCTTTTTCTAAGACGACTAGCCGGCCCTTTACGCCAATGACGCGGCCCAGGAGAATATTCTTCGCCTGCAAGGGCCGCATCCCGAGCGGCAAATCAAAATAGCGGAGCTTAGTTTCATCATGAATGTCCATCTTAGCTTTCATCGCGTCCCAAGCCGCCCAATCGAGTTCAGTATCAACGAGCATTTTTTGAGAATGCCGGACTGTCCCTTTGATCCCGTAACGCTTCTGCAGTTCACGCTCGCGTCTTCTAGCTAGTTCGCCATCTAAGACGTAGTCCGCTACGGCAGCCACATCTGCACCTTGCTCTCGCATCCGGTCATCAAGTCGGCTGGCTTTCGTAACACCGATCTTGAAAATGTCGGGCCTGAACATTGCGATATATACCGCGTGCTCCTCCAGACACGTTTTTTCGTCCTTCAGGCACGTCCCGGTGCAGATTGCGCAGGCATTAAACTCCTGACAACTGCCGCACACTGGGACTTCTTCACTATCGCACGGACGATACACGCCGGCCTGCCACGTGCCGATGCAGGTTCGCCGGCCTATCCCAAGCGAGAGATTGCCTGAGAGCGGCAGCAGCCCCATGGAAGGATACGCTAGTAACGTCTTTTTTAGAGACGAAAAGCCAATAATCTTCACGACAAATAGGTTTCATTTCAGGTCTTATATATGCGTTAAGCCAGTGACCATTACTATTTAAGTTCAGAAAAAGACTATGGACTATGCTCGTTGAGGTGCTAGAAGAGCCCGTATTTTACGATGGGTCACAAATTGACCCATTGTGGGGTTATAAACATCACGGCATACTAGGCGATTCCATTATCGTTTTTAGGGGCGGCATGGACGTCTCAGAAGAGCGCATGAAAGATTGCGAAGATCTGCGTGGAAAAACTAAGATAACAGGCGATGATGTTCTCCATCTTGTCGTTGAGCGTTTCGACAGCCCGGGAAACATATTCATCTCGTACCTGTTGCAGCGCTTGCTCGTTATTTCCGCGCAAGCGGTCCTCAATATGTACGGTATCGAAACCGCAAGAACCGGTGATGATCTTTACATTGCCGACGAAAAACTCACGGTGAGCATTGCGACAGCGAGCATAACTAGCGAAAAAATACACTTGGGGATCAACGTAACGACCACAGGGACCCCCAAAGGCATCGCCATCACTAGTCTGACCTCGTGCGGGATCGAACCGGACGAAAGCCTTTCCATCGGAAGAGATGTCGCAGAGATGTTCTCTCGAGAGACCTTTGGGATCCTCAAAGATGTGGTGAAGACCCGCGGGTCTTGACGCTGAACTCTCTCTTTTTGGCTTGAAGGCAATGGATGCGCAATGAGAAAAGAAGAGATCATTTATCTAGACAGACCCGGTCCTCAAAACACTGAACTCGTAATCAGCGCCGTAGAGACCTACATAGCAAGCAGCGGTCTCGAGCGAGTCGTTGTGGCTAGTACTACGGGCTCCACCGCGATTAAATTTGCAAAAGCGCTTGAAAACAAGGCAAAACTCATCGTCGTAACACACCACACAGGTTTCAGTCAAGAAGGCGCCCAGCGTTTCGACGCGGAAAAACGGAAAAAGCTCGAGCTGCAGGGAATCACGGTGCTGACGCAGTCACACGTGCTTTCGGGAATCGAAAGGAGTGTCTCTAGGAAGTTCGGCGGCGTTTCGGGCGTCGAGGCTATCGCAGAAGCTCTTCGTTCACTGCTGGGACACGGGCTCAAAGTGTGCGTGGAGATAGCAATTATGGCAGCCGATGCCGGGGCCATACCTATCGCCGACATTGTCGCAGTAGGCGGCACAGGCAGCGGTTCCGATACAGCGATAGTGATACGTCCCGCGCACATGAACAACTTTTTTGACGCCCGCATCAGGGAGATCATCGTCATGCCACGAGGTGGCGATGCCTGATCGATTTGAAATCACACACAAGGACGTATTCGGGCGCATTGGCAAGCTTGATACGCCACACGGCCACATCGAAACGCCAGCTTTACTGCCGGTTGTAAATCTCAACCTAATGCTCATCGCGCCGAGCGAGATGCGCCAGTTTGGAGCCGAAGCGCTCATGACCAACGCCTATATCATCTACCGCAGTCCCCGTTTGCGGGAGGCGGCGCTCTCCGCGGGGATTCACAGTTTGCTCGGATTTGACGGGCCCATAATGACTGATTCGGGCTCATTTCAACTTGCCACGTATGGTGACATAGAGATCCATTCAGAAGAGATAGTAGCGTTCCAGCGCGATGCAGGGTCAGACATCGGAACTCCAATTGATATCCCGACACCCCCAGACGTTGCACGTCACCGTGCGCTCAGGGAGCTTGACGTGACGCTCGAACGCATTCAAGAGGCAACAAGGTGCTGCGGCACCGACATGCTCTTAGCAGCGCCCATCCAGGGCTCGACCCACCTCGATTTGCGAGAACGGTATGCGGGGCTGCTCAGCAAGCTCAGCGCCGACGTCTACCCTATCGGTGCCGTCGTTCCGCTCATGGAATCCTATCGGTATGCCGATCTGAGCAACGTCATTATGGCGTGCAAGACTGGACTGGCCTTGAATAAGCCAATTCACCTGTTCGGAGCGGGGCACCCCATGATGTTCGCCCTCGCAGTGGCGTTAGGCTGTGACCTGTTCGATTCGGCCGCTTACGCGCTTTATGCGAGAGATGGCCGCTATCTGACGCCAAGCGGGACTCACAAGCTCAAAGATTTAACGTACCTACCGTGTGCGTGTCCGGTCTGCTCCTCTGGAGATCGGAAGCTGACGGAACGCGAACTTGCCGAACACAATCTTTGGGTTTCATTCAGTGAGCTCAGCACCATCAAACAAGCTATACTCGACGGACAACTCTGGGAGCTCGTGGAGAGGCGATGTCGACATCCAGCGCTGCTACAAGCCCTGCGAACTATCCAAGAGGGCTTTGCCTCATTCGAAGCCATCGAACCGTTGAAGCGGTCTTTCATTTATACGAGCACAGAATCTGCCGGGCGGCCAGAAGTTGCGCGCTACGTGAAAAAGCTCAGCAGACTTGACCTGACGGGCCGAGTGCTCATCACGACCAACAGGCAGAAGACACGGACCATGGAGCAAGAGTTCGATACGACCCTGCTTATGAAAGCGCCTTTTGGTCCCTACCCACCAGAACTAGCCGAAACGTATCCTATTGGCCAATCCGAAGTTCCAGATCCAGACTCTGCCTCAATCAAATCCGCTATGAGAAACCTGATCGAGTTTATTAAATTCAAAAATGTCGAAGCGACCTTCGCCTATGAGGAAGGGTGGGTTCACGACGCGCTCGCCGAATTAAGCTCCTTTGCAACGCTCTTACGCTTATGAGGGGAAATGGCGCGACAGTTTGAGGTGACACGGCGGGACGGAGCTGCCCGCCTCGGAACACTCAGGTGGCAAGGCCAAGAGCTTGCCACCCCTTCTAGCTTTGAATCCAAAGAGGAACTTGAGTTCCTCAACGCGTTGACGATTCACAAAGCTGAGCTCGACGTAACCGTCATCACAAACCAGGAAGAGCCTGGGGCAGAGCGAATGGATGCCGATGTTGTCATTCTTGCAGGCGCTGCGAGATTTAGCGATGATCCGCGCGGCCTGACCAAAGCGCTAATAGGAGTCAGAGAATCGACAAATCCTGATTCAGCGCTTTATGTCCCGGCGTTGGCGACCCCGAACAACGTGAGCTTGCTCGTCTATGCGGGGGTGGATCTCGTCGACCCAATTATGGCAGAGGTCAAGGCGCGCGAGGGGTACCTCCTCTCTGCCGAAGGCGAACGCCAGTTTGACGCGATTTCTCGTTCTTATTGTTTGTGCGACGCCTGCAGAGGCGTCAACGTAGCCGCCCTGACTCCAGAGCAGAGGGTGACAACACTGTCTGCGCACAACAGGCAAGCTCTCAAAGCTGAACTCTGTGTTACGCGCGAAAACATCGAGCGCGGGACTCTGCGAGAGCTCGTCGAGGCACGATGCAGAGCTGCCCCGATGCTAACAGCGCTGCTGCGGTTGCTGGACGAGGAGTATAGTTACTTTGAGCGCCGATCATCCATCGTGCGGACGGCCACGCTACTCGCGTGTTCGCAAGAATCGCTGAATCGGCCAGAAATACTCCGATTCGGCGAACGCGTCATCGAGCGGCTTAATAAGAGAGATGGAATCCTCCTGCTACTTCCCTGTTCGGCGCGCAAACCATACTCGCGGTCCCGATCTCACAGGACTATCCTTAAACGCTTGGACAACCTGCGCCAGTTTCTGCACGAGGCGATAGTAACGTCGCCTATCGGCATCGTTCCCCGCGGCCTCGAGATCATGTACCCAGCCAGCAACTACGACATACCGGTGACCGGCAAATGGACGTGTGACGAGAGTGAGTGGGTGATCGGACGTCTCACGCAGTATCTCGAGGCCAACGCCTTCGACACTGTGATAGCACACGTGAGTGGCCATTACCGAAAGGTATGCGACGAAGCGGCGGCTGCACTCGGAGTTGATGTAATCTATACTGTCGAGGACGAGAATATTCTCAGTTCCGATTCCCTCCAACGCTTGTGCGCCGTCGCGCAGGAGCTTATAATCCAATTTTCACCTAAGCAGCGCGATTTGCGGTTTGATTACATACAGGATCTCGCTGATTATGAATTTGGCCCGCGCGCTTCGACGGCAATTTTTGCAGAGAGTCCGAAGGTCCGCGGTCTTTTCCCGACCTACTACGCCGTAGACGGCAGAACGCGTATAGCGACCATCACAGGTAACTACTGCACTCTTGCCCTGACAATCGAAGGAGCCCGACGGTATCTCCGCACAATCGAAAATCGATATTGCGTACGCATCGATGAATTTGTACCGAAAGGGACGGTTTTTGCGATTGGCGTGCTCAACGCCGATCCGGGAATACGGCCTTTCGACGAGGTGATCGTGCTCAACGAGCGCGTCATTGCAGTCGGAAGAGCCCTTATGAGCGGTTGGGAGATGCAAGCGTCAAAAAGAGGTGCCGCTGTCGCTGTGCGACACGTGGAGGCGCGGTGAAAACAGCTCGAGCGTCGCGCAGACGCTATCCGCGTCAGGCTGCATCAGGAACAAGCCGCCACCGCACACGAGCCAATAACCGATTGGCGTGGACCGGCTGGGATCTGCTCAACGGCGAGATCGTGCCCTCCCTGACCATCCTTCTCACGACCAAAGGCTGCTTCTGGGCCCGCGATGTTGGCTGCACAATGTGCGGCTACATCGCCGCCGCGAATCCTGACGCGCAGGGCTCTGATATTCAAAAGCAACTATTCGAGGCGCTTGCACTCCACGGTAAGGAGTTTAAGATCGTAAAGTTGTTCACCTCAGGCAGCTTTCTTGATCAAGAAGAAGTGCCCGTCGACGCGCGAGATGCCATCCTAGCCGCATTAGCGGACACGCCCAGAGTCATCGTCGAGAGCCGACCCGAATTCGTGACATCTGAGATTTGCGGTGATGTCGTTAGATCCAACCGGCACGTTGAAGTTGCGATCGGTCTTGAAACGTCGAACGACGATATCCGGAATAGCTGCATCAACAAGGGATTTACGTTTCGTGACTTCGTCAGAGCGGCCAACGTCGCGCACTCTGACGGTCTGACCGTTAAGGCTTATCTGCTCCTGAAGCCACCTTTCCTGACAGAATTGGAGGCCATGGAGGACGCCATCCAGTCCACGCACGAAGCTGCGCCGCACGCAGATACAATCTCGCTGAATTTGTGCAACGTGCAAAAAGGCACCTTAGTCGAGGCGCTTTGGAAAAAAAAGCTGTATAGGCCTCCTTGGCTGTGGACCGCCGTGGAAGTTCTCAAGCGCGTGAACCCGATAGCTACTGTCATTTGTGATCCTGTAGGGGCGGGCACAGCTCGCGGGCCGCATAACTGCGGCAAGTGCGATCGCCAGGTCATTTCAGAAATTAAAGAGTTTTCGCTCTCTCAGGACAGTGCGTCGTTCACTGCGACTTGCGCCGACCAACTCTTATGGAAATACATCCTAGAATTTGAGAAGTTCAGCTACGGCGCACCCATTGTACCGTGACCTGTCGAGACAGATAGGATGCTGCGTAGCTCAATTCGACAACAACGGCTTCTTTAGTTTGAACGCGTAGCGTCCTCGTAAGCGTTATCCGAAAACGCGCTTAAACTCACGTATCTGTTCCCTTGTACCGATGACGGTAAGAAAAGAGTCTTTAGGGATAACTTGATGGGGATCCGGGTTCGGTGTGGTCGCCCCATTGGTAGTGATGGCGACGACGGTGCACCCGGTGCGCGATCGTATCTTCAGAGACTTGAGACTTCTGCCCAAAAGGGATGGGCCAGGGGGATATTCAAGAACCTTCATGTCCTCTGAGAGGAGGACCTCGCGCAATTCTGTGCCAAGCGGCCTGGGTGCGAGAAATTTTACCAAGACTTGGCCAGCCACGACGGACTGCGACAGCACATAGTCAGCCCCCGCTTGATACAACTTCTCAACTGCTTGCGGTCGTATGGCACGACAGACGATATCCATCTGAGGATTAAGTTTTCGTGCGATGAGAGTCGTATAGATAGCATCCATGTCACTATTGACCGTGACGAGAAGCGTAGAAGCTTCAGTAATCCCCGCTTGTTTTAGGATTGCGATATCTGTAGAGCTACCAACCACATCCCCTTGATGCTTATCGACGATGATGTGTTCAATCCCGTTCGACCGCAATACTTTGGACACTCGTTTACCGACGTCGCCGTATCCTGCAACGATATAGTGTCCCCTGATCGCGCAGTATGTGCTATCAGGCCGACAAATTGAGAGTTCCTTAACTGCGTTTAGTTGCTTTTTTGTGCCGATGAGCAAAAGGACAGTGGTGTCTGTGATGATTTCAGAAGCGGATGGATTGAAGGTGAGTTTGGCACCCTTCCATATGCCGATTACTGTCGCCCCGGTTCGCTCGCGTATCTTGGCATCTTCAATAGACGACCCGTTGAGGCCGCTTTCCCCAAGAATCGGGAGCTCAAAAATCCGCAAAGACCCAATCAAAGGAGTAGTGCCAATGAGCTGGTGCGTTATAGGCATTGCGGCCTTATGGCCAATGTCGATGCCAAGGAGTTGTTTAGGTGATACGACTTTGTCAGCACCTGCATAGAGCAAGTACACCGCGTTCGCCATGTTTTCAACAAGTCCGATGATATCCGCTCGCGTCAGCTTTTTCGCAACAAGCGCGATAATCGCATTCTTTTCGTCACTTTGGTTTAGCACGACTTTCTTTGCGCGCTGTATCTGAGCGTTTTGTAGGGTAACCTCATCGCTCGGATCTCCATAGATGCAAGGGATCTTCCGCTCGACTAATGCCTGCACGACGTCACGGTCGCCGTCAATGACGAGGTATGGTAAATCCCGCTCGTCAAGCTCTTCGATAATCGTGTCAACCATAGAACTATAGCCGGCAATCAAAACGTGCTCCTGGGCCTTTGACTTCGTCGGCACTGATGCTCGAACGCTTTGGAGCACAGGCGCAACCACGATGGGGATCAAGATCGCAAAGAACAGTATGATTCCGGTAAGCTCCACGAGCACGGCAAATATCCTGCCGATACTGCTCACAAAGACGATATCGCCGACACCTTGCGTCGTCATCGTCGTGATCACCCAATATACGGCGTCAACCGCGGTATAAGACCTACCCTCAGCAGAGGCCATCAAGAAGAGGAAGACAAAGCTGTATACGACAACGAGCAGCACGGTGGCCGCAACATAAATGAGTAGAGATTTGCGCAGAGGTCTAATCGCGAACACCTTAGAGTACTAGGAAGCCAGCGCTTTGCACGTACATGTCAAATGTCGAATATAAATAGTAACGTCTTTTCAAGTGTTAAAACTCGATTTTCAAGTCTTAAAACTCGAATTCGATCTTGCTATGGGTTGCGTGGTGTGAGAAAAGTTTATCATAGGCACGCATAATCTGTAGATGCTATGCGGGTGGAGGACGTGACGCGATCGGTGCGAGAGCATCACAAATGGTTCAGCGAATCCCTCCCTTTGATCGCGAGTGAGAATATCACCAGTCCCGCCGTGCGCCAGCTTCTGGCCTCCGACTTTGGCCACAGATACGCCGAAGGCAAGGTCGGCCACCGGTATTATCAAGGTGTCAAGTATATCGACCAAGTGGAGCAGGACGCCATAGATTTGGCTCTAAAACTGTTCAAGGCTGAGCACGTCAACGTGCAACCTGTCTCTGGCGTAAACGCAAATATTGCCGCATTTTTTGCCCTTTCAAACCGAAATGATGCACTCATGGCGCTTGATACCTCGCACGGTGGCCACATCAGCCACGGAACGAAGTCGGTTGCGGGTATCCGCCATCTCAGGATTGTAAAACATCCATTCGACTACGAAGAGATGAATATCGACAGCGATGCGATGATCGCTACGATTTATGAAAAAAAGCCCAAAATCATACTGTTTGGGGCGAGTCTATTTCTCTTCCCACACCCTATCCGAGACGCGCGCGATGCCGCGCGCGAAGTTGGCGCGGCAATTGTGTACGACTCCGCTCACGTTCTTGGTCTCATTGCGGGCGAGCAGTTTCAGGACCCGCTTAGGGAAGGCGTTGACGTGATGACTGGTTCTACACACAAGACGTTCCCCGGTCCTCAAGGCGGTATCATCTTTTCGACAAACGCGCTAGCCGACGCAATCGATGAGGCAGTGTTTCCTGGTACCGTAAGCAACCACCACCTGCATCACGTCGCTGGGTTAGCGGTCACGCTCGTGGAGATGCTTGAATTCGGGAAAGCGTATGCACAGCAGACGATCAAGAATGCAAAGACGCTCGGAGCGGCGCTGTACGACAGCGGATTCAACGTGCTATGTCCTGAAAAAGACTTCACGGAGTCCCATCAGATCGTAATGGACGTGGGGCGCGCGAGTGCGATGGCGCGTGCTCTGGAAAAGGCAAACATCATTGCCAACAAGAATCTGTTACCCTGGGATGACCATAATGCTCCAGAGAATCCCTCCGGACTACGATTCGGAACTCAAGAGCTTACGCGACTCGGAATGAAAGAAGCGGAGATGAGGGTCGTGGCAAAGCTTATCACGCGCGTGCTGAACGGCGAGGCACCCGAAAAGGTTAAAAAAGATGTGGTAGAGTTTAAAAATGACTACCAGGAGGTCGAATACTGCTTCAGCCATGAGCTC
>JBEKIR010000029.1:0-11682 GCA_050011655.1 Halobacteriota archaeon | reverse complement strand
ATCAACCTAGCAAAACAGGTCATGCCGGACTTCGCAATGTTTTCGGTCACCACGCCCTATCCGGGAACTGAGCTGTACGACAACATTGACAACTACGATCTTGAGATTACCTTGGATGACTGGAGTAAGTTCACTCTCACAAAGCCCGTGGTTCGTACACGTGCTCTTTCGACAGAAGAATTGCACCGGTGGTTTTTGAAAGCATACTTTGGTTTTTACGTGCGTGCGTCCTACTTACGACGGGCCATCGCAAAGAAGCAGCTCGGCTTCGTTCTGGGCCCTGTACAGCACGCCATTGTCGACACACTCAGTGGCGCATTCTCGCGTCACAGTTTATGAGTTGACGCTACTCGAGACGCGACATTGATTTTTGCGGAAAGCCTTGGTTTGAGAGGATTAAGCGTAAATATCTTGCCCACAGAGGTTAAACCCTGATTGCAATCAGAAGGAGATGAGACGTATGGAAGCGAACAAAGTTTATGTCTTGCCAGATTTGCCCTATGGCTATAACGACTTAGAGCCCTATATCTCTGAGCAACAGCTCAGGATTCACCACGACAAACACCACCTCGCGTACGTAAACGGCGCGAACGCGACTTTTGAAAAGCTCGATGCTGCACGAAAGAGCAACGCAGACCTAGACGTTAAGGCTACGCTGAAGGAGTTGTCGTTCAACATCGGTGGCCACGTGCTCCACAAGCTCTTTTGGCCAACGATAGCGCCTGCCGGCAAAGGCGGCGGTGGGGTCCCTACAGGGAAGTTGGCGGATGCTATTAACAGCGAGTTTGTAAGCTTCGACCGGTTCAAGGCGGAGTTTAGCAAAGCAGCGGCAACCACCGAAGGGTCAGGATGGGCTGCGTTGGTGCTTGATATGCAAACAAAACGGCCTTTAATAATGCAAATAGAGAAGCACAATGTCAACGTCTATCCAAACTCCCGCATCGTTATGGTTCTTGACGTCTGGGAGCACGCCTACTATCTTGACTATAAGAACGAGCGGCCGAAATTCGTCGACGCTTTTTGGAACATCGTGAACTGGGAGATGGTGAACGAGCGGTTTGAAGAAGTGCTCGAGTGCACGTGTGGGATCACCTAAGCCTTCGCGTCACCGCAACCATATGGGAGTGTTGGATGGGATTCCTGTCCAACGCTCTTTGCTGTCGTCACAAGTCACGAGCATTCGCGCGGAACGCCTTAGTCACTTCATTTGTGACGCTTAGAGTGCTAGAGAGAATTATCAATTTACGGCGAGCGCACGCATGGCTCGCGTCTCGCTCGCGTTTAGCCCGGGCCTTTGAGGGCAAAATGTGACTAGAGTTCAACTATGCTCGCGTGACTGCTGGGGTCTTTTCGTATTGTAATCTGCTGCTGCGTGTACGCGTGAAAGGTGTCGTCGTGGCTTATAACAATGACCTGGTTCAACCCCTTAATGCCGCCGATTTGCTGAGCGAGGCTGTCGCATCTCTCTTCGTCAAGATGGATTGTTGGTTCGTCCAAGATGAACAGGCCCAAGCCACTCAACGTCTCTTGCATTGCGAGACGCACAGCCAAACACGCTGAGACCTTCTCGCCGCCGCTCATTTCATACAATGAGATCACGTTGCCGCCATCTGCCTTGAAAACGAGATAATCTTCCTGCCAGTGAAGTTGCGACTCGTCATTGACCATTTGCCTCCAGTGACGGGCAGCCTGTTGGCTCACTTTTTTTGTATAAAGCGGCCTCATCGCGCTCAAGTTTTTGAAACTATCTCTAATTTCATCAAAGAACTTACCGTCAGCAGCAGTCTCGTTGAGCTCAACGTCGAGTGCCATCAGATCCTCCCTCTTAACCACGAGATCCGCTTCGTGGGGTTTTAGATCTTCAATTTGTTTGTTAAGTTGCGACGCAATCCCGCGCATCTCATTAAGCCGTTGACTCGTGTCTAGGCTATCTTTTTCAATTCGCAGGTGTTCGGCGGCGTCATAAAGCTTTGACGTGGCTTCTATGTCACTGGTAAGTCTCTGCCGTAGCTCATCTAGTGCTGCCAAGTCTCGAGCGCAGCTGTCGTTTCGTTCTATGGCCTCCTCAAGATTCGCCGCCAAACTAACGGACGCCACGTAGCTATCGTAGTCTTTTTGAAGCTCCCGCAATTCGTGTTCAAGTCGTGACATAAGCGCTTCATCCCCGCCTTGTTCAGTCAAGTGCGCGATCGTAGCTTCAGCTCCCTCTATGTCGCTTTGCAATACTTCATCTCTGCGACGGAGCTCAGCGAACTCGCTGACTAGGGCTGACCGGTCCGATTTTTTGAGAGCGTATGCAAGGGACTGATACTCTTCGGCGCTAGCTTTCAACGTCTCGATGCGCTCTTCAAGAGACGCTACGCGAGCCAGATTGTCGCCAATCGCTCTGACAGAATCACGTTCGCCTGCAAGTTCTCGACGTAGTGTTTCTATTTCTTCCAATTTTAGTTCAAGTTCTCGCCGCTTGCCGTCGAGCAGTTGTAGTTGCCGTGCGGCCCCACGCGCCTCATTTATAGCTGATGCTCTTTCATCGCGTTCAGACTGCAGCAGCGCAAGTTCCGCTCGAATGCCGTCAAGTTCGTGCTCGTGCCGATGGCCGCGTTCCTCAATCGATTCACACCGATCGCTCGTGTACGGACAGACACCTTTGAGGAGGCTGTCGAGATCCTTTTCCATCTGCTTCTTGTGTCCGTCAAGCTCACCGACCTTTCGTGCTAACTCGTTGTATTCAAGCAGCAGCGTTTCAAGCCTTTCAGCGCGCGCTTGGAGTGTACCGTACTCTTCAAGGTCCGCTTCCCGCTCCTTTGTTGCCAGACGCTTTGTTCGTAGCAGTTCTCCAGTCGCTTTGATACGCTCCAAACCTGCCTGGTAGCGCTGCTGATCAAGCTTGAGCTGTGAGAGGGCTTCGCTGAGCTGTGCGTGTTCGGCAGCGATTGGCGACAGTTG
The DNA here is from genome assembly GCA_050011655.1 of Halobacteriota archaeon. Classification (GTDB taxonomy): domain Archaea; phylum Halobacteriota; class Bog-38; order Methanoflorentales; family Methanoflorentaceae; genus Methanoflorens. The sequence goes on along the minus strand of JBEKIR010000029.1, from coordinate 8,736 downwards.
CGTCACTCGATCTGACGTCTCGTCAAATTGCTCAAGCTCTTTGAGCGCGTTTGCCTTCGCACTTGTGATGCTTGCGTGAGCGACACGAAGTTCAGAGAGGCGCGTCGTTTCGCTGGCCACCTGCCGCGCCAGCGCCCGTACCTCGTCAAGCTGCGCGGCAATGTGTTGATATCGCAAGAACGACGGCCGACGTTCTTCGACGACGTTCTGCGCTTCGCGACAGTTTTGCACCTCGCGATTTGCGATCTCGAGTGCCGTCGCCACGTCGCCAGCTTTGACGTTTGCCGTGCTGAGTTCCCTTTTGAGGTTTTCGAGTTCCGCGCGAAGCGACTCATACGTTTGCTTCTGATTTTCGACCACAGACAACTTGGTTTCGACTGCACCGATCGACTGCCGGAGGTGTTTCAGCTCACTTTCGTACTCGCGCAATCGGTTAACGAGTCCGCTGAGGTGGGTTATTTCAGCTTCAAGCACTCGCGCTTCAGACTCAGCACGCGCTATCTTGCTTTTGAAGTTGTTTTTTACGTGAACGGAGTCGCTGTAGGCCTGCCGATAACTGTAAAGACCGAGAACCTTGTCGAAATGGTCTTTTCGTTTCTGAGACGTGAACTCAAATTCATTGATGACCTGCCCCTGTAATACGCAGATAACGTCGCTGAACAGACTTTCCGCCGACGACGTACGAATTTCTGCCATGCCGAGCTCGTCGCGAATGCGTTCATGTATCTCTTGCTTTCCGTACAGATCGGTCTTCTCTCCGTCAATGTACAGCTCCCAACTCTGAGCAGTACGTGACAAAACGTGTCTTACGCGGTACACGTGTCCTTTGTGCGAGAACGTTGCGTCTATAGACCCTTCTGCCGCTCCTTTTCGCAAAAGGGACTCGATAACTCCTTGCCTATGCCGTTCTCCCGCGTAGTCGATCGTTGCCTGCTTAACGCCGTCGTCCCAGCCAAAGATCGTCCTGCCAATGCTCGTCACTATGGTGCTCTTGCCGGCACCGTTTTCGCCGTATACGGAGATCGTGCCGTTTTGAAACTGGATCTCGCCCGAGTCTTCGAACGCTCTGATATTCACTAGGCGGAGGCTTTCCAGTTTCATACGTGGTCTCTCCTAAAGCGTGAGACGTGCTGTACGATTGGCTCAGCTTCGTCCGTGTTCGTAAGTTGGCTTTCGATTATTTCGCGAAGAAGAGCGCGCGCGAAACCCGCAACGTCTCGCGCTTGCTCGTTGTACCGCGCAAAGCTGCTTGCGAACATGTTCATTTCCAAGTCGTCGAGGCTTCCCTGAGTCTCGACGAGTTCGCCAGCGGTGCTGACGGTGTTGTCGAGGACAGTGCTGTACAAGGGCACGTAACGCTCGTCTATGAACTGCTTAAGCTCAGAGAGGTTGGGAGGTGTCTGCGCCTCCCCGTTAAGAATCACACGCACTAGCGAGCCCGAAACCGGAGCCTCGAGCTCAGCTTCGTCGAGCAGCGCTTGCACGACTCCGCGGAGCGAATAATCGTCACCCGGATGGTCCGCAGAAATGCTCACCATTCGCCGAACGCCGCGCACGTCGATTTCACGAACCTCGGGGCTCCCGTTTTGCATGGTGACGTCGTAAAAGCAGCGCCCGATGCCGTAGTCCGAGAAGCGGTAGTACTCCGGACTGCCGGGATTGAATATCCAGTCATCGAGGCGAAACTTGTTGTGGTAGTGCCCGAGCGCGAGGTACGCGGTCTTGGGCCGTAATAGTCCCAACTCAGGCGGAGCGATCTCCGGGTGCCCCCCTTCGGCGTATTGAGTTATGCCAGCGTGGAGCAGCACGACGCTGTGCCCTTCGGGCATTTGTTCATAAAAATCGCGTAGCTTAGACCTGAGGTAGGCACCGTGGTAGCCGAGCCCGACAATCCACGTGCCGTTCACCTGACCTATCGCGCCGTCGAGGGTTCTTCCTGCCGGCGCTAAGTAGCGGCAAAGATCCAACCGTTGCAACACATCGAGGGCTGTGTGCGTTTGAGAGCCTTTTCTTCTGTCATGATTGCCGTCAATAACAAAGAAAGGGATATCGGCGTCCTTCAACGCTCTTAGCATCTCTATGGCGTGGATCAACGAAGTGTGATCAACTTTGTTTGAGTTGAACAAATCGCCGCTGTGAACGACACAGTCTACCCGGTTTTGTATGGCGTAATCAATGCATTCACGAGTGGCGCTGCTCCAATCGTTGAGACGCTCGCTCAAACCGTATTGACGATATCCCAGGTGGGTATCGCTGACGTGCACAAATCTCAAAGCAGGAGCTATGTACGATTCCCCAGTGATACTTAAGCGCGAGTCATATTAAAAGCAAGCGCGTGTAAACTGTGCTACTGCGCGAGACAGATCTGCAAGATACAACTCAATAAATAGAGATTACGGATGCAGACTGTACCAATGGAAGTTATATATAAATTCGCGATCAGTTCCACTTAGGTTTAGCCCGTGATGCCGCTCAAGGAACTTGCTTTCCGTTTGCTCAGTGCCCCGTATGAGTTAATTTTTAAGGAGAAGATGGGCAACGAGGCGCGGAAGTTAATCTTAGGTACCTCGTACGTGGGGATTGGCACGCTGGTCGGATCGCTTTTCACGTTGGCCTTCAGCATCATTGCCGCACGGGCATTGGGACCGGGCAATTTTGGTGTTCTTGGACTAATCACGACAGTGGGCACTATTCTCGCCATCTCAATGATAGCAGCTTCCACGCCGATGATAAAATATGGTTCGGAGGTGCAGGATCATTTTGTGCAGGTCAGCATCATCTCCACTTCGTACATTCTTATGACGTTGTTGACCGTAGCCTCGATAGGTATCTACGTACTTTTTTCTGCGCCGCTATCGTACTTGTTTGGAGTGCCAGCAGAGGTTTTCTTTTTCGCTCTTTTTCTCGCCGTTACTGCTACGCTCTATCAGTTAACCACAAATTCTCTCAGAGTATTCTTCAAAATGAGAGCGTATGCACTTCTGACTGCCGCTCAATCGGTCCTACTACTTGCGGCGTTTCTCACATTCATCAGCACCAACATGAAGTCGTGGGAATCGGCGGCGTACTCGTATTACGTATCCTACGCGGTAATCGGCTTCATTTTGGTCGTTTACCTCAGAGACTACATTAAGCTCCGATTTGAGCGGTCCTGGGCGAAAAAAATTATGCATTACACTCTTCTTTCCCTCCCGGGAGGTGTGGCAGCCACCTTCATGGGCGTCGACAGAATACTCATCAACAAGTTCACGACGACCGCGGATGTGGGAATCTACAGCGCGTATTTCCTGCCATCAATAACTGTAGCCGTCTTGCTTTGGATGATCATTAACGCCGCTTTTTTCCCCTATGCATCCAAGAGCGACGATAAGCTGGCCATTCTACGTCGCGTAAGCAAGGCAGCGCCGTACCTTGCTGCCGCGATCGCGCCATCCGTGCTCCTATTAGAGTGGATAATCTTCTTTCTTTATGGGCGCCAGTATCCGTTCAGCTGGGAAATTGCGATCTTTTTTGCCATTGCAGCAACAATGGCCTTTTTTTATCAAGCTCTTAGCTGGCTCCTGGCTTCAGAAGGTACGCGCGGAGCCAAAGTGAACACCCTCAGCAGCGTTATCGCGCTCATTGTGCTCGTCGGTTTCGACGTGGTCTTGATTCCACTGATTGGCATTTTGGGCGCGGCAATCACGCTCATCTTCGCGTATCTGATAGCGGCCTTCTATCTCTTGTCAAACCGGCGCATATTGAGTGCAAACTAAGCGCGAACGTGCTTTGTCTCGGAAGTGAACCCAAAGGATTTTCGGTACGGCCCTGGTAAAGAAGATAGCAGCGAGGGAACAAGTCGCGCGCGGGAGTCGCGCGCTGGATCCGTGGAGTTTACGCCCAAGTTTAAGGTTTTTATCGAAACGAATTACGCGCCTATGATACCGCACGATGATGGCAGCTCATATCGTCCTGTCAGAATTAGCCATGCCTGAATCAAGTCGAGAGCGACAAGATAGATAAGACGCTTAAGCTCGTTTTTTGGACAGATCGCGACACGCAAGGGCGCATCTTATCGTGCCTCGTGGAAGGATGCCTGTCAGGGCTGTGTCGATTAAAATAGTTTTTATCTAATTTTGGCTTGTATGAACAACCGATCTTTTTTTTAAGTGGTTTGAGCGGCATCTATCCTCGCCGATTCAGAATGGCCTCAAAGCCCCAAACTTATGAGCGCTGCGGCCATCTCCAATAGGTGAGTAGCTGGCCCTTGTGCGTTGTTCTGTCCGTCACTTGGAGGCAATAGGGATCAGCCTTTTCAGGGCCCCCATTCCTGAAAGCAGGTGAGCGGCGCAGTCCGACTCGAGGCCGGCTCAAGCTATGGTGATCGTGTGTTTGGATTTGCTGGCTAGAGTCTCGAGAGCCTGGACGGCGGCTTTTTCCACGCGCTGACTATCGTCCTTCAGCGCTTCGGTAAGGGGGTTCCATGCACGAAGGTCGCCCAAGCGCCCAAGTGCCCGAGCGGCAGCTTCGCGCACGTCGTCGTATGGATCTTCGAGGCACTTTATGAGGGGCTCTACCGCTTGGGGGTTGCCGAGTTGTCCGAGCGCCCAAGCCGCAATCCCGCGGACGTTCTTGAATTTATCGGACAGCGCTTCGACAAGAGGGAGCACCGCGCCGGGGTTGCCGAGCTGGCCGAGGGCTTCAGCGGCAACCCGTCGAACGTCACTGTTTTCAGCGTATAGCGCACGGATGAGCGGTTCGACGGCACGGGGGTTGCCGAGCTGGCCGAGGGCTTCAGCGGCAACCCGTCGAACGTCCGTCTCTCCGCCTCCCAGAGCTCCTATGAACGGCTCTAACGAGCGCGGATCATTAAACTGCTTAAGCGCGCACGCGGCGGCGAAGCTGACGTGCCAGTCCTGATCTCTAAGGGCAGCTATGAGCGGCAAAACGGCGCGGGGGTTGCCGAGCAGGCCAAGGGCTTCGGCGGCGGCTCGACGTACTTGACTATCTGTCACTTGGAGCGTGCGGATAAGAGGGTACGTTGACGGTGGGCCGAGCTTTGCCAACGCCTCGACAGAGGCGATTCGAACACGCCGGTCATCATCTGCTAACGTCTCTGTAAGAGGTAGCACGGCGCGGGGGTTGCCGAGCAGGCCAAGGGCTTCGGCGGCGGCTCGACGTACCCCGCTATCATTCACGTGCATCGCGTTGACGATGGGATCGAACGCTTCGTGCCTCTTGAGCCCCGCTACGGCGCTCAAGCGTACACGCTCATTTTCGTCTTGCAACGCCCCAATCAGAGGGTCAACCGCTCTTTGATCGGCTAGACAGCCAAGCGCGTCAACGGCTTCTCTGCGCGTATTCTCATCGTGGTCGAAATATGGGCTACCGTTTTCTATGATGCACGCTAAGTTTTCGACGTCGCCAGTGGCGAGCATTTTTGCAATATCTGGTTTGCTGTCAAAGATCCTCACTGCTACCTGCCCCGTCAAACGACCCACTTTCTCGACAAAGCGATGCGCTTATTAAAAGTGATTGTAGAAGATCGTAAACCTTTTGAATTACACTTACTTCGCTGAAACCAGCAATCACAAAAGAGCAAGCTCACCATCCACGAGATGCCAAGAAAACAACCGGCTTAGGATAATGGAAAGTTAGGGGCCTGCCGTGAAGATCTTATTTCAGAGATCTAGCCCACAGAGATCCAAACTAAGCAGAGGTCTTATCGACCCACGTTCGGCCTGTGCATTGGGAGCATAATAACAGCTAGCCAGACTCCCAAACGAAATAGTAGCAGACAACGCCAAGCTCGCCCAGCCCAGATCAACGTCGTGCGACATAAAGTCCCCGTCGACCGGTTCTCAGCTTGCTTCTTGGGAAGAGCCAAGCATGCGCAAACACAGATCCTTGCCTTCGCGAGCTTCTCGATTGTCTGGGTCTATCTCGAGGGCCTTGTTAAAAGCATCTAAAGCTGCGTCGCGCTCGCCAAGACGCCCTAAGGCACAGCCTTTGTCACTCCACGCAGCCACGAGAGTCGGATCGGCTTCCGTCGCCTTCTCAAACTTGCTTAAGGCGCCTTGATAGTCACCCTGTTGGTATAGGGCAATGCCTTCGTTGACTTGCTCCTTTGGGGTCGGTGCGCTCTGATTGACGCTAGGCTCCTCGGCCAAAGCGGCTCCGCATTCTCTGCAGAAACGCGCAGAAGGACTTAGGGTCATTCCACAAGACTTACACAACTTTGTATTAGTCATAAACTCTGTTTAGAATATCGCAACCAAGCAATAAAGCTTGTGATTGGGCTTAACTCGAAAACCAAATCTGCACACTTCAACGTCAACGGTGAAAGATGGAAACTGACTATGATTTCCGGAGGTGCTTCGATCTGCTAGTCGAAGAAATGCTGGCGACAGTCTAGAAATGCTAAATGGAGGCTACAGCGATTTTTCAGCGGCCGAGTGAGTGGTCTGACACGGCATTTTTGCGCGAGAGTTCCAAAGCATTAACAATTTCAAGGTGAGATCCGATGCTAGTGGCGCGTACGCATACCGCTTTGGTGATCGCAAAAGGTCTTTTGGGTCGCCTAGAAGTCCATTGCATTCAATACCTGCTTGTTAAGCCGCGCGCACTGGGTTTTCAAGTAGTACTTACTTTGTGCAATCTGCTGCCTGAGTAGCGCCTCCATCTCTTCGGCGGTCCTGTACGTAAATGGATCGAGTTCCTTTAAGCGCTCTTGTGGCAGCCCTTCCACCCGTGCTGGCACAAGCATTTTGTCGCCCCACAGCGGGTGTGGCTCATAGTCAACTGCACCGCGCGTGGCCTGGATCAAGAACAATTGCGTCTCTTCGATGGTAGGCCCGGTGCCGCCCACCGGCTTTTTTTTGCCGTTCACTTCTTCAAAAAGCGTCTTTGCGAGCCAGATTGGTTCATCGCCAAGGTGTGTATCGACCCAAACATACCTGGCGCCGACGCGTCCAGTCGTGTTGATGAGATATAATTCGATGGGATTGTCGGTTTTAAGCCTCTGCTTCATAAATGTATAGAATCGGTGGATATGGGCGGCGTTCCCGACGCCCATCGTGAACGGCAGACAATACCTCGATTCATACTTTTCGCCGCCGACGCCTTCTCGACCTTGCGCGGGGTGGCCGATCGTTCTGCCGTCTGCAAGCACCTTTGCGGCGAGCGCAGGATCGTTCAGCTTCACCCAGGCATAGTCCGAGATATATCCGGGGCTTATGAACACGGCCATGTTGAGCGGTCCGGATGAGTCGACATTTCCGTCGAAGTAGCCGGTGTCCTCCAAGAAGATGATGCTCCGCGCGTTTTGATTCAATTTTCCGTGATACTGCAGTATTTCTCCACGGAAACTCACGTCCCCGTGCTCGTCCCATTCCGTATTTTCGTGAAGCGCGTTCGGTGACGTTCCGGCGTTGTAGATGGCGTGCTGCGTAACGTCAACGTCCTCTGTCTTGGTCCAGCAGCCGCGCTCCGGACTGACAACACAGTCTTCGAAAACCGCGACAACGTCGTCATTTCGAATGAGTTGATTAGAAATAAACTCGAGTGGATTGATTCCGAACTTGTCGATGTAGATCTGCGCGATCTTCTCATCATAGACGTAGTGACCGTGAGTGGATTTTCCGCTGCCCGTCAGTCCCCACACCGACATCACTATGTTCTTGGTTGTGCCGTCAACGCGCTTGACCGTGAACTCCTTGAGCGAAGCGTGCTCGCCTGTCCCCCCTCTCTTGTAGATTTCATAAATCCAGTGCGAAAGGAAACCTTTCTTCGCTTCTCCCATGTACGACGAGGCAGCGACGATGGTGTAGTTGTGGAAGGGAAAGCGGATGACCTTCAGCATTTCATTTTTCCCGGGCACGTTGGGATTCTCAAGGTAGTGAGGGATCATAAAAAGCTGCGCGTCAGGCTGTGCATCCGGATCGCCTGGGAAATTAACCGCTTGCCAGCGGTACGCGACATCAGGGAATTGCGCGTCGCAGTAGAGCCGACATTTCATTTCTCCTTTTGAGCCCTTTTGCCCGAGCGTTGCATCTGCCTGAATCAGCGGCTGATCAAGAATGTGCTCTAGGACGCGAAGCATCAACATTCGGTGCTCCACCCGCATGTCCTCTTCACGCTCGACTACGACGCTGCCTGCAGCGCTTCGGTTCCAGATGTTTGACGCCCAGTTCCACGATCCGTTTTTAAACTGCGTGCCGTAGAGCTTAGCTCGCTCCAGCAGGTCTGGTGGATTGTTCTGGATAGGCTTCAACCCGACCTTTTGTTTGGCTTCTATTATCTGGTCAAACAGCTTAGGAAAACTCGTTATCGTTATATCATCAAGGGAAATTGGCATAAAACCTCAGCGCGTTAGGTTCGGCGGCGATTACGCCTTAATACATTACTGACAAGTATATATCTTTCGTCAGCCCGTGCGAAAGAGCTGCTACTGGGTTTTAGGCCTGCATCGACTGTTTCTTCGTCGTCACGCCGTGAGGCTCAAGATCAACGGCCCTAGCCGCGACTTACGTCAAGTCCTGATGCAGGAGTGACTTTCATCCTTTCCTTCTGCATAGCAATTTCGTACAAAAGGATATGTTTCTTTGCGATGATTGACCACCCTATCTTTTTTTGGACGTACTCAAGCGCTCGCTTAGAGAAAAGCTCTCTCAACTCGTTATTTCGGAGAAGTAAGAGTATAGCAGCCTTTAAATCTTCAAGCGATCCGAGCGGGACGGTTGCGCCCGCTTGACTTGC
>JBEKIR010000028.1:0-13602 GCA_050011655.1 Halobacteriota archaeon | reverse complement strand
CCGCTTACTTCAAGTGCCTTCGCCAGCAAGTCAATATCGGCTTGAGACAGCCTAAGATGGTCACCCGTCGACTTAGCCTTTTCCGTGACGACGTCTACTGCTTTTTTCAACGGCTCTTCGATTTTCAGGCCCCCCTTTAGAAACTCTTGCAGTACTACTGTCGCCTGAGAGCTCGTCAACTCGCGGGTTACCTCAGGAACTGTGTACATAGTGCCAACGACGTGAACGCCATAAATAAACACTGGAGCGTCAAGCACGTACGTTCTAGACATTAGCCGTGCATATGTAACTGATTCAATATGCATTTTTTTCTAGCAATAGTCACCCAGGGCGAGCTCCTCAGCTACCTTAGGCGGCTTTATTTGATTTCGTAGGTGGAAGCGGCTTACCCTCGCCTGCGCGCCGCGATCTCCGTAGCATCTAGCCTTTCAGGCGGCGCATCTAGCTACGCTGCGTCTGTTGTCGGTTAACGTTCAGAAGGGCTGTTCAGTCCTCTCCGAGCCGGAGAAAGGTTTTTATTATCGCTGAGTGCTCTACCAATGAATACTAAATGGAGGTGCATTCAATGACGAACCTGCCAGAAAAGGTAGTCAACAACATTAGCGCTGTGAAGACTGTAGTATTCGCAACGGTGAGCGACGCCGGTATACCAAACGTAGTACCCAATCAATTCACCATCGTAAAAGACCCCGAAACAATTCTCGTCGGTGACAACTTTTGGCACAAAACTGCTGACAACCTGAAGAGGCCAAATTGCAACGTTGCCCTTACTTCGTGGGAGGGTTATGAAGGCTATCAACTCAAAGGCATAGCAAACTATGTGACTGAAGGACCTGACTACGAGCTGATGAAACAGAAGATCAAGAGCCGAAATGAAAAACTACCTGCAAAGGGCTGTGCGATACTAAAGGTAACAGAAATCTACGACCTCGCTCCAGGACCAAACGCAGGAAAAAGAATCGCATAACCGGCCAAACAGCAACTAACAGCAGCTGCAGCAGTTTCAAAAAAATGGGTGCAACGATCGCTAGTTAGGGCCCTTCAATAACTCGTCGCTCAGAGCGGGGAGCTGGAGATGCTAGAGGTAAAGAATGCCAGCAGATATATTAACTCTTTTTTCACAGTTCGGCCTCAAAAAAGAAGCTGGGGAGGTTTACCTTCATCTGCTACAGACCGGACGACGAACGGCAGTCGAAGTAGCCGAATCGCTTCATCTCACTAGTCACGGTGCTAACAAGGTCCTGCTAGAGCTTTCGAAACAAGGACTCGCTAAGCGTATATCGACCAATCCGGAAACATTCGTAGCTGCATACCCGTCCTCCTTGCTAAATCCTGCCATTAGTAAAGAGGCCGCGAAGTTACAGGGCCTCAGCGAGGCGCGAGATACGCTGCTCGAGCTGTGGGACGTTGAGCGCACAAAAGCGCAAGGCCTGCCCGTCGAATGGTGTCCGATCGAAGAGGGTTTCATCGTTCTGTATGACAAAGACGATATTATCGACAGGCGTCTCGAGACCTTTCACGCGACAGAAAAAAGGCTCTGGATCATCTCTACCGAGTTTTGGCTCCTTCGATGGGACAAGGTGCTTCACGACTATTTTGTAGGGGATGAGGACAAATGCAGGATCGAAGATCTAAGGATCCTCCTTCCGATCACGCCAAACAATATGGATGCAGTAAAGCAGCTCTCTACGTGCTTTAAGATACGACACTCACCAATGATGAGCAATTTCGCGGTCGTTATTTCAGACTGCAAAGAGGCGATGTATACGGGCGTAACAAAGGATCTCGACGAGTTAGAGCGAGTCGAACTCACCCCGTCGTTGTGGTCGAATAACAGCGGATTCATTGAGATCCAGAGTTCCCTGTTTCAAAGCCTGTGGGACAGAGGGATAGAAGCCCGTTTGAGGATACAAGAGATAGAGACAGGTAAGCCCATCGAGGTCACACGCATCATTACCGACTACCAGGAGATCGCACAAGACTTCGAATCGCTCATAAACACGGCCCAAAAAGAGATATTCTTGTGGAGCAGAAGCGAGGCTTTGCCGATTTTGGCACCACTCATTCCAAAGGATGCGCGACAACGAGGTATTGACGTGATTGTAATGGCCGAGATTAACAAGGATAATCTGCAAGCGGCTCAAGAAATCGCGGAACGTGCCGATGTGCGCCATATCCCTCAGATTGTGCATAGCACGGGGGTAATCATCGATCAGCAGGCAATGCAAGTGTTGCTTTATTCATTCAGTGAGAAGGGCGCAGAGCTTTATAATTCAGTTTATACGAATACACAGAGCTTCGTTGAAACGCAGCACTCGATGATGGAAGACATGTGGCACTCAGGAATCGAGCTGCGATACAGAGAAGAAGAGCTGACGGCAGGACGAGTGGTGCAGACGATACAAGTCATAAAGAAGAGGGAGAACGTTTACAAGGCTTTCTATGAGATGCTCGACAGGTCGAAAAATGAATTCAACGTGATACAAACTCGTATGGGGGTAAAACGGCTCTATAATTTGATCAAGGATAGAGAGATGCCCAAGATTACGTATCGCTTGCTGGCACCTATTGAAAGCGTCAACATCGAAGAAGCGCGTCTGCTTACGAAGTATTTTGAAATTCGGCATCTTGAATCGGAGACTGGGGCAGGAATTTTTATATCCGATGATGACAAGCTGCTCGGAACGAGTTATATTTACGACACAGGCGATATAGATAAAGTGATATACAAGTCAGCCTTCAGAACGGACATTTCTGAATTCATTTTCATCGAAAAGGAGCTCTTCAACAGCTTCTGGTACAACGCGACGCCGCTAAGTATTAGAGAGCAGGAGTTACCAATTGACATGGCAAAAGGTGTGATCGACGCGGAAAAGCCCGAAAAGCGACCTGCAAGACGCTAATTCTGACGACGGCCCGTACAACGTATCTGCTTCTGAAAAGTTCACTAACATTAGGTAGCTGCCCAACGCATTAGCGCCGATTGCGTACCTGGGTTTTCTGAAAATGCTAGAGAAAACTATGAACACGTAGCTGGCTGTTCTGCTGAACTGCTCTGTGCAAGTCTACCTTGTTGAGCACGTATTCTGATTTAAAGATGCTCAAAGCAACATTTTTTATACATAACACGACGTGCAATATGTGAAGTGTGATCATGACGCGTGGAGTATTGCATAAGGACGTATCGACGCTTAGCGGGGTCAACGTAGGAAAGGTAAGAGATGTTCTAATTAACTGGGATAACAAGGAAATTTCACTAGATGTCTCAAAAGGCTTGCTCAAAGGGGAAACAATTGTTCCTTGGTCGAAAATCATAAGCGTTGGCGATATCATTATAGTTTCTGATGATCTAGCCCCTGAAGGCAGTAAGTGAGCGCTCTTAATGAGTTGCGCTCGCTGCAGGGTTCCTCCAGTGACTTAAGTATCATTTCACGTATTTCTCTCGATTTGACCCCCCCTTATGACCGACTCGCATCACACGCTCGCTGGTAGCCAATGAAAGGTTTTGCCGTTGTGTTCGACTGCGCGGGTACACTTCTCGAGAAATATCGCGTAGCAAAGGATATTGACCGAGGCATGCTTTTGCACCAGATAGTATCCCTCAGTTTCATAGGGACCCGGCTGGACTACGTGCTTGCTGTGTTTCAGCTGGATGTTCCCAAGGACCTAGAAGGCGTGCCCACTGACTTGTCCATCGCTGATTTCTTGGACATGTACCACGTAGACCTTGTAGTCGTTTGCTCCAACGTCCCGGTTGCTGAAACGACGGTGTTACACGCTGTTGCGCGGGACACAAAGAGTCGAGTAAAGGATCTAATCGATGTAGTCCGCGAAGTCAACAAAAGTTGCAGCGCGTCGTACTTCACCGGCGCTGCGGCAATCGTTGATATTGAACAAGGCCATATTCCGTACGTTCTGGCCACATGCGGAGAACTCTTCGAGTCGGCGCGTCCTGTGATTGATGAACTCAAACGTATTGGGGGCGACATCTACGTAGCCTCAGGTGATGCGAAAAACACCCTCTATGCCCTCGCTGACCGTATTGATATTCCGCACGAGGACGTTAGGGACATCGCAACTCCGAGCGCAAAGGAGCAACTGGTCTACGAACTTAAGGAACAATACCGTTACGTCGTGATGGTGGGCGATGGGATCAACGACATCCCCGCATTGAGAGCCGCGGACCTTGGAGTTCTAACCGTGCAACAGAAAGAGGAACGTCCCGCAACGCTCTACGAAGCAGCCGATCTCGTAATAAAAGACTTAACGCTCTTGCCTGGCATATTAAAAAACATTATTACGAATAACGGTTATAACGGTACGGGGTCGAAGGAGGCAACACTTTAATGGCCGTCTTGATAGAAGTCGAAAACTTAGTCAAAACGTTCGGCGAATTTGAGATATTAAAAGGCATCAATTTCACCCTTGATGAGGGCGAGGTACTCGGAATCATAGGCAAGAGCGGGGTCGGAAAAACCGTCTTGCTGCACGCCATACGAGGATTGAAAGAATACAAACCTACGAGCGGTAAAATCTATTACAACGTAGCGTATTGTCGAAACTGTCGACACGTCGACGTGCCCAGTCGCGTTGGACAACCTTGTCTCGCGTGCGCCGGAAAGATGCAATTCTTCCGAGTCGACGCGTGGGCAGACGAAGAGAGCGATTTGCAACGGGACGTTAGAAGCCGCGTTGCGATAATGCTACAGCGCACTTTCGCTCTTTACGGAGACGAGCGCGCCATAGAAAACGTTATGAGGAGCTTCACAGAACGCGGGTACGGCGATTCTGAGGCAATTTATAAAGCATCTGAACTTATTGATCAGGTGAAGTTATCACATCGAATGATGCACATGGCGCGCGATCTCAGCGGCGGAGAGAAACAGCGGGTTGTTTTAGCACGCCAACTGGCAAGATCGCCGATCATCTTACTCGCCGATGAACCCACCGGCACCCTGGACCGGAAGACAGCGGAGATCATCCACAAAATAATCCGACACGAGGCCAAAACGAACGACATGGCTGTGCTCGTTACCTCGCACCTTCCCGAAGACATTGAATCGATGGCTGACAGAGCAATACTGCTCGACGACGGGAGGATCGTCAAAGAAGGCGCCCCGAAAGAAGTCGTCGATGAGTTTTTGAGCACTGTCGGGGAAATAAAGAAACACGAGATCGCCTCTGGCGACACGGTAGTGAAAGTGGCGGAGCTTGAAAAGAAATACGTGACACTCGACCGAGGAGTGATCAGAGCCGTCAGCAACGTTTCGTTTGATATCCAAGAAGGAGAAGTCTTTGGCCTCATCGGATTAAGCGGGGCAGGAAAAACAAGCGTTTCCAAAATCATCGCAGGTGTGCTCGAGCCGACGAACGGCGAGGTGCAGGTGCGCATTGGGGATGACTGGGTGGACATGACTATGCCCGGACCCGACAACAGAGGAAGAGCGAAGCCGTACATTGGCGTACTCTACCAGGAATATGACCTTTACCCATTCCGCGACGTTTTGGATAACCTCACGAGTAGCATCGGCTTGGAACTTCCCGCTGAACTTTCAGAACACAAGGCGGTACAGACTCTGATGGCTGCCGGCTTCAGCGAGGCGACGAGCGAGAGCATCCTTGCTAAGGTGCCGGATCAGCTAAGTCAAGGAGAGCGGCATCGGGTGGCTCTTGCACAGGTGCTGATTCGAGAACCCAATCTCGTAATACTCGACGAACCCACAGGAACGATGGATCCAATCACCAAGAAGGACGTGTCAAACTCAATTCTGACTGCGCGCGCGGAAATCGGCGAGACGTTTATGATCGTATCGCACGATCTCGATTTCGTTCGGGAGGTCTGCGACCGGGCCGCGCTCATGCGCGGGGGCAAGATCATCTCCATGGGACCGACCGCGCAAGTGCTTGATGTTCTGACGGAGCAGGAAAAAGCGGCCAGCTGACGGACGCATAATAGGCATGTGCGCCAAGTTCATCGTTCTTGATGGGAAACAGGTTGCGCTCGATCGTGCAACCCGCACGCTGCGCGATGCGTTTGAACTCACAAATACCCCCTACCGCGACGGCCTGCTCGTGGGCATCATAAAGGGGAGAAAAACGCAAAAACTGGACGTCATCAAGGAATACGCAGTTTACACAAACAAAGGCGAGATCAGAATTGAGGTCGATGAACCCAGCCGGCGCCTTTGGCTGAGCACTTATAAACTATTTGTTGGGACCAAGGTCCACTGGTCTCAGCCCCAGATAGTATCTGCCGGCCCCGTTCCGAGCGACCTTGAGATCGATCGCGGTGAGCGAGAATACGAGCGCTGGGACATCACATACAGCCTTGGCGGGTTTGACCAGACAAATACGTACCTTTCGTTCATAAAAAAGAGGCATACCGCCTCGTATGGAACGAACGCCATACTTGGAAAAGCAGTCGCAGGCAGAAATGTCCTCGAAAAACTCGAGAATGGTGACGAAATTCAAAGAATCGAGCCGATTGAGCGACTCGAATATATCACCGACAAGTTCACGACGTCTGACTTTGACTTCGAACTTGAAGACGGAATGGAAGTCTACACCTACTTCAAGGCAACGCTCTCGAGAGATGCGTCTGAGGGCGTAGAACACTTCTTGGCCCTTGCTAAGGACGGCTGCTATCGAGTGGATGCAGTAACAAACACCTATGTTGTTTCCACGCGCCTACGCGGTCGGTCGTCTCCCTTTGAAATGCTCGATGCGCGGAGCGAGGGAGCAATCACCGTCCGTACGTCTGGAAACGACGCTGGCGACGTATTTATTTACAAGAGAGATACGCCCTCAAATTCTAGCCATTCGGTCATCGGCTACGTCAGCGAGGGGCTAGAGCTCGTAAAAATCGCGACGCCGGGGCAGAGATTGCGCGTGTATACCGATCCTACCCGCATCATGTTGTTGGGCTTGCGCGTCGCGGCGATAGAGGAGGAGGTCAATCGGTTAGGTATTTCTCTTGAGCGCGAAGGGTACGATGGCGAAGATGCCGTCGTTGTGCGTCAATCGCCTCTCAACACGGTCGACATTCTCAAAGCTAGAAGTGTGAAAACCTTTGCAGTCCCACATGATAAGCTTGTTAAAATTGAGCTTTATGACGATCGTGCTCCTAAAACGGTAGCGTTCGTGAGGACGGTTACGGGTTTGAGAGATAATCCCGTAGGCTCGTTGCAAGCTTACGTGAAATACGGTAAGACTATCATGTTCCGCGCGCAGACGGCAGAGAGGTTTGACATTGTGCCGGAAAACACACCCACGACAAAAGTGAGCGCCGCCGAAATCGGTGTCTCAAATCGCTCCTCCAAGTACGCGGGACTAATCGGAGTACGGCTTGAAGATAACGAAAAGTACGGACCAACCGGTGAGCGGTTCAACAGCACCAATATCGTTGGGAGGATATTGCACGCAAGCCCGCTTCAAAACGTGCGCGAAAATGAGACGATATACGTTCACGAAGCTCTGTGATTTATATTACTAGATAATTATAATATTAGCCGCTGACATACTTACGTTATGACACGAGTGGTGCAATGGAATCAGATGAGATTACAAAAATGGTCGTCCTTGCAGATTCAAGCCCCATTTTGCCCAGCGAACTGGCACTGAGGGCCTACGAATTATCGACGGACGCCGTGGTGAAAGAGACGTGTTTCGGGCTCATTGTTACGGGATCAGAGAAAGCGGTCAATGAAGCCATAGAAGAGCTGAGGAGACTGGATCCATCGGGGATTTTCGTCAAGGACCGAGGGTTCCCCCCAGGCGATTCAAGAAGATGTCGCGCTGTTAGGGGGGGCGGCCCACGACCAGGCTTCCACCAGCTCGAGAAGGAATCCGCCATTCTTCCGAACATCTCGTATGGTTTAGAGACCATCGACGATCCACTGGACGCTAAAGAACGAAAAAAACACGACAAGCTCAAAATCGACCGCCTCATCGAGATCATTGAAGAGGAGTCAAAAGAGGATGTCAATGGCTAAAATACTCATATTTCCGTCAAACAGTCTCATTCTATCTGATTTGGTCGCGCGATTCGGTCACGAGCCGCTTACGCTGATGCGCGTCATACGACAGAAAATAAAGGAAGTCGGAATAGATAGCCCACCTATTAACGTCACGCCAGAAGACCCTAAGCGAGGACTCAAATATGCGGCGGTCGACGTGCCTTCTGGTGTGCGCGGGCGGATGGCACTTCTTGACCCTCTGATAGAAGAGGCTGAAGCCGCTATCATCGTTCACGAGGCCGATTACTCATTTGGATGTATGGGGTGCGCCCGAACGAATGAACTAGTCAAGTACATCGTTCGCAACAAGGATATTCCGCGCTTGGAACTCACCTATCCGACGAATGACGAAGAGGCGCGTGAATTCGTGCAAAAGATACGCGACTTCTGCGAGTCCCTGACACACAAAGCGGAGGTACCCGCGTGACACGAAAAATCAGGATAGCGCACCTCTCTTGTGGCTCCGAATACAGTGGGATCCAAAAAGAAATTGAACATGCTGTCGCGGCCGTGAATGCTGAGATAGTCTATCCCGAAGTAGATACGGACACGATCAAAGACGCTGTACGCGAGTGGGGACTAGAAGTCGCCAGCCCTGATTTGCAGCTTATGATAGCGCGGGCCAAATCTATAGTCGAAGGTGGCTTCCCCGTCGACGCGGTATTTATAACTACGTGCTTTCGATGCGCTGAAGGTGCCATAACGCGAAGCGAACTGCGGCGTTATATCCATGAGCGTGCAAATTTGCCAGTTATTAGCTACTCGTTTACAGAACGGACTACTGCAGAAACACTCCTTACTCGGATGGAAGCTCTCGTAACCACCGCGCTGAGACGAACCTTGCTCGCGCGCGAAAAACAGACAGGATTAACTGCCGGCATCGACTCAGGATCGACCACCACAAAAGCCGTGGTAATGCGAGATAACGAGATAATTGGAGTTGGCTGGGTCGACACCACCGAAGTATTGAAGAGTGCCGAACTTGCGTATACGACAGCGCTGAAGATGGCAGGAGTGAACAAATCTGAAATTCAAGCGCTTGGGACTACGGGTTACGGTCGCTTGCTCGTCGGAGAGGCGATGAAAGCTGCGCTAGTTCAAGAAGAGCTCACCGTAAACTCGAAGGGTGCTGTTTATCTCGCAGAGAAACAGAAAGGGCCCGCGACGGTTATCGACATTGGCGGCATGGATAACAAGGCTATTTCGGTCATAGATGGCATTCCCGGCAGCTTCACCATGGGCGGAATTTGCGCCGGAGCTTCAGGTCGTTTTCTCGATATGACCGCACGTCGATTAGGGATCGACATCAGTGAATTAGGCCCCTTGGCGTCCAAAGGAGACCATAACCGCCTGACTATGAACAGCTACTGCATCGTTTTCGGAACGCAAAGCCTTGTCAACGCACTCTCGCTCGGAGCCAGCAAAGAAGACGTCGCAAGTGCGGCCTGCTACAGTGTCGCAGAACAGGTCTTCGACCAGCAGCTTCAAGAGCTAGAAATTGTGGAACCCGTCATCATGGTCGGTGGAACCTCGCTCATCAGCGGTCTCGTGGAAGCGATGCAAGACTTGCTCAGGGCTAACGTTGTGGTGCCTAGATATTCACAATACATCGGCGCAGTCGGATCTGCGCTACTCGCCAGCGGGTTTGTAGAATGAGGCCCGATGAAGCAAAACTCAGCTGGGCGTCGCGCGAGCCACCTACAAAGAGAGTGCATACGACATGATCGATTCTGAAAAAGTGGCAGTAGAGTCTCCCGACACGCAGGGGGCGCGCTTGATTGAAGAATTGACGTCTGACATCTTGTCTGACCTAGACGTCGCCCAATCGCTGTACAACATCAGAATCTTCATCGATCCCGACGAACCTGTATTCATCTTATATGGTAAGCTTGCGATCTCACTTCCCGATATAAAGATTTCCGACGTCGCTACGATGACGCATACCGACGATGGATTGAAGCTGGATGTTAAGAACGAACGGTACGTCAACGATCTGCTCGATAAGCTCGTTGAGCGTTATGGGAAGGCCAACATTTTGCAGCTCGACCGGTATACCGTGCTTGTCGCGACCGACGACGATATTCCCGACGAAACCATCTATGAACCCACGACGGAACTGAAACGCAAAGTCATCGATTCAATACGGCGCGTCGCGCCCGAAGGCTACAGGATCATAAAGCACGACATTACAGATGACTACATCCTGTTTATAGCGTCTGAGGAGCCGATCAAACAGGAATGGATAAACCAGGGGCGCAGGTTGCTCAAAGAGGCGGGATTGTAGGATGTTAGAGCCTCTCATGTACACTGGTGGCGTGTACCGACACGACGAGTTGATGGAGCTTGTTGAGGATCTCGGCGGCCACCTTCTGCAAAAGAACGTCATGCAGCTCGAAGCCGTGCTCTTGATACTCGTCCCAGCTGACGATATAAGCGTGGTAGAGCAAAAAGCGGCAGAGCTCTTAGGAACGATCACTAGAGCCCCCCTCATCGGGACCGAAATCGCCGTTGTAGCACCGAGTCTCGCCTATCACCACATGCCCCATCCGACGTGCGATATCGCAGAGTATCTTCGAAGAAATGGCGCAAAGACGAATATCATTGGCCTGGCTCGGGGAGTGGGACGGCGCGCGGCACAGCTGACAAAGAGCGAGCGCGGGCTGATAAATGAGCACGATTTGGCGCTGTTTATTCTTGGGGATTTCCTAAGTTGCATAACAGACGTCAAATATCAGCTCTATGAGGATCTCGACGTCCCCATAATAGTAACTGGAGGCCCGGAATGCGAGGCAGTTCCTTACGCGTATGCATACATCGGGGGAATAGGACGACGCGCCAAAGGGTTTCACCGAGAATCTGAGTTCGCAATCCTGGATAGCATCGTCGGAATGATCAGCAAGGCTCTGGATGAGAGACGCGAAGAGCTTGAGAAGGACCCCCTATCAGTGAGCCCATTCCGCCTCATGGACGAGATTACACAACAAATTCCAGAAGTTGGCGAAAGCCTCTCTCCCACGCCGATTACGATGCATTTAGACGGTATGCGGATCAAGCTTCCTTACGACGAGTACTACGAAAAAATACGAAGTGTGAAATTCATCGAAGGTCCGACCCTCTCAGACGTGGCGGAAGTTAGGCCTTCGTTTATGCGTGAATATCTTATCTTAAAAATCAAAACGAAATCGGTCGCGGGATTTGCTCTCTAGTTGAAGGCCCCGGGGTTGCACACCCGGCGGAAGCAAATCGACTGTTGCTCGGCCGATTTCTAGGCTGTCACGTCCCTATCGCATTGATCGTCCGAATTAGTTCCTTGAAGCTTTCTACCTCCCACTGCAAGACTTCTTCACGTCTTAAGCCGATGCTCATCTCGCCGTCAACCGTCAGTTGCTCAGGCCCTCGCCGCACGATTCTATAAACTCCATCCGCGCGCAGCGCCGCCGTAGCAGCCTTGTCGTGCGCCATTGCCCGACCCGGGATAATTACCGTCTCTTTCATATCTGCCAAATTCAACTTCTGAATGTCGTCGAGCGTGATGAGACATGCGATCTCTTTTTCGGTGCTCACAACGTTAACGTTTGGCGCTATCCGCTGAAAAATAGAACGAAGATACGGCCCAGCCACAGCGCCGGTAATCACAGTGGCGTGCTTCTCAGTTCTCGGAAGGTGCGCTTCAGGATTGCCTGCCACGTAGAAAGGCGATCCAATTTCAGGGTCCCACAGCGGAGTACCGGTCACTCGAAGCTTATACTGGTCGTTTATTTCGCTAACTAGTTTCTTGAAGCTCTCGATCGGCTGAGTTTCAATGTTGCGCATTATGGGTGCGTTTCCAAGAATTAACCCCTCCTTAGCGTGATTCGCAAATCGCATTAACATCAAACCTCGCACACCCATGCGCTCAAGATCGTCACACGTCTTTCTGAGGACGTCGCCGTCGTTGATCCCGGGTATGATTACCGCGGCGGCATAAACGTCACAGGACGCAGAGAAGGTCGAGAGGCATTGAAGTGAGACCTCAGGCGAAGGATCCCCCATATAGCGTTTGCGCAAGCCGGGGTCTGTCGCAAAAACGGTAAATGAGACTTCACGCACGTTATTATTGACTAGCTTGTCGGCAGCTTCCGGGCTGTCGAAGCCTTTGCCACTTGTGTACCCGAGATGGATTGGGACTTGGAGGCTGGCAAGTAACTCAGCCAGCTCGAGTAAATCGGGATAACAGCTGACGTCCCCCCCACCACTTATCGTGACCTTTTCAGGATCTTTTGAGCTCATCTTGAGGGTGGCGTGGACATCTTGCGCCACGCGTAAAAGTGGCTTAAACCCCGCGTACTTCTCTGCAATCGCTCTTCCGCAGTAGTCACAGCCTTCACTGAGGGGTGAACAGAAGCGGCACCCAAATGGCTTGAAATCTTTTACCTTCTTAAAGTAGCAGTAGCTGCAAAACCCGCGACAGTCAATCCCGGGCTTCCCTCCCACGTCTGCTAGCAGCTCCATGCGATCACCTATCAGCGCGGCAATTCCATTAACCAGTATTATAATTTAAAAAATATAAAAGTTTGTAAAAAATAAAAAAAGAGGGGGTTAGAACGGATTTGGAAGCCCAATTTCCGCTCTTTCCGCCCTGGTCTTCGCAGAGCGATCCCACTTGTTCTGCGCGAGCTTTGTCAGCATTTCCATGCCGGTCTTGCCAGGGTCTATGGGTTTAGTCTCGAAGAGGCCCATATCGACCGCGCTTTGGAACAGATCCTTTCCGACTTTGGTCCGCGGCATTACGGTCGACCACCCGTCAGGCGAGCCGATGGACCCGGTCGAGATGTCCGCAGTTCGCGCGGTGAGATCGGGACAGATATAGCAACCCGGCTGAACGTAGTTGTGGGTCAGCTTCACTGGGACTTCAACCCGCTCGCCCAGGGTTGACGTGACGATCATCTTGCCCTTTGAAACATCCATCTTTTGGACGTGTTCAATATTCACCTTGTGAAGCTCTTCGACGATCGCTTTAATTCCCGTGTAGCTGAAGTTCTCAGTGCAGAATATGCCGAGAAGCAGTGCCATTTTGTTAGGCAGATGACGCGCCCCAAACGGATAGAGCTGCATCTTTCGGACCGCATAGGTCAAGCAATGCATGCCGACCATTCCGATCTTGTCGAGTCCTTGCTCGCGTGCCGCAATCTTCAGCGCGTTGTTGAGTGGACACAGCACGTATTTTGTGCCGGCCGCTGCGATGATCTCCTCAGGCGTAGTAGCGACGTATGGCTCCGGATTCCAAGGCTCGTCGGTCGGCATAGCGACGACAGCGCCTTCAATCACGCCTGTTTCAAGCGCGTGGATCAAAAGGGCGCTGACTATGCCGCCGTCTTGTGAATACTTCTGAAGAGTCTTGTCTGTAGTCTTAACCGTCATAATGTCGAGGTACTTACCTAGAACCATTCACTCCACCCCCATGACGCGCTTCTCTATCATTTCAAAGGTCGGCTCGAAGCTCCTCGGACATTGCGCATAGCACGCTCCGCATTTTATGCAGAGCTCCTGGTTGACGTGCGGACGCCCGTAGTCCATGTCAATCGCCCGCGTGGGGCACGACATGGCA
>JBEKIR010000027.1:0-13824 GCA_050011655.1 Halobacteriota archaeon | reverse complement strand
GAACAGAGATATGGGAACAGCTATCGTGGCATGGAAATTCAGTATTCTGTTGAAGACAAACCGTTAGGCACCCTCAATGCAATCAAACTTGGAATTGATCTGCTGAAAGATAAAGAAACAGTGTTGATCCGCAACGGCGATGTAGTTTCCGACATCAATCTGAAGAAGATGATGAAAAAGTACAGCGTCAGCGATTTCAAAGCTATGATGTATGTCACGAAAATGCGCAGCCCTTATGGCATTGTAGAACTGGGAGAGGACCACATTCGCTCTTTCAAGGAGAAGCCACTCCTCGAGTATTACATAAACGGAGGGATATATCTCCTCGACTCTGACATTCCATTTAGCAATTTTGAAAAGGGCGAAATAGAAAAGACTGTTTTTCCTGTCCTCGCAGACACCAATCAACTCGGATATTACAAGGAAAACACGTTTTGGATGTCGATAGATACGACCAAGGACCTCGAAGAGATAAAAAAGGAGTACGCAAACAGAAGTGATAAACCGTGGGGTTATGAAAAGGTTCTCATCAGCACCGAGAATTACCTCACAAAAGAGATATACATAAAAGAAGGCTATTCGACCTCGTATCATTATCACAAAGAAAAAGAAGAGTCAATCTACATGCTCGAAGGCTCTTGTTACGTACAATTTGAGCACAAAAAGGAGTTCTTCGAAAGAAACGATACAATGGATATTCCGCGGGGGGCTTTGCACAAAATCGTGGCCACAGAAAACTCCCTCATGCACAGTGTCTCAACACCTTTTGTCGACGATATCGTACGAGTGGAAGATTACTATCCTGCCCGTTAATTAACGTGCCGTCACTTTTCACTAATGCTAAGTTAGCAGCTTGCATCTTTGTTTGCTCGAGCCTTTCTGGATTTCTAGGAACTACAGAGAATAAGAGTCCAGCACTCCGTGTTACCCGTAGCTAACACGTTTATATTCGGTAGTCGACACTTTTTTTATGAAAGTGGGATTCACGGCGCTTGCTCTATTTGATGCGCCTTTTGACAGGATCATGCAAAGAGCCTTTGAAGACAGGTTCGATGTGATCGAGGTGCTGTGCGAGGGGCCCTACCTGCCGCGACACGCCTTAAGAAATGTCTCTCAATTTGAAATTGCGTCGCAGTACGATATTGAACTAACAATTCATTCGCCTACAGTAGATCTCAATCCCGCCAGTGTCAACGTCGGAATACGTGAGGAAACTACGAAACAACTCACCGAGACGGTGGATCTTGCTGCAGCTATAAACGCTTCGACGATCACGACCCACCCAGGTTACGTAAAGAGAATAAATGACAGACTGACGAGGCGATCGCTCGATTTAGCTCTGCATAGCCTTGAAAAGTGGGCAAACTACGCCGCCGACGTTGGAATAGTGCCTGCTATTGAGAATATGCCCCGTAACGCGAAATACTTCTGCACCGAGGTTATGCAACATAAGCTTTTTATCGAAACGTGCGGCACGTCTGCAACTATCGACGTCGGACACGCACACACGAACAACGCCGTAACAGACTTTTTACAGGCGGGTTTTCCCGTGACTTACTATCACGTGAGTGATAACGACGGCGAACGTGATCTGCATCTTCCAATCGGCGAAGGAACCATCGACTGGACTCAGCTAAAAGGGATAAACAAAGCGATAATTGAAGTCAACGACTACATAGCGGTAAAGGCAAGTCGCGATTATCTAGCTCGAGATACCTAGAGCACCGAACGGCGACCCTGGGGCTTAAAAGTGGCAGAAAAGCGCATTTTGCCGATCCAGAGCCGCGCAAGAACTTCTAAAAAAGGCAATTAGTACCCCTCACTAAGGAGGCGTGTTTTATTAACCATGTTTCGCCAATGTTGCCCTTTCCAAAATATCTTGCTGCATTGACTACACTTATAAAAGTGAGCGTACCTCTGAATGAATTTTTCAATATCGACGCCCTTCGCGCGAAGCTTATTGATCTCATGAGACCGCAAAATGTCCTCAATTGACACCAGTTCAAGCGTGCCGTTACAAACGCTGCATCGAACAGCTTCGGGTTCTTCGGGGAAGACCAAGCCATAATGCTGTCGCACTTGGTTCAATTGGCGGAGCACGTCTCCATCTTGAACGAGAAGTGACGGGATGCCACACTTTTGCCTTGCGCGGATATGAAGCTGCGTATCCCTAGTCAGCAACGCCCGCTTCTCGGATCCTGACAGCTCGAGCATCAATGTATCCTCCGCGGCATTTGACAAACCAGCGAAGGAATTCGCGCTTAAAGTATCGTAACCCAGAATTCTAAGCCAAGAAGAGAGGCGCCCTAGCATTCGATCAGCTAAGAACTTCATGTGCTCCACATCACTACTTGAATGACTTATCGCTGACGGAGTTTTTAGATAAATATGCCTCCCAAAGAGCTATTTTTCGCTTGAAGGTTGAGTAGCTTACGCCAAGCTCCTCGGAGAAATCCTTTGAACTCTTTCTTGCAGACTTGGGCGCCGAAAGCCACTGCAAAAAATTTTCGCGATCGAAATTGATTTTCACGTCACGCTCGGTCAAAAGACCTAGCAAGACGCGCGCTCCTTGAATCTTTCTCTTGTCTATTCCGACGCGTTTTCCAATTTCAGCGTCGCTCGGATAACCCTCGTAAAAAAAATCGAGGTCACCAGATGCCATTATATCTTTATACTCCAGCTCAATTTGAAGCAGTTGCTCTGGGGTCAATAGGATATGACTCTTCTCAAGAAGCAAGGCTTTCTTTTCCAGATCGACATGGGTGTCGCGCCGAGACTCGACTGATTGCTCTATTGACCTACGCTGGTCCGCTTGTAGGTTACTTCTAGGGATAGTGATCGGAGGAAATCGGTTCAAAAAACGGTTCTTTGACGGTTCGACGACTAGCCCTTCTTTTGCTAATTGCTGAATCACTCCGATAACGCTTTCAGGATAGATTCCAAGAGATTCGCTGTAGCTTACGATGTCGTCTATATGGACACCTTTCAGTCTGCTTGACGGGCTCAATGAATTGATGATGTGCATGACAGTCTTTCGCGCTTGCATCAACTCCGTACCTTGTATCGGATTGGACGTGGTGCTCAACTTAAAAACTCCGTTTCGCCTTGGAGATGTTCAAATCTCTAGCTAGATAAGTAATTGGACACCGAGGAATTTATATTTTTTTAGAGATCCAATGGCCGCGACCGGCTCACGTTGCAAAACTCGACGGTGAAGGTCAATCTTTGGGGTGGCAAGGCCAAGTCGTGTAGTTCTTGAATAGAAGTCCGAAAAACCGACAGAGACTTGCCACAGCCTAACATCAGTGCATGCCCAATTCTCCGTAAACAAGGCTGCCCCTAGCTGATCAATAAATACCCGCAAAATCTCGCGTATTGCGCTCTCGCGTATTGCGCAAAAGTGAGGATATTATAGAAGATGAACTCATGAGGCTAAAGGTGTCAATTCCCGCACAACTTCTTGCTGCATTTGACCAGGTGATTGGCAAACGGGGCTACCTTCGCGATCCGAAGCGATCGGAGACGTTATAAGAGGTTATCTCCTTGATTATGAATCGTTAGTCAAACAGAAGGAGAACAGATCCGCGTAATCCCGCTTGTCTACAATCACGAGCAGAGGGGCCTTATCAGGTGTTGACCGACGTCCAACTCGAAAACGCGAAAATCGCTACCTCGACCATTCACATTCATGTAGACGCCAAAATTGCCTCAAAATTGACGTCGTTCGTGGAAGCGCACCGGACCTGCGAAGCTTTGCAGAAAAAATTATTGGTGCAGAGCGGAGTTTTTTAAGTTCGGATGTTTTTCATGCCGGCCTGAGTCTTGGCACTCCGGGGACGAGCGAGTACCAAACCCCGCTGATCTGACCAATTAAAGATACGTCGGCCGATCTGAGCAAATGAAAGACTCGACAATCTTTATTACCGAGCGTGGGATAGAACCTTATCTAAGAAATGTTCGTCTCCCAGATTGAAAAAGAGACACTTCAGCACAAAAAACCTAACTCCGAGGTAAGATCACTCGTGAACGAGAATAATGGGCAAGCGCCAAGGGAACATTCGCAACTCGATTTTAACTTTGTTGCTATGGAGAAAACCATTCTCAAAGAATGGGATGACAGCGACATCATCAGCAAAAGCATAAACGCAAACAAAGGAGCGGAGCTGTTCCGATTCATCGAAGGGCCGCCGACCGCAAACGGTTCACCGGGAGTTCACCATGTGTACGCGCGCGTTATAAAAGACCTGTTTCTCCGCTACAAGAGCATGCAAGGCTACTACGTCCCCCGCGTGAGCGGATGGGATTGTCACGGACTCCCAGTCGAGATTTCCGTGGAAAAAGAACTTCAATTTGAGGATAAAGCGGGCATCGAAAGGTATGGGATTGAACGATTCAACAACGTCTGTCGGAGTTCAGTATTTAGTCACATTGATGAGTGGGTAGAAGTGACCAAGCGAGTCGGCTTCTTTATTGATCTCACCAAGCCGTATACGACCATGGACCCCCGCTACATCGAATCAGTATGGTGGTCGCTTAAACAGCTTTGGGGGCGAGATCTTATCTATGAAGGACATTATGTCGTTCCCTACTGTCCCCGCTGTGGTACTGCCCTTAGCACGCACGAAGTGGCCCAAGGGTACGAAACCATAACTGAGGAAGCAGCTTTTGTGAAGTTTCCTTTGTCGGCCCAACACGAAACCTATTTTTTGGCTTGGACAACAACGCCGTGGACTTTACTTTCAAATGTCGCGCTTGCCGTCAACCCTAACATTTTGTATGTAAAGGTGATGGTGAAGAATCAGTTTCTCATTTTCGCAAAAGAGTTGTTAGAAACGGTGCTAAGCGATGAACTGCATTTCACCGTCGTAGCTGAGTTTCAAGGAAATGAGCTCAATGGCACACGTTATGTGCCCTTATTTGGTGACGGGCAGCCAACCGTCGTGCTCGCTGAGTTTGTTAGCACCACCGAGGGCACAGGCATTGTGCACATCGCTCCAGCGTTCGGAGAAGATGACTTTAACGTAGCAAAGGCCGAAGGCCTTCCTCTCGTGCAGCTCGTCAAACCCGATGGTCGCTTTGACGATCACGTGCCGTCAGTCGGTGGATTGTTCTTCACCGATGCGAATGCCGTAATAGTGAAGACCCTTGCAAGTCGGGGCTTGCTGTACAAACGCGAGATGTACGAACACAGCTATCCGTTCTGTTGGCGCTGCGAGGCGCCACTCATGTACTATGCGCGAAGGGCGTGGTTTATTCGCATGAGCTCTTTGCGCGAGGCACTCGTGCGCAACAATGAAATGGTCCAGTGGCATCCGAAAACGGTGAAACACGGACGCTTCGGAAACTTCATCGAAAATGCACGCGATTGGGCGCTAAGTAGGGAACGCTACTGGGGCACCCCGCTGCCCATATGGAAATGCTGCAACAATCACGTAGTGTGTATCGGTAGCATCGATGAGCTGAAGCAGCGAATCGGTGATGATACTCCCCAAGGTGATATCCACAAGCCGTATATCGACCGCATTGTCTTTCCTTGCGACGAATGCGCTGAGATAATGCGCCGCATTCCCGACGTAATTGACTGCTGGTACGATTCAGGTTGCGCCCCGTTCGCATCATTGCACTATCCGTTCGAGCGAAGTGACGACTTCAAGCTGCCCGTCGATTTCATAGCCGAAGGTGTTGATCAGACGCGCGGCTGGTTTTATAGCCTACACGCAATAGCGAGCGCCGTGTTCGGATCGAATGCGTATAGCACCGTAATAAGCCTGGGCCACATCGTGGACGAACAAGGTAGAAAGATGTCAAAAAGCAAGGGTAATACGGTCGATCCTTGGCAAATCCTGAACAACGAAGGGGCTGATAGCCTCCGATGGTACCTTTTCAGCTCCGGCAATCCAGGAACCCCTAAGCGGTTCTATGAAGACGCAATCGTTGAGTCTCAGCGTAAGACGATATCTACGCTTTGGCACATACTTTCCTTTTTTACGACGTATGCTGAGATAGACCAGTACGACGTGACATGGCAGCTCGCGGACGAGCACAGAAACGTCATCGACAGGTGGCTGCTCTCTCGGCTAAATGGCTTGGTGTCGAACGTGGTCGAGTACATGGACCGTTACGACTACTATTTAGCGACCCTAGCGGTCGACTCATTCATCGACGAGCTAAGCAACTGGTTTGTCAGAACGTCTAGGAGACGTTTCTGGAAGAAAGAACAGGACCTGGACAAAACATCTGCTTACGTCTCTCTTTTTGAGACTCTATGGACGTTAAGTACACTGATCGCCCCCTTCACGCCATTTATTTCTGAGTACATGCACAAAACCCTCGCTCAATATACTCCCGAGGCCAGAGAGAGCGTTCACCTCGAAGCGTATCCTGCCCCGCGACCAGATCGTCTGCTTCCCAAGGCTGAACGCGATATGGATTATGCTAAGCGGATCGTTGAAGCAGGTAGAGCCGCGCGGTCGTCAGCACACATCAAAACGCGGCAACCGCTCAGGAGAATTATTTGCGTAGGACCAGAACTCGAGAGTGACGAACTCCAGACTATTATCAAAAATGAGCTGAACGTGAAGGCAATTGATTTTGAAAAAGGCGACGACAAGTTTATCGCGCACGAAATTGGCTTAAACTTCGCCAGCGTCGGACCGAAATACAAAGATCTAGCCCCCAAAATAAAACAAGTTCTCAGCACGTTAACGCCCCAAGCTGTGCTTGAGAAAATGGATGACGGCATCGAATTAAAAATCGGGCAAACGCCTATTAGCTTATCGAAGGAAGATCTGACGGTTTCAGAAAAAGTAAGGGGTAGCTTTATTAAAACCGAAGACAGCGGCCTAGTCGTTTTTTTGGACACCGAAATAACAGCCGAACTGTGGAAAGAATCATTGGCTCGAGAAGTCGTCAGGAGAATACAGGTCATGCGAAAGGAATTGGATCTACCGTATGCCGCACAAATTAGGGTGGGGTACCGTGGCCCTGCAGAAGTCTCCCAGGCGATTCGAACGTTTGATGCTTATCTCAAAGATGAGACGCTGTCGACGTCTGTAGTAAAAGGAGATCTTAAGAACGCGAGACTACGAAAAGAGTGGATGATCGACGGCCATCGAGTGGTGATCTCAATAGCGGAATAGCACATGAACCTGAAAGAATGGCGGCCTTTCTACTTGGAAATAGTGCGCGAGTTCGGATTTGACCGCGCCCAAGACGAGCGCTCCGCCCAGCTTCTATCACACTTGTTGGCTATAAAAACAGGCTATAACTCAACACTGGCAAAATTGAGCCGCCTCGTCAAAGGATGTGACGTCCTCGTCTGCGGGAAAGCGCCGATACTGATTCGTGACATTAAAAGCGGCAAAATTGAGGGTCAAGAGACGATCATTGCCGCCGATGGTGCAACCTCGGTGCTCTTGTCGCAGGGGGTCATCCCCCACATAGTCGTTTCTGATCTCGACGGGAGCATTAGTGATCTCAAGCGGGCAAATGCGATGTGCGCCATAATGGTCGCTCACGCACATGGTGACAACATCAATGCAATCGAAGCGTACGTACCGTCGCTGAGCGCGGTGCTTGGTACAACCCAAACACAGCCTGAGCCGCTCTTACTCAACGTAGGTGGTTTTACTGACGGAGACAGGGCGGTCTTCTTAGCGAAAGAGTACGGCGCCCGCACGATCAGCGCGATTGGATTTGATTTTTCTGACGTTAGCGTCACGCCGAGAAAGATGCAAAAATTGCAATGGGCCAAACGCTTACTCGAACAGGCGGAAGTGAACTTCAAATGAGCGTATCGATTGCTCTCGCCGGCAAGCCCAATACGGGCAAGTCAACCTTCTTCAAAGCTGCCACACTTGTGGATGTGGAAATTGCAAATTACCCGTTCACGACTATCAGCGCTAACCGCGGGGTGTCGCATGTGCGCGTTCCGTGCCCTTGCGCTCAGCGCAGCGCTCGGTGCGGTCATTGTGTTGATGGAATCCGATTTGTCCCTATTGAGCTGGTTGACGTAGCAGGCCTGGTTCCCGAGGCTCACAAGGGACGAGGGCTCGGCAACGCTTTTCTAGATAATTTACGGCAGTCAGAAGCGATTATAAACGTGATTGACGCATCTGGTGGCACTGATATAGAGGGCAATGTGCTCGGCACCGCGTCGCACGACCCGATGGAGGACGTAACCCTACTTGAAAGTGAGATCGCTCTGTGGATTGCAGGCATCATTGAAAAGAATTGGCACAGACTCGCAAAGAAAGCGCAGCTAGAGCGCAACGTGGCGCACGTCATTGCGACTCAGTTAGCAGGGCTCAACATAGGCGAGAACCAAATAAAGACTGCTGCGTTGAAGCTTGGGCTGTTCGAGCAACCGGCGGATAATTGGGAAAGCGAAGACATAGTCAACTTATCACAGCAACTAAGGAGGATAGCGAAGCCGATCATCATAGCGGCAAACAAAAGAGACGTCGCTTCACCGCAAAATTTGGAGCGGATAGAAGATATCTGCCAAGACGTGGTGGCAACGAGTGGTGCGGCTGAACTTGCGCTCCGACTTGCTCACCAGAAGGGGCTCGTGAACTACGTCCCTGGAAACACTCATTTTGTCGTAGCAGCGCGGTCAAATCAGCAGCAGCGGAAGGCTCTTGAGCGATTGCAGAAGTTCATTGACGCTGATGGTACGGGAGTGCAGACATGCCTAAACAAGGCAGTGTTCGATGTTCTCAGATACATCGTCGTATATCCCGTAGAAGACGAGCACCAGTGGTCGGACAAGGAAGGGAGAGTCTTGCCTGATGCCTTTTTGATTAAGGAAGGAGAAAATGCCAAGGATCTCGCCTTTAAGGTTCATTCTGATATCGGACGTGGGTTCATCTACGCTGTCGACGCGCGCACGAAAAAGCGGCTCGGCGAGCACCACAAACTTCAAAACGGGGATATAATCAAAATAGTCGCGAGTTCGCGCGCCAAGTAGGAAACATATATGTTCCATGGTTATCTTTTGTAAGCAGCGCTCAATGAACGCTAATTGCGCATCCTAAGGAATGTAGCTTGAATGCTGAACCGCTTGAGGGAAGATCAAAATGAAATCGATGTATGGATATATACGGGATGCCTGGAAAACCCCCGAACGCAGCTACGTGAAAAGCCTCATGTGGCAGCGCCTACAAACGTGGCGGCGTGAGCCGGCGGTTATTCGCATCGCGAGACCCACGCGACTCGACAGAGCAAGAAGCTTGGGATATAAGGCCAAACAAGGTATTATCACAGCTCGTGTGAGAACGTGGCGCGGTGGTCGGAGAAAACAACGCCCGCGCGGGGGCCGTCGGACGAAGCACCTCGGTGTTAACAGGCTTACCGCTCGAAAAAGTTCACAGCGCATTGCAGAAGAACGAGCTGCACGAAGATTTCCCAACTTAGAGGTGTTGAACTCGTACTGGGTAGGACAAGATGGGAAATCGAAGTGGTACGAAATTATACTCGTTGATCCGAGCCACCCTAGGATCTTAAGCGACCGCAATCTCAACTGGATCGCGTCTTCACGCGGGCGTGCCATGCGAGGGACAACAAGCGCCGGTAAGAAAGGTCGCGGTTTCAGGAACAAAGGGCGAGGTGCCGAGAAAACCTTGCCCTCGCGTAGTGCTTATGATCGAAGGGGGGCGTGACTCTCTTTTCTGAGGATTAAATTTGCTTCTTGTCGTGAATGGCAGTGACAGATCGCGCAGGCCTAAAAAAGCAATTCACAGCATCTCCGTCAGTGTTTTCGCCCACGCAACTGAGAATGAAAGCAAAGTTCTAGCGGCGCTGCGCTTGATCGTACCCGAACATGTCAGCGTCGATCGCCTGCCGGTTGCGGGACATTTTGGAAATCCCATGATCACTCTTGTCGCACGAACCGAAAAAGCATCCGAGACTCGCCACATCATTAGCGCGATCAAGAAGAAGCTCCCAAAAGGTGAGTTAATGGAACTGCGAGAAGAAATCCCGCAGCACCTCAGCCAACGGTGCACACTCGTTATGAAATTTGACAAACAGGCTGCCGCACGCGGGTTCCTCCGGCAAGGGGAGGAAGACCCAATAGTGCTGCGCGCAAAGATAGCGGCATATCCAGCTCGTGTCGAGACCGCAACGCAGATTACTCGCGACCTCTTTGATGATGCCTGACTACGTCGATATAAGCGTTCACGCGTTCCCCGAAGGAGCAGACACGCCGAAAAGGCTTAACCTCGTTGCTCGGAGCCTTGGCTTCGCCGCCCTTGGGATAACAACGCATTCGCCTTATTGGTCTCAGTTTTCCGATTCGAGCGTCATTTCAGGAATAGAAATTGTCGCGCATAGCGTTCGCGATCTGCGTAAGAAAATTGCGTTCTTCAGCGATGCAGCTCCCATCATAAGTGTGCACGGTGGGGATGAACGAATCAACAGGGCTGCTTGCAGCGACGGCCGCGTGGATCTTCTAATGCACCCGGAGAGAGGTAAACGAGGCGGTCTAAACCAAGTGACTGCTAAAATCGCCGAGAAAAACGGCGTCGCGCTAGGCTTGAGCTTTGGCTACTTCTGGAAAACAAGAGAAATTGAAAGATCTCGTGCACTCGCGCTCCAGCGTCAAAACGTCGCATTATGCCAGAAGTTTGGAGTACCAATCGTTATTACGAGCGATGCCTATTCACATTTCGACCTGCGGGCTCCTCGCCAATTAAAAGCCCTCGCACGGCTTTTACCTCTAGAAGACAAGGAAGCGACGGCTGCTTTGTCGAGTGCACCGCAAAATATCATCAAACGCAGTACACAGAAAGAAAAGGCGCGCGTATGAAACCACTCCCACCTACCTTGCGAGACAGCTTCCGGTACGTCGCCTTCACGCTCAGCTCTGAAGAACCCGTAAGAACGCGAGATGTACAAACAGAAATCTTCAAAGCTGCGAAAAGCCTGTTTGGAGACGTCGGAGTGAGTAAGTTGGGAATTAAAGTCGTTATGTTTGATGGCACAAAAGGGCTTGTGCGTTGTCACTACCGACACGTGCCCGACGTACAAGCGACATTAGCAACCATCGGCAAAATCGGGAACAATCGGGTTCGCGCGACGGTCGTAGGCACTTCCGGAACAATAAAGGCAGCCATAGAAAAGTATTTACAAATTGACGAGAGAATACGACGCATTATATCTTCTTATGTGACAGTGCCCGTGTCCGGGAAAGCAGTGAGGATGCGTGGCAAGGAAATTGATATAATTCCAGAAGATAGGGAAATTGTTGATCGTGCTGACGTCCAATTCATCGGCATCACGATCGATGACAATGAGAGGCTAATATAATGCAGATGGCACCACAAATGGGTTACGACAGAGCTATCACCGTGTTTTCACCAGACGGTAGACTCTTTCAAGTCGAATACGCGCGCGAAGCTGTAAAACGAGGCACTACATCGGTCGGCATAAAAGCAAAGGACGGCGTAGCTCTGCTCGTCGATAAGCGTATCTCAAGTCGGCTTCTGGAGCCCCAATCTACCGAGAAGATCTTCCAAGTGGATGATCACATAGGCGCTGTGACTTCCGGCCTCGTAGCTGACGCTAGGGCATTAGTCGACCGTGCCCGTGTCGACGCCCAAATCAACCGCGTCGTGTATAACGAACCTATTGCCATTGAAACGCTAGCGAAAAAAATCGCCGACCATAAGCAGACGTTTACACAGTACGGAGGGGTTAGGCCTTACGGGACAGCACTTCTCATCGGCGGGATTGATGACTCGGGGCCGCGGCTTTTTGAAACAGATCCAAGCGGCGCCCTTTTGATGGTAAAGGCTACGGGAATTGGTTCAGGACGAAATGCCGTTATGGAGTTTCTCGAAGAGAAGTATGACGAAAACGCCGACATTGATAGCGCCATAAAACTCGGGCTTGAAGCGCTGTACAAGGCGACGGAAGGCAAGATTACAATTGATACCATCGAAATCGCTGGCGTATACGCAGAAGACAACCGATTTAGGAAGCTAAGCACGGATGACCTCGAAGCGTACGTGAAAAGTGTGCTCGAGTCGATGCCTAAAGAATAGTGGTTTTGCATCCTTTTTGCGCCGCCATAAACGAACAGCGCACGGAGGAGTAGGTCCAGATGGTGTCTCTCGATAACGCAGTTGTAGCTCGATTTGCTAGAGGGGGAGAACACTTTGAAGTTCTCGCTGACCCCGAAAATGCATTACTATTGCGAGAAGGCGGGGATATTGATCTGGATGCTGTTCTTGCAATTGAAGAGATATTCAAAGATGCATCCAAAGGGGAAAAAGCGTCTGACGAGAGCCTTAAGCACACGTTTAGTACCACCGACCCAGCGGCCATAGCAAAACGGATCATCACAGAAGGTGAGCTGCATCTAACTGCTCAGCAAAGGCGCAAGATCCAAGAACTCAAGCGAAGGCAAGTAATCGCAACCATAGCTGCTAATGCCATAAATCCCCAAACGGGCCTGCCTCATCCGCCACAGAGAATAGAAAAAGCGCTTGAAGAGGCAAAGGTGAGCATAGACCCTCTTAGAAGCGTCGACGAGCAAGTGAACGTCACTCTGAAGGCAATCCGGCCGCTAATACCCATCAGATTCGAGGAAGTCAACGTCGCCGTTAAGGTGCCGGCCCATTACGCCGCAAAATCGCAGGGCCCTCTTCAGCGCTTTGGCAAGATAGTAAGACATGAGTGGCAAAAGGACGGCTCCTGGATCGGCGTGGTCCGGTTTCCTGCGGGACTGCAAAATGATTTCTATGAGCTCGTAAATCGCCTATCAAGAGGGGAAGCCGAGACGCGAATCGTTACCCGGGAAGGGCAAAAATGAAGAAGCAAGAAAAAGTCGATAAGACGATCGTCGTGCCGGGAGATCTACTATCTGCAGACGCAGCTAAAGCTGCAGAAGGAACCTACGTTGAAAACGGGAAAGTCTACTCACTCATATACGGGCTTGCTGACGAAAGGGAAAAAGTACGGGTAATACCGCTTTCGGGAAAATATCTTCCTGCGACTGGTGACGTGGTCGTCGGAATGGTATCAGACATCAGCTTCTCGAATTGGAAGGTCGACATTAACTCACCATACGAAGCGCTCATGCATATATCAGAATATCCTCGCCGCATCGAATCGAGCGAAATGGCCAAGATTATGGGTGTGGGCGACCTCGCGATATTCAAGGTTGTAGACGTGGATCCATCCATGAAGATTGAACTTGCGCCCCGAGAAGGCCAACTGCGTGTGCTGCGAAGTGGCAGAGTCGTCGAGGTGTCGTATACAAAAGTCCCGCGGGTTATCGGCCGGGCCGGGTCGATGATAAGCCTGCTCAAGAGTAAACTCGACGTAAACATTTTCGTCGGGAAAAATGGCCGCATTTGGATCAACGGGAAAGTGGAAGACGAGGATCTCGCCGTCAAAGTAATCAAACGAATTGAGCAAGAGGCGCATACGTCGGGACTCACGGATAGGATAACCAAGTTGTTAGAGGAAGAAAAGCATGGAGTTCATGAAAAACGGTAAGAGAATAGACAATCGGCTCCCGAATGAGCTACGTCCAATCAAGTTTGAGGTTGGCGCACTTGAACGGGCCGATGGCTCGTGTTATGTCGAGCACGGTGGAAACAAGGTCATGGCCGCCGTTTACGGCCCACGGGCAGTGCATCCGCGTCACCTGCAGCAAGCAAACCGTGCGATCATCCGGTACCGTTACAATATGGCGTCGTTTTCAGTAGAGGAGCGGCGGCGACCAGGCCCTGACCGGAGGAGCATAGAGATCTCAAAGGTGAGCAGGGAGGCGATCGATCCCGTCATCATCAAAGAGTTTTATCCCAGGTCGACAAT
>JBEKIR010000026.1:0-14252 GCA_050011655.1 Halobacteriota archaeon | reverse complement strand
GGCGTATGCCGTTATTCAGTCAGAGATCGACCGTCGGATGAGTGAGGGCAGGCCGATCGGGCAAATGAAGCCCAAGCGCATCCATCCGGTCACCGAGGAGGGGCTGAAAGCGGCTCTGCTGCTGCGGAAGATTAAAAGCTGATTGGCAACGTGACACAGCAATTGATATTTTCACCTATCAAAAGAGAAATTGAAAGTGAGAGCTAAGTCCTAAGCTTGGTGTAAAAACGCTGAAGGCATATCTCATCTGTCACTCCCACTTTGTTCTACAATGCAGACAGACTCGTTCTGAAGCACTGCGTCGTGTTGCTGAGCAACAATTATACTGCAATGCAAGCGACTTGTCCGCATTCCAGCGCGGAAATATCTTGGCACCACCTAATAGGGGTAATGGTCAGCGGCTAACATAGTACAGACAAAGTTGGCACTGTCATTTAGCCATGCTAGCAAACGCAAGACACGGACAAAACGAAGCCCAGCAGCGCGAACAGTAGGAATTCGAGAGAGCAGAAAGAGTCATAACGAGCTTCGCGTTGGCTTCATACGACTCGATAGACCCGTCGCCCAGAATCGGAAAAACTCGGCGTTGCTTTGACTGGTCCGATGTGCTGCGCGCATACAAAGCTACGACGGACTTCTCGAACCGCTTCGACTGCTTCGCGGCAGGTGCCGCAGAAGACGCTTTTGTGTACAATGGCCGCGCGTACAAATAGAGGCCGAGCACGATCGCTACGGTAACGAACGCGCCAAACCTAAAGCATTCTTTGCTAAGACTGAAAGAATCTCTCAGACCATCGTGAAGCAGGAACTGCAGGGAACAGCTTAAGCAAGGTTGCAGCTTCTAAACTCTACTTAGAGCTCTAAGGGACTCTGAGCGAAACCGACGGGGGCAGGGTAGCCGAGCAACTCTGCCACACTGAAATTTATACGAGTTATTTCATAATTACAAGTGTTATGTTTATGTGTGACAAATACCAATTAGATGCCTATCGCGTGCGAGGCATGCTGCCCCACAGCGAGGTGCTGTGTCCCGAGGATTGCACAAATCACCCAGACACCGGCACTTATTGCGAGCACCTGTATCTTTTGGTCCAGGACCAGAGTGACCTCGTTTATAGGAGTCTGGGCATCCCCACGGTAGACGATCCAAAGGCTATTCTAGGCGTGCAAATGGATAACGTTGCCAAACGTGTCAACAGGGTTGGTGCTGATTATATAATGGACAGTGCTTTTAACGTCTCGCTTATCCTCTCGGAGCTTTCTGAGATGGGAGCTTTGAATATTTCGGAGGATCTGATACGAGACATCGCATATACAGTCACACTAGGCCTTTTTCTAGATAATCCAGAGGACACGCTAGACCTCAAAATGTTTCGCGTACTAGCAGCGCTTAAGAAAATCTTCCCAGAACAGTTTGCGATGCGTGCTGCTGAAAACCGGCAGGACGCCTCTCCATAAAAAACCTTTCTTTCTTATTTGACACCCTGACTTCGAGCTTCTCGTCGGGACGCGGCTTTAAAAGTGAGAAGGTTGTTATCCGCCTGCATAGTAGTCGAGCTTGGGGGCTTTGCGGAAGGCTTTCACAGACTGAGAAGCAACCCCGTTACAAACGGAATGGTGAGGTTATCATCCAGAGACGGGGGCGTAATCAGTTCAGTGGCAGACGCAACCAATGCAACTAGTAAAGCTTTCGTTGGTGCAACAAAGAAAACCAGTATTGCAAAAGCACAAATAAAAAATGTAAGGGTACCTTCCAGTGTCTTCTTTTTGAACAGTGCGTGTTTGCCTGCGTAATGGCCGGCAATCGTTGCTAGGCTGTCACCGATAGCAAGAACGAGTATGCTTAGAGCGGCATAAAGCGGTGCGAAGAGCAGGACAGCGATGAATGTCCCGACAAAAAAAGTGATTGCTCCCTTTGCGGTGAATTTACTCGGCCTGTCAAAGTTCGAGAACAGCCAGGTCAAAAAAGCAATGTTATACCTTTGATGGAGAAAGGAAGCCACGATGAACCCACTAATGAGCACCGCGTTGCCGACAAGTACTAGCTCGTGCGGCAGTGAAACGACCAAAAACGCAAAGAACGTACCGAGCAGCAAATGCGCTATATTGCGCCGCAATTCGAGCATACACGCTATAATGCGTCACGGAATAGAAAAGTTTAACCGCAAGGCGCACGCAAATGAAGTGAAGATTTGCCGCGAGATTTGTAGCTTAACGGTTCGCAGGACTGAATTTTAACTGCTTCCGGGCTTGGACAGTTTAGCCGCTGAGTGCGCGTGCATATTCGAGACGAATAACGCTGAGGCAAGCGGTTAGGGGGTTTCAAACGTGCTGATGTTTCAATTGATACCCGGCTTGCTATATGTTATTGTACTCACCGCGGTGTTTACGGTGCTTTTAGTGATCATAACGGCGGCATCGCTCCTGTCGCAAGCTCGAGCTATCGTGCGTCAGCGATACCTCGGCTCAGTCGTTAGCAGAGGAAACGTCTACAAAGTAGCGAAGCTGCGACCAATTCTTGCGACAGCGACTGCCGTTTTGCTACAGGTGAAAGATGTAGAAACAAATCGCTTGCTAACCACGTTCAAGAGGCCAGCAACGATGAGGCTCTTTGAGCAATGCTTTTACGTTAAGCCCTATTTTACGTCCGGTGCGTATCTCATAGGGGTCAACGATATCGATAACGTGTCAACCACGAGCAACGCGCTTGTGGTTACATTTGCACGCGAGGATCGCGTTATAGTGCTGCAATGCAGGGCCCCCCACATTTCTAGGTGGCGTGATGCGTTGCGTAGGCTGATTCCAAGTCACAAATAGCATTATAAACAATAAGTCTGATTACCTACTACGGCGATCGGCAGAGAAATGTCCCAGATCAAGCGATTAGTGCTCGACGTATTGAAGCCTCACGAACCCACTAACGTCGAGGTGGCAAGCGCGATAGGAGATATACGGGGCGTCGACGGAGTCAATTTGAGTCTCTACGAGGTCGATCAACAGACTGAAAATGTAAAAATCACGGTTGAGGGCATCGACGTCGACTACGACTTGGTTCTGCAGACTATTGAGAATCTAGGGGGCGTCGTTCACAGCGTCGACGAGATCATCGCGGGAAATAAAATCGTCGAAGAAGAAGAAACGCTTCACGATCGTGGATGAACTTCAGTCGGTTTTTCTCTTTTGCTGAGCTTTGCAGGGAAGCTGCTAAAATATTATTACGTCAATGAGCTTCAATATCGAGGAAGGGCGCTACATAATCCTTGGATCCATCGACGGACTTCTTGCCACTCTTGGAATCATTATGGGCGTTTCAGTAGTCGGCGCTTCCAACGCGATTATCGTTAGCGCCGCTTTTGGGGGGGCGATCGCCCTCGCGCTAACCAACGGCCTTGGGTCATATCTTGCAGAGAGCACGATTGAGCACGGCAAGCTTGCCATAACCGAGAAATCGCTCCTGCGGAAGCTGAACAACACGTATGTCGAATCTCAAAGCCGGCGAAAGATCGCAAAGGACGCCATATCATCAGGGGGGGCCAGCTTTTTTGGAAGCTTAATCCCGTTAGCACCTTGGATCTTTTCAGTGGGTTCGGTTACTGCGTCGGTCGGGTTAAGCTTGATAAGCCTGGTTGCCTTAGGAATCTATTCGGCGTACATCTCAAGGCAGAGCTATGCATTATCGGTGGTCAAGATGGTGGGGTTAGGGACGCTTATAGTGATCGCGGTGCAACTGCTCAGGATTGGTCATTTGGTCCAGTAAACGCGATTTGTTAATGTGCTGCAGCGTAACACTTAACAACAGATTCACGCTCTGTAATAATCACCGGGAATTGAGGGTACAACTCTTGAAACACGAAATCGCGAAATGTATGGGGTGGCTGTTTAAGCGGGGCCTCACATCGGCGTTGAGTGGCAATCTAAGTGTGAGGGTCGATGACGTGGTATACATCTCTCCAACGAAGGTTCCCCGCTATCGAGTTCGAGCTGAAGATGTATCCGTGCTGACGATGAAAGGCGACCATCTCGCGGGCAGATCGCCATCGAGTGAAATGCCGACGCATCTGGCAATCTACAAGGTGACAGACTCTAAAGCAATTGTGCACGCTCATTCGCGATTCGCCACGGCACTGTCCTGTTTGGGGGCTGACTTGCAATCACCTGACGTCGAAGGGAAACAGCTTTTGGGTCGCATACCGTTGATTCCGTACGCGCGACCGGGCACCAGTGAACTCGCGGAAGCCGTATCGAGTGGAATTAAGGGGTTTAGGGGCGCACTTTTGGAGAATCATGGGCCAGTTGCGGTCGGGGCTGACCTGGAGGAAGCCTATATAGTGGCTGAAGGTATCGAAAGAGCCGCTCAGCTTGTCTTCGACTTAAGCTTGTTTAGTCGCCGATAAATTGGACTATGATCGTTCGGTTGCGAGGCCGGACATCGAGTTCGATGAACACGAGCTGCTGCCACGTGCCCAGCATTAACGTGTTGTGCGAGAATGGAATCGTCAGGCTTGGCTTCAGAAACGATGCCCTGATATGAGAATGTCCGTTTCCATCGTGCCATCTCTGGTCGTGTTCATAGCGATTGTTTCTTGGAGCGATGCGGTCGA
Source organism: Halobacteriota archaeon (assembly GCA_050011655.1). Taxonomy (GTDB): domain Archaea; phylum Halobacteriota; class Bog-38; order Methanoflorentales; family Methanoflorentaceae; genus Methanoflorens. Next base: position 9,651 of record JBEKIR010000026.1, on the reverse strand, counting down.
GTGCTTCCGTCATATCCGCGACGAGGCCGGGCTCATATTCGATCGTCGTCACGGTCGCTGTAGAGCCTGGGACAAAAACTGTGCACAACCCTTCTTGTAAGTCGCTCTTTGCAAGCAGCTTGCGAACCTCGCTTGTTATGTCGATTACCTGAACACCGGCCGTTGTGTCCATGGTGATGCGTTCTGTTTTGGTTGTCATGTGTACGACGTGCGCTTATGTGGATCAAGTGCTCGTCATCGGTGCGAGAAATCTTAAGCAATACTTTGTCGGCAGCGTTCTATTCGTAGGCGGCAATTCTAATCCCTGCGACGCTTACAATTATGATAAATATGACTATTACCAGTATGTATCCGAGCGGCCCGGCTCCGGATAGCGTGACGGAGAGCAACAACACCGCGAAAAACGCGACAGAAATAATCAACGCCACTACTTCGAGTACCGTCCTTTGCATAAAGGTTAAAAACACTTACAGTGAGATATGTTTTGCTGTATACGCAAGTTGAGGGGGCGTGATAGTCAAGATGAGGTTATTGCCGAAAAAAATTTTTTTTACTGCCGGAGTTGGAACACACAAAGAGAACCTGGAAAGTTTCGAAATGGCTTTGAGGGACGCGGGCATTGAGAAATATAATCTTGTTGCGGTTAGTTCAATACTGCCGCCAAATTGTGAGATTATTGTTAAGGACAAAGGACTTAACGAGCTGCGTCCAGGAGAGATTGTTTTTTGCGTCATGTCGAGACACGCATCGAACGAGCCGAATATGAGAGTTTCGGCTTCTTTAGGCTGCGCAATTCCTAAGAATCCAAACGAATTTGGCTACATATCGGAACATCACGCCTCCGGTGAAACTACAGAGAGCTCAGGCGTCTACGCCGAACAACTCGCGTCGAGCATGTACGAGACGTGGACTGCTTCGAAGCCAAAAGAAACCTTTAACATTGCAACGTCTGAAGTCGTCGGCGAAGGCGGCTTATGGACCACCGTAGTGTCTGCCGCCGTGATGGTTTTGTAGTCAAACTGCTTAAGCAGGGGGCTCAGCAGTGGAGTTTGAGTGTCTAAACTGTTGCGAACGAATTAGCCGGGAGGAGTTGATTGACGGGCGATGTCCCATATGTGGGTGGCGTCACGATGAGCACAGCTCGAAGGTGCACGAGATTGACCCTAGTCTGCTAATGCTTTTTTGCCAATTTGTCAGACGTATAGAGGATTCACTTGTCAATCAAGCGTTCATTGATAGCTACGGGCGAAAAGAAGGCCGCATGTTGTTAAAAAATCCCCCACATCGAAAACCCCTATACAGCTTCAATTTAGCAACGACCCGATTCGACCAGATAAAAATTAAAAAATGTCACTACTGTAGACGGTATCATTTCAGGGTTGGAAACAAGCTGTTGCAAGTACAAAAGTCAGGCCAAAAGTCAACGTATCGCAAACTCTATGCGTGTCCGAAGTGCGAGCAATCACGTTCACTCGGCCACACACACTACGTTAACCAAATGATCAACTCTTAGTCTGTGGCGTTCGCTGAAAGGAAAGCTGCATATTATCCCTCCGCGCGCGCATTATTTTGAGCGCTTCAGATGCGAACACAGATTTTCTTGACTGCGCCCACACCTTGGAAATCTTCATTAGTGAATCGAGTCCAAACGCTATCGACAGAGAAAGGGGCACCTGCAAACACGGTCGAACTCTATCTTTAATATGGCTAAAGACAGCGAAATGAATCCAGTGCGAAAAAAATGCGAGTTGAGCCCTTCGGTGATCGAACGTTTTCGAGAAATGATCTACCAGCATTATCGGGAACGGGGTCGAATACTGCCGTGGAGGCTGACCCGCGACCCCTACAAAATACTAGTTTCAGAACTAATGCTGCAACAGACTCAAGCTGAAAGGGTTGTTGCGAAATATGAGTCGTTCTTGCGCGACTTTCCGAATTTTGCCGCGCTCTCGCGCGCTCGACTACAAAACGTGCTCGAACTGTGGCACGGTTTAGGGTATAACAAGCGAGCCGTCGCTCTGAAACGCACAGCCCAAATCGTTGATACAAAATTCGACGGAAGGTTGCCGTCTGACTACGCGGCTTTAGTGGAATTGCCAGGCGTTGGACGGACCACTGCCTGCGCCATCCGCGCTTTCGCATTTGACGCGCCAGAGGTTTTCATCGAAACAAACATTAGGGCAGTGTTTATCCACGTTTTTTTCGCCGATGCGGAAGGCGTGAAAGACAATGAAATCTACCCTTTTGTTGAGTGTACTCTCGATCGATCAAATCCGCGCACGTGGTACTATGCGCTCATGGACTATGGGGTGATGCTTAAAAAGAAGTACAAGAATCCAAGCCGACAGAGCGCTCATCATAAGAAACAAGCCCCGTTCAAGCACTCTAACCGGCAATTACGGGGGCAGATCCTCGCTCTGATCGTGGCTCACGCAGACATGACCGAAACTGAGTTGCTGCGGCGGCTCAACGCTGACTCTGAGCTGATTTTGCGCAATCTAAAAAAACTAGAAGAAGAAGGCTTTTTCAAGCGCGAGCAGACAAAGTTCGTCATCGGTTAGTCAGGCACTAAGTGCAAAGGCCGTCTGCGTTGTCTCCCATTCGCCTGTGCGGGTGTTGACGGATATCCTTTATAGTAGTACGATGAAAGTGCGATCAATGAGCAATTTTGAAAGAGAGCTCGTTAAGTCATTTAACGTCTTTTTCATGGAGAGTGGCATCGACGCTATTGCATATAGGATGAAGCAACACCGCTTTTCGCAACAAATGCTTGACGTTCTAGTGGATTCATCAGATCGTGAGCTATACCTCGGCATTGAATGCAAGAGCATCTCGCCCAGCAAAGGTGCTACAGCCTTGTACTTCTCACAGCACTTTTCTGTAGATAAGAAGGGGGACCATCAGGTCGCTAAAATGCAGGAATTTATCAAAAGATCTGGCAGACTCGGGTATCTTGCCGTAGAACTGAGGATGGGGTCCGGCAAATCAAAGACGGCATATTTCATCTCGTGGCCAGATGTGTGGCGTCGCTTTAGCTCAGGGCAACCTGGTTTCTCGACCGAAGAAATACGAAGAATCAATCCAGTCGCACGCAACGACGGAAAATACGCGGTTGAGGGCTTGTTTGGCCGCTAACGCTAAAGGCACGTCGAGCAGGTGTGCTGAATGACGCTGAAATTCATGTCGTCAAGAATTGAAGAGCTCATTTATGGTATTACTTTTGACGCAAGGACCGCTACAGGGGCAGTAGCATTCAATACCGCCGTGGTAGCTGAAGACGATATGGAACGCGTGTTGAGCATTTTTAAGCTCGTGTACGCCGCGGGGCTCAATGTCGGCCCCTACGTGCGAATAATTGAGGGCGGTGAGAGTTTCAATGGCGTCTCAATTCAGAAAGGTTTCAGTGGCATCCTCACCATCTGCAGCATAACCATTGACGGTGTACTCCTAAAAGCAGGTATCCCGGTTAAGCCCGTTTGCGGTGGCATCGTGCAAGTGACTGAAAAAATACCCATTAGATTTACAGAAATCCTGCGGTACGACGCGACTACACTGGACCCTCTCGACGTGCTAATGTCGCAAGAGTTGACGTCAGTGTTAGAAATGATCAATACGGGATCTGGCAAGGTGCTCGCAAGCGTCCGAGAAGTGCCGATGGCAGCGAAGAACCACCTTGAAAATCTGCTGTCGGATTTGATGGGGGCTGAGTTTAAGGGAATACTAGAGGTTGGTGAGCCCAACTCAGATCTGTTGGAAATGCCCGTCGGCAGGGGCCATATCGGCGTAGCAATAATAGGCGGAATAAACTCTATGGCCGCCGTGCGAGAAAGTGGCGTAGAAATACAGACAAATGCGATTTCAGGGTTGACAGATATTCGCGATATGAATTATAATCTGCTGTCATTGTAAGCACGCTACGACAGCTGTTGTTCGACCAATTTGTTCAGATTTTTCAGAAACTGTGCTTCGGTCCCTTCAGGGATTGTAGCGCCAGCCGCGATATCGTGACCGCCTCCGACGCCGCCGACTGAATGAGCCGCTTCACTCATCGCTCTTGCAAGGTTTAAATGGCGTTCAACGAGACTTTGTGTTCCCCTGGCGGATGCTTTAACTCCCTCGTCCGAGTTCGCCAACCCCACTATCGGCAAGTGCCTATCCACGCCTTCTAAATTCTTACACATTCCGGCGACGATCCCGACGATCGTTTCGAGTATATGGTCGCCTGCGTGGAAATATTGCAAGTTTGAGAGCGTCGTCACGCCTGTTTGCTTGACGTAATTGAGCCCTCGAGCCAGATTCTCTCTGTGCACCAACAGGAGCTCATTTGCTTTTCTGTAACTGCCAGCTCGGTTACCTAGACAAACGTCGACCCCGATCTTCTCGAAACTGTATCGCGCGGTGGCGTTAAGTAGCGTGGCGTATTCGGATGCATCCCGAAGTGCAGTCCCGGGTTCCTCTTTTAAGAGGGTGTACACCTCTCCAACCAGGTTCTGCACCCTTTCTGGGGGCATCCCTTCAGTCAAGCACCTTTGGATGAGGGCAGAAATGATACTGCGCCTTTCGGCGTCGCTAAGATCCACCCATTTTTTCCATTCGCCCTCTTCTTTTAGCTCAATGTTCAAGCTAGCCAAAAGCTCCAGGATTTGCGCACTGTTTCCCGTTATTCCGGGGATAAAAGGGCTGGACGCATATTCGAGGAGCTTATGAACGGGTCGCGTTTGTCGGCCAAAAGCCTGCAAATCCTTTTCTGCTCTAACTATCGCGTTTTTTTCGGCTTCGTCGAGTATCAGCCTGTTCACCCCCCTTAGTCCTCCTTCTCTAACGTGCTGTAGATCGCCGACGGCACCCACAACGGCTAAATCTGAAAGCTCCACGTTGTCTCCGAGAGCTCTGGCGATCAAATAAGTGGCCCCAGATCCACTTAGGTCGGTAGCACCATTAAACCCAAAAAGGTGGGGGTTGAGGTGAAATGCCATCTCGGAGCTTCCTGCTGGCTGGTGATGGTCAGCGACTATGCATACTGGCCCCAAATCGTCCATTAGATCCAGACTCCCGCTTCCTAAGTCGGTGAACATCACTGCGTCTGCGCCGGAAACACTCTGCATAACCGGGAGGTCCAATTTTTTAACGATCTTAATTTCATTGCCTATTTCCATCTTGTTGAGCGCGCGGCATATTATGCTGGCAGCAGCAAGACCGTCCGCGTCAACGTGAGAAACGATCGTAATTTCGTCCTGCTTCTTGAGAGCTTGCGCGCATTCTCGTGCACGTTTTAAGAGTTGTTCCATCAAAATCCCTAGGTTTGGCGGCGCGTCCGACGATGCGAAGTCTCTAAATTTATCGCCCATTCTGTATTTGCGGAAAAGCCGATATAAAGCTTACCTGACTTTCACGAAAGCCGCACATCCTCCCGCAGATCCTCGTGCGATCTCCACTCGTACTCTCGCTTTGCGCTAGATGAGCGAAGCTTGCGCTCCAAAGAAACTCTTGACACCGCCTTGCTCAACGACTCAGAGACTCTCGGAGACACAAAAGCTGATGCACTCTGGTAAGAGAGTTATTAGATGTCATACGGCAGTCGCCTCCAGAGGGCTGAGTAGTAGCCTGCGCCCACCAATGCGGGAGAGGCATTTGGGCCTAAGAGCGATGTTTTTTCCAATGGAACCTCCTTTTTCTCAATGTTAGGCCCCAGGCCACGCATCCTAGACCAAGAATGAGTAGTATCGCCCCGATGTCACTGGGTGTGTTGAATACATATGGCAGCATCGCTATGACACAGAAGCCAGCACCCATTAAGATGAAAAGATGTCCCACGTTGTCGCCTACTCTGAGCAGGTAAATAGCCAAAATTGCTGCTAATATTGGGAGCGCAAGCAGTGCCACTAGATTCGCGTTTACCATATTTGCCGCTTTACGAGTGAAACCGGTCAAATAGGTAGGCCTGATTCAACTCGTTCTCGTTGTTGAATGATCCCGTCTGACGGCTTGTGTCGGCGTACTAGCCACGCTTGATGTCTTGGCTGCTCTTGCATAGCTGCCGGCTATCTCGGGGTTATTTATCTGCCAATTCTTCAACTTCGCGTTTGCCGTGCTCTAGCTCATCAGCTTGTTCGCTATCTATCTGTAAGAGAAGAGCTTGGAACTCGCCAACGTGGGTTTTTTCTTCTTTCGCGACATCTAGTAGGTTAGCTTTAATAGCTTCACTTTTAGTCAAGGAAGCCATCTGTTCGTAAAGATTGATTGCATCAAGCTCAGCAATAATGCTAGCTCGCAAGATTTCTCTATCAACGTTTTTCTTGTCAATCTCACTTAGATCTATAGGAATAGTAGATAACATGGTCAACCTCGCACTATATACACAACTGTTAAGGTAAAGCTTTTGGATATGCCCTTGATCCGCACAGACGAGCTTCCGTGGCACAAATCATCCTTGCGCGCAGCCCCACAATTTGAGGGCGGCAGCATTACGACGCAGATCGCGCAATTACCACAAGGTTTATTTGAAACTGCAGTAATGCTGGGTTAATGAAACTGTTTAAGACAGTCTTAACAATCCTCATCATCACCGGTTTGGCATTGGCGTGCTCGGGATGCACGGTCAACATAGAAAATCTCACGCAAAATAAAACTCTGCAAACCGGCAAAGAACCCCTTAATGTACCGGAATATCCTAATGCGACTAGAACGTCGTATTCCAACATCCGATTTGTCGGGCAAGTTACAACCTACAAGACGAACGACACCCCCAAACAGGTTTTAGAGTTCTACAAATCTCAAATGCAAGAACGAGGCTACAGCATCAGCAGAAGCTTCACAAGCGCCTCCGAAACTGGCGGTTTGATCATATTCAGTAAGGGACAAGACACCGTGTGGGTGACAGTCGGCCAGAATAACGGCGAAACGAGTATCGCTGTGCGCACTTCATTTCAGCCTTAGGATCCAAAATAATCTGCGCAGCTATCAGTCTAGCGCCAGCGTCGTTTTGTCGTGACACGCCCTTTTTGTTTTTCTCTGGCAGCAGTGAGATAGCCAGCGACGTTGACGTCGTGGAGAAGCGGTCTTAAAAAGCCCGAAATCGCATGACTCCTACACGTAGAAGGCACACTAGATTGAGCGAACCACAGCCCCTTGTTAATGAACCCGCGCTGACTGTGGGTAGCACGCTCGTATTGGCTGATCTGCATATCGGAATTGAACACGAACTTGCGCTAAGCGGCATAAATATTCCGTCGCAGATTGACCGACGAATTGACCGGGCCCTCCGATATTTGGCTATCGCCAATGCTCAACGTGTCGTACTTTTGGGAGACGTGAAGCATACAATCTCTAAAACCTCGGCACTCGAACGCCACGACATCCCGCGTTTTTTGCGGTCGTTAGCTGAATGCGTGCCGGTCGACATTCTTCCGGGAAATCACGACGCTGGCATCGAATATTGGCTTCCACGCGACTCACGCTACCGAATCGAAATCCATCCCTCAAAGGGTTGCAGCATCCACGGCGCGGGGCTTGTACACGGGCACACGTGGCCTGCGACAGACCTGCTACATTGCGACTACGTGATCATGGGACATAACCATCCAATCGTGCGTATGGCTGATCCGCTCGGCCACGTCACTTCGAAGCCAGTTTGGATCCGGACCCGCTTTGTTGAGAGCGTATTTCGAGAGCGATATCCAGAAATCGACGGCTACGCTAATCCGCGCGTCATAATTATGCCTGCCTTTAACGAGCTTGTTGGCGGAATCGCATTCAACGAAGCCTCTTACGAAACGCTGCTAGGACCGCTTTTCTCAAATCGAGCCATCGCGCTTGAAAAAGCACAGGCGTACCTCTTAGACGGCACGTATCTGGGAACCGTTGAGCAATTGAGAGGCATCGCGCCAAGCCACAGAGCGTCACGAAGGACTACGTCATCCCGAAAAAAGAACGAGCACCGAGCTCGCGACTAAACAACAAGCAAGTCCGCTTCCCTTTCAGATCGCGCGACCTGTTACCCGGGAATCCGCTACAGCTTTTGCGCGCAACTAAGCCAATTTTATCATTTTTGCAATAGGTGGTGCTCGACAACTCGTAAACTGTAAGTACCTTAAGGTCAACTACGAGGCTGCAGGCAGCGCAATGGCAGTGGAATGGCTCTATTTTGCATTGTTGTCGTCATTATTGATTTCTGGCGTAAACATCATTGACAAGATTCTGATTTCCGACTATAGAATTCCGCCGCTCGTATACGTGTTAGTAATTAGCGCTACCAGCCTCATGCCGCTGGTCATTCTTCCTTTCTTCACACTGACTGCGCTGCCATTAGGTGTACTCCTATTCACCATTGTTGTCGGTTTCGTTCGCATCTACTACACATTGCCTTATTTCAAAGCACTCTCAGTGGAAGAAGTGTCGAGGGTCATACCTCTTCTTCAGCTCACGCCTGTATTTGTGCTGATTCTCTCCAGCCTCTTGCTTCGCGAAAAGCTCAACCCACAAGAATACGTAGCATTTGGGCTCTTGGTTTTTGGAGGGACACTTTTCGCGGTTCGACTCGGCAAAGGAATTCGTATCTCCCTTGCTCTTTATCTTATGATCCTCTCGTCCTTCTTGTTGGCTGTATACAGCGTGGCTTTGAAATACTTGTTCTCGACCCAGGACTTTTACACTGTTTTCATATGGGTGCAAATCGCTGGGTTCATCGCCTTCTTTCAGTTACTCTCATTCAGGCCCTTGAGGGGCTCTCTTGTCACGACCTACAAGACTACGAACTGGAAAATTGGAATCATTCTCGTTGCCGAACAGGCAGTGGCATACGTTTCAGTTTTTGCCTACAGCTACGCGATAGCGCACGGGCCAATAACGTTGATAAGCTCCGTCGGTGCGACACAGCCTCTCTTCGTGCTACTTTTCGCGACGGTATTGTCCTATCGCTTTCCGCGGGTGCTGAGAGAAGAGCTCACGAGGATGGATCTTGCTCTCAAAGGGCTCGGACTTGTTGCGATCCTTTCAGGAACCTATCTGATCCAGGTCCTGGGAGCTTCGGTGATCTGATGATCTGCGAGTTTAGTAAAACGCGGCTTCAGTTCGCGTAGACTCTCAGCGTCATCTTTCGAGTTAACATAATTAAAAATGATATCAGGCCTGCTTCTGTAGATCTTTCGCCCAGCGTACGCGGCCATCTTTCATGAGGCAAGCAAAATGACGTTGTGGCCCCGGCTGTATCTGATATAGACCTGCTCATGATATCGACTCTGAAATCAACTTAATGGGGTAAGTCGTGCGCAGCGCACCTCGTCACTGAATTCGTGATCTCACTCAAAAAAACGCGTTGGCTCTTAATCCGTGCAAACGTACATACAAGTTTTTTTTTGCAAAAAAGGCTGTTTTTTGAACACCGATACATTAATATTCAGGAAAAAAGAATTATTCGCCGACAACTCCTCACAGATTTTTCGTTGTATTTGAGGGGTTACATAAACCTACTGAGTTTATGGTTGGTGAAAAAATGGCTAGGGAAATAAATTTTGGTATAGAGTTTGTGCCGAATATGCCGCCGAATCAGTGCGCGGACAGGGTGAAGTTGGCAGAAGACAACGGCTTTAAGTACGCTTGGATTACTGACCACTTTAACAACAGGAACGTCTATCCGATGCTGACGCTCATATC
>JBEKIR010000025.1:0-14519 GCA_050011655.1 Halobacteriota archaeon | reverse complement strand
ACCGACCCGAGCGACGGAACGTTGAACCGAATGAACGGACTGTTGGCGTAGAACGCTTCGTAAAGTGATCGGATCCGATCTTCATCGAGTTCAGCGCTGGTGAAGATGTGCGCGGTGGTGAGTATGCCTCGAATGGACGGGATAACGTGAGGGGTGAAGTTCACGGCGACGTTTCCCAGTCGCTGGAGCTCTTGAACAATTTCGGCTTTGTGCCGGTGTTTCGTTAGTTGGTAAGGAACCACGTTCTCAGCCAAGTTAGGATAGTGCGACGTCTCCGTTGGAGCGGCCCCTGCGCCCGAGATCCCGGACTTCGAATCGAATACTGCGTGATCAACGAGTCCTGCTTTGACGAGCGGCGCCGCAGCCAAGATTGCGCCCGTAGGGTAGCAGCCGGGGTTGGCACACAGGTCGGCGTGGGCAACTTCGGGGTGCAATTCGGGCAGGCCGTAGACGGCGTCTCGAGGATCGGTGTGTGGGCCATACACCTCCGCATAGTTCCGTCCGAGCCGATAGTCGGCGCTGAGGTCGATAATGCGAACCTCTCCATCGATGAGATCTGGCACGATTCCCATGGCGGCGCCGTGGGGGACCGCGAGAAACACGACGTCCGATTGTTCGGCGACCGCCTTGGCGTCGGCGTTTACAAATTGGAGGTCATAAAACCCCTTAAGATAGCGGTGAACGTCGCTGACCGGGACAGCATCGAGGGCCCGCGACGTCACTATGGTCACGTCGACGTCTGGATGCTGAACGAGCAATCTCAGCAATTCCCCGCCTGTGTAACCAGATCCGCCTATTATCCCAACTCTGATCATCGATCCCCATTAAACCTGATCTTAGAAAGCCTTTTTCGTCGCAAGAGCGCGTCACAAACAATGCTAAACGTCACAAGCGCCGGCTACTGATGCCAAACGATGCCTTGCTACAACAAGCTACGCAGTCGAGCGCGTAGTATAGCGCGTAGTAAGCAGAGGAGCTCTAAAAGATAACCCAAAGATGCTAGTTCTTAAACCCTTCTTAGCAACAGGTACAGCAAACCCACAAGGGACGTCGGGGCCCCGAGCCCCAGTAGAGAGAACTCGAACAAGGACTGCGCGGGCAAGCTGGCTGCGCTGCTCGCTTGGACTCCTGGCAAGGTCATACCCGGCACTGAGGCATTCTGTGACAGTGCAGATGCTTCCGTTGATATCGCAGACGCTTCCGCGAATGCGTTTGACGAGTCTGCCGGCACCTGCAATGACGGGGCGCACGCCAAACACTTCTGCGACGCGCTGCCTAGACTAGTTGGCTGGGTTAGCGGGCGATCCGATCTGCGGGCGACTTGCTCACGTTGTATTCAATGAGCTTTGCGCCGGTCTGCGCAGCCGCGCTTTCAACGAGCGGCTTCACCTGTTCGCAAACGGAGCCTTGAGTGGATAGAAGAATAGCACGTGAACGTTGCTTGCTTGGGTCGATACAACTCTCAAAATGCCCGGCACCCAATAAGGACTGTAGATAACGCTATTAAGCCAATTTGCTTTTTCATCTGTTTTTGGCCTTTCCGTGATTCCCGCTGTGATCGGTCAGTGAAGGCGGGTCGTTATACCTATCCGCAAGACGAAGGTTTTGAGCGTTTTGTGCGCTCTGCAAAAAAGCAAAAGCTGGCGCGATAGTAATTACCGCCAGGACTATAAAAAATAGCTACTATCGCACATATGCGTTTTGTCGCCATTATTGGTTAATGCGACTTCTATCTTCCACCAAATATCTATCGTTTGCAGAAGATAAAGGACACCGGGAATCTCTCCACCCGGGCCGCCTACAAAAATTGAAGCACGATGTTTGCAAGATTCATTTGACTCGGGCTCGTAAATGCCGTTGAAGGGTCAAGGACTGAGAGCGGCCCAATGTGACCCGGAGCGTCCTGCGGCGCCGAAGCAGGAGCGTTTACAGTCATAACGTTGTTGTTGTAGTGGACATGGTTGCAGTTATAGCAGTAGGGTTCCGCTGCTGCCACTTGCACTGAAAGCACGATGAGAACAACTCCGATCAGGAGCGTCATCACCTTTTGCCTCGGTTCCAACGAATTACCTCCCGTGCGCCGAAGGGCGCCATTCGTATAACCCTTTAAAATCTTTTAAAGTGGTATAAATAGCTTCTCTTTTGCTTCCAGTATTTCCACTGGAGAAATTGGGCTAAAAAAGTTTCTAAGTCAGAGCGAAGCTATAATACGTTATTTAATAAAAGGTGGGGGTTAAATGAATAACCCTCTTTATCGTTTTCTCAAGAATAGATATATCGCGCCTGCTACTAACGCTGGAGCACCTAGCCCGAGCAGTGAGAACTCAGGAACTGTTTGCGTTGAACCAGTTGGTGTTTGGGTTGGTGTAACGACCTGAATCGCCGGTTGCGTGTAGGTCTTCTTCATAGTTTTTACAACTTTAGGCATCGGCGTTGTTTTTACAACTTTAGGCATCGGCGTTGCTTTTACAACCGCGACGTGAGTCGGCGTTGCTGTTGCAGCCGGCGTTGCGCTGCCTGCGGCTGTTTGGATGGCTGTCACTATCTGTTGTTCGGTGACCGCGCCCACGAGTCTCTGCCCCCCGGGGCTAATGACTATCGTCGGGGTTCCTGTAACGCCATTTGCTTGTGCGACTCCTTGTCCCATCGATGTATCGGCTACGTTGTATTCAATGAGCTTGGCGCCGGTCTGCGCAGCCGCGCTTTCAACGAGCGGCTTCACCTGTTCGCAGACGGAGCACATGGGTGAATAGAAGAATGCTACTTGAACGTTGCTTGCTTGGGCCGAAGCAACACTCGAAAATGCCACGAATGCAATAAGGATTGTAGATAACGCTATTAAGCCAATTTGCTTTTTCATCTGTTTTTGGCACCTCTTCGTGATGGTTGTCTTCCTTACGTACACGCAGTATTGCCGATTTATCTTATAAATAATGATCGATCTTGACCAAATCCAAGAATTAGGCCTGAACTGTGCAGGTAAGATAAATGGAAAACAACCCCATATTGAGCGCACACTCAGACTGCATCGGATCGGGTGAAGAAGTAGTAAGCCGCTATCAGCGGAACGATGATCGAGGCGATGAGGAAAATCACGTTCGCCGTGTAATTGAGTCCTGAAGTCAGTTTAACGAAGTCTCCGGCCAGCGACTGGACAGCGACGTTGTGGCTTCCGGGATTGATCCAAAGCAATATTTTCGCGTACCCAGGAAACTCACTGTACGGGATCTCTGAAGTGGGGCTTAGATTCATCGCGCCCAGTCCGAGTGCAACGCCTGCATAGGTGAATACCAATAACAGGATCCAGACGAATACGGCGCCGAGCAATGAGTCGAGGTTCGTGCGCGTTAGGCTTGAGATCAGGAGCCCTATCGCGATGAAGGACATTACGTACAACAGTATGATGCCCATAGAGAGGATCAGATAGCCGACGTCACTCGAGCTTGGAACGTTCCGTGTGATGATGGATAGACCGATATACAGCACGAGCGTCGTGACGACGAACAGTCCGCCCGCAGCTGCGAGATAAGCAACGAACTTGCCAAAGAGTATCGTTCTACGCGTAATGGGTCGCACCACGAGCTGTGCTAACGTCCGTGCTGATCGCTCACCGGTCAGGGCGTCATAAGAAAGCGCAAGCGCGAGTATCACCAAAATAGCCTCGCCCCCATATGAGTACGACACGCTAATCGCGTAGTTGACTGGTTGCGTCGTCGGATTTGGCGCCCCGCTTATTGGCGAAATCCCTCGGGCGACGTCGACATTGCCATAGTACGCGCCGACAAGCGCAAACAACACGAATATGACTCCAAAGATGATGAAGCGCTTCGTCTTCACCGCGGACTGAAAATCCTTTTGCGCGATTGCAAGAAACTTGTAAGCGGACTCCGAAAACTCACTCAACGCGTTTTTCCTCCCATCCTGCGAACATATGCCTCTTCGAGCGACGGTGACTCGCGCAGGGAGCGCAAGCGGCCTCCAGCGCGCGTGATTACGTAGTTTACGTCCTCGTTGATGCCGGGCCGGTACTCAAGACTTATCTTGAGTCCTTCGCATTGGATCGACTTAACACCTTTCACGGACCTTATGGCCTGGAGAACGCGTTCGTTTACGTCGGCAATATCCGCTTCGATTTCCACGGTCTGGCCGCGCACGCGCGCCACGAACTCCTTAGTGGTGGTCGGCGCAGCAACGTGCCCAGTCCTCATTGTCGCTACCACGTCGCATATTTCTGCGATATCTCTGACGTTGTGCGTGGCGAGAAACAGCGTGACCTCGTGGACGTTGAGCTCGTGTATGAGCGCCATTATATCGCGCCTGCCCTGTGGGTCAAGCCCCGTGCTCGGTTCATCCAGAATAAGCAATTCTGGCTCGTTTAGCATCGCTGCAGCGATGCCGAGTCGCTTCCTATCGCCAAGGGAAAATGTTCGGACGAGGGTTGTCTCATTACCTTCAAGTCCTGCCAGCTTGAAGAGTTTCTTGATCTTCTCTTCGCGCTCTTCGCGCGCGTTCGAGATATTGGCAAAGAATCTGAGGTTTTTTTCCGCAGAGAAGTTGCCGTAGAAGCCTGGGCGCTCAGGTAGGTAACCAATCCTGTGTTGCACCTCACGAAACTGTGCAGGGATCTCGCGATCAAGTATCTTGATCGTTCCAGCGCTGGGCTGAATAAAATTGAGCAGCATGTTGATGATGCTTGATTTGCCGGCGCCGATCGGTCCTAGAAGCCCAAACGCGGTTCCTTGTGGCACCGTGAAGCTTGCGTCTTCGACGGCAACAACGCCCTTCTTATAGCGCTTTGAAAGCCCTTCGAGTTCTATCGCGTTCATGATAGCTTACCGCTAAGAGCGGTTGTATGCATGCAAAACCAAATACTATTATATAAACTAGGCGTTTTGGGAGGCGTTTTGGCACGTGAGCGAGTCTTCAGCGGCCGCACGCTGACGCATTGGCTCCACTGAGATGAGATAAACGGAGTCGAACCGCCTCATCCGTATTCCTTGAATATCCGGTCGACTGCTTTTGACGTCGCTGCCTCTTCATCTGCATAGCGCGTCCGCAGATCGAGCTCGAAAAGACGCAGTGACCAATCAGTTCTGACCGCCACATATTCTTTGATCAGGGCTGCCGCGCTGTTACCGAGACTAGCCTCGAGTGAACTAAGCAGGGCGTTCTCTCGCTCTTTCAGCTTCTTGATCTCGGCCTCGTACTCTCGTATGAGATCGAGCAAGTCCTCTGCAACTTCCTCCTCAGCGTAGTTTCTATCGTCAATCATAGTCTGACGTATAAATTGATTCCTTAAATCCTTTGGGGGATACGCTGCCGTTCGTTCGCTTAGTTTGCACGTGACGGGAGCTAAGGGCCGTTTTCGTGAAGCATCGTCGCGCCGGGTGCGAACAAGGGAGCCAGCCCGTCGAGACACGGATTTTTCGTTTCTGCCTGACACGAACGCGAATTGCGTAAAACCATGTATAAATAGCATCGTTGACGAAGCAATTATGCGTGGAGCACGATTTCCTCGGCAGGTTCGCATATACGACGGCACATCGAATTGGTGCGCGACAACTGCAGCAACAACGTGAGCCTATGCCGGCAGCCTCTCGAGTAGTCCAGCTGCTTGAATGGGCAAGTCGAATTTACGTGTCGTTTTGCGGAACGGTCGTCACGGGCTGCGCTCTCAGCTATGCGTTTGGTGATACGGAACTGATGGGCCACGCATATCGTCGCTGGTGTGTTGCCCGTAGCGTTTTCGAATGCATCTTCAATCCGAGGCCAACAAACGTACGACGGTCCGGCGAGAAACCATGCCGATCAAGCCGAGCTGGGAGGTCGTTATGCGCATTTTGAAGAAGTCTCTTGTGAAGCTTGAGGGTGAAATCACGCTCCTCCCCGAGTCGATCGATGACCTGTGGCATTTGAGACATCTCGTTGAGAAGGGCGACTTGGTTTTTGCGCTAACCTTTCGCAAAGTTGAGAGCGCAAGCGACAAGTTGCGACCGGAGAAGACAGAGCGAAAACCTATGCGGCTTGGGATTCGCGTCGATTCGGTCGAGTTTCATCGGTTTGCAAACCGCCTCCGCATTAGTGGGACCATCGAGTCTGGCCAAGACGTGGGGTCACATCACACGCTAAGTATCGAACCGCTGCGAGACGTTTCGATAATCAAGCGCTGGCGACGCGACCAGATAGATCGCATCGCAAAAGCGATACAGGAATCCAATCGCCCCGAAATCGCCATCGCCACGATTGAGTCAGGAGAAGCGCACATCGGCGTGCTGCGGCAGTATGGCGTTGAGGAGGTCGCGAGCATAGCGCAAAGCGCCGGTAAACTACACGAAAGCTCACAAACGGAGTTCTTTGCCCAGATCTACAATCAGTTGCTCAATACCGCTGCTCAGGACTATATTGTTGCTGGCCCAGGGTTTATTAAAGACGATTTTGTCCGGTTCGCGACACAGAAGGACAGTAGCTTTCCAGATCGGCTGATCGTTGAAAACACGACGTCAGTTGGTATCTCTGGCTTTCAAGAGGTGCTGCGGCGCGGTGCGGCTGATAGGCTCATCAAAGGTGCCCACTTGGTGCGTGAGACGCGCCTGATCGACGCCCTACTTGGAGAGATCGCGGTGAACGGCAAAGCAGCATACGGAATGACCGAGGTCACCAAAGCGCACGAATGGGGCGCTATTGAAACCCTCCTCATAGGCGACGAGACCTTGCGAGGCGAACGTGAAAGAGGAACGGCCCTCGACGAACTACTGACGGCCGTGAATAATTCGAATGGGCACGTGGTCGTTTTTAGCACGGAGTTCGAGCCAGGGAAGCGCTTAGAGAAACTAGGGGGCATCGCCGCGTTATTGCGGTTCAAATTACAGGACGGATGACCCACCACTTATCGGCTGCCTTCGGGCCTGCCGCTCAAGCCTTTAGGCTGACTCAATACTCTTCGCACTTTAGCTGGTAATAGGCCCGGTCGTGGTCGCAAGCGGGACACTTCTCTGGAGGTTCCGCGCTAACGTGCACGTAGCCACATTCTCGGCACACCCACTCAACCTTCCGATCCTTCTTGAAGAAGGTGCCTGCTTCCACCTGCGCAAGCATCTTCTTGTTTTTCTCTTCGTGGTGAGCTTCGGCTACGCCGATTGCCCGTAGCCTCTTTGCTATCTCAGGCAATCCTTCGTTGTCGGCAACATCAGCGAATTCAGGGTACATCGTCGTTGTCTCGTAGTGCTCACCTGCGATTGTTGCTCTGAGATTCGCGGCTGTGTCGCCCAGCGATGTTTCGACGGTCGCTTCTATGTGTATTTCGTCAGCGTTTTCTGCAGCGCCAGCCTTGAGAGCGTTGATCAGTTTGAGATTCCAACTCGCGTGCTCGCGTTCATTGTCTGCTGTCGTGAGTAACGCCTCAGCGATCTGTTCATAGCCTTCCTTCTTCGCGATCTTGGCGTATGACGTGTACCGATTTCGCGCCATGCTTTCGCCAGCGAAGGCTTTTGCAAGATTTTCCAATGTTTTTTGCATTGTTTTGCCTCAGTGTCCTCAATACCGGCAACGCTTGTATAAACAATTATTGCAGCTACAGCCGCAGTCGTGTCTTCTGACAGGATAGGATCTGCCGCCAGCTCATGCAACGGCCGCAATTGCGGCGAGGGCTGGGCTAGAAAGCGCAGACGTCCAAACTGCTGCGTAGCGTCGCCGCGCGTTAGTGTCCCTACTCTTGTTCGCACTTCGCCTTTGTAAGCTCGCGTAGGGTTACATCGGTAAAAAAAATCGAATCGAGCGGGCGATTAGGTCGGTGAGGGCTACTCCGAGACGTCTACAGTAATTATCCCCGTCTTTAACTGGTGAGCTTCGTTTGCCGAGAGCGCCCTGCGCTGAGCTCGCGGCGAAATAATTGCGCTGTTACCAAACGGATCATCAATGACAAGGGTCATTGTTCCTTCGCCCCTGCGCACGGCATCGATCCGTTCAAGCAGTCGATTCCCCAGCTCGAACTTGCTAGGATCTCCCGACGACCACTTCGTGGCCGTTTGGATCACCTCTTCGACTCTGCAGAGTACGCCTTCCACGTTGGAAATATAAGCCTCAGATGCGGAGCCCGGTTCGACAGTCACGCCCAGCTCAGGAATCTGCACGGTGCCGGATGACGACCTGATCACCCGAGTCGTGAAGTCGTCGCTGTCAAACTCCATTTCATAGCGTTCGGCTTCACGTTCGCAGAGCGATATTGTGTCTGCATACTTGAAACCACACCCGCAGCTCGCACTCACGAGCATTATTTCGCCGAAGAAGGGTATCTCATCGGTACTGAACCTAAAGGTGAGCTCGTGTGCGCATAGAGGGCACGTGCTCACGATCGCTGCTTGCTGTGACATAACTGAAATTGTTGGCGTGATGGAGCGTGCCGGAGCTAATAGGAGCTTGCCCCGAGCTTCTTGCGGTCGATCTTGATAGACATCGGGGTCACAATGATCTGGTCATCTCCAAGCCCTGCAATATCGCCGTGAATATCCGTTGCTACTTGTCTCAGTTCCTTGACGATTCGGTCGAGGGTGACGCGATCTTGCTTCACGTGGGCTATGTCAATGATGACTATGTTGCCCTTATAGACCTCGTCTTTCAGTTGCGTGAGATTGCTCACGTTGATTAACTCAGCGACCTTGACATACGTGCCTGCAGGTTCCTCCTCAAGCACCTCTTCGTACTCTCCGAGGTCCAGCTCAAGGTATTCATCCGGTTCTGCGTGAGGGCGACTCCCAAAAATTCTATCGATCAAACTTTTTTGCGCCATTTGGAACGTTCACCTACAATCGACTTCTTGCCATGTTACCATGTTTGCATCTTATAGTTTTTGTGTTTCGCTCTTCAGAAGTCTGGCGGTACCGATACATAACGCCGCCACTATTGATATAGTTACCTCGGCCCCAGCGGCAGCTGGAGGCACGATCAGCGTGTTTGCATTGTAAGGACACGAGCTAGGGCAACACATACCAGATTTTGTCGCCAACGTGGTGCACGATCTGCACCGCCTTGCCCTTCCTCGCACGAATCATTTCTGCGCCAGCAATGAGCGCCGTTCCGATGCCGAGCGGCTTTTTGTGTCTTTCATCGACGACCACGACTAGGTCGTCGGGTTCAATACTGGTGTCGGCATCCACGATGCCGGGACTCATGACATCCGCGCCGTTTCTGATGAATCGCACGGCGCCCATATCGATGGTAACGAGGTGTCTTCGGGGCTTGAGTTCCGTGGCGCCGCGCACCGTGAAAAAGGGCGTGCTGTTAATGCATAGAGCCACGGGCACCCCGTTCAAAAGAATGAGCGTGCGCTCCGGTGTTTCGAGCACCTCGAGCCCCCCCTCTAACGTGCTCTCGGTGTCGTACGCGCTAAGCGTGGCCACTACGCTCCGTGCCGCGTCGGCCTTCATGAAATGTCGTTGCTTGCCAGCCACGCATGCAGTTAAAAGGCGCTCAAAGATAAACTTAAGTATCTTATCAGGGAAGAACTACTTACGAGAGGCATGGAATGAGTCAGAGGCCGCTTGATATTCTGAATGAATCCCTGGAAACGCCAGTGATCGTGCGGCTTAAAGGGGGCAGAGATTTTAGAGGGGAGCTTCAGGGATATGACGTCCATCTCAATCTCGTTCTCGACAAGGCGGAAGAGCTCAAAGACGGTGAGGCCATAAAGAAGTTTGGCACCATCGTGGTCCGGGGCGACAACGTCGTTTACATCTCACCTTAGGCAAAGCGACGCTTTACGAGGCAACTGAATGACAAAGGGAACACCTTCGATGGGCAAGCGGCAGAAACGCTCGCACGTGATGTGCAGGCGTTGCGGCTCTGTCTCCTATAACTTTCGCAAAAAGACGTGCGTTCACTGCGGATTTGGTCGCTCTAGGAGGCTTCGGAAGTATAGCTTCCTCAATAAGTATTGATTTTATCCTTGAAAAGGGACATTGATGAAGGACAAGTGCGGCGTGTTCGGAATCGCCTTGGATTCCAAAGATGCCGCATTGCCCATCTACTACGGTCTTTACGCGCTGCAGCACCGCGGCCAAGAATCGGCCGGTATCGCTACCCACGACTCGGCAATCCACATTGAGCGCGGCATGGGCCTCGTACACGAGGTATTCGACGAACATCGGCTCGGGCATCTCAAGGGATCCCGAGGGATCGGTCACGTGCGGTATTCCACCACGGGCCTCAGTAGGGTAGAAAACTGCCAGCCTGCCCTCGTCAATTATCGGGGAGGCACCATTGCCATCGCGCACAACGGCGACATCGTGAACTCTTCTGATATTAGGCAGGCGCTTGAAGCCGAAGGTCGCATTTTTGTGTCCGATTCAGATACTGAGGTCATCGCGCACCTGCTCGTGAAGGAACTCATGCGCTACGACACCATTACTGCTGTTCAAGAGCTCATGAATAAGCTGCGTGGATCGTACTCGCTCACGCTGCTCATCAACGATACGGTCATTGGCATTCGCGACCCCTTCGGCATAAAACCGCTCTGTATAGGCAGGTTCGACGATGGTTACGTCTTGTCTAGCGAGAGCGCTGCCATCGATACGCTTGGAGGCGAGCTTCTTAGAGACGTCCGCCCGGGAGAGATTATCGTCCTTCATCCAGACGGGTTCGTGAGCCAAAAGGTTTCAAAAACGGCAGTGACAGCGCACTGCATGTTCGAGTATGTCTACTTCGCTCGCCCTGACTCGATATTGGACGGCGCTTTGATCTACGAGGTGCGTCGCAAAATCGGTCAAACGCTCGCAGAGGGCGACGTTGAGGCAGATATCATCATTCCGGTTCCTGATTCAGGAATCGCTTTTGCTATTGGCTACGCCGAAAAATCTAAACTGCCTTACACCGAGGGTTTGATAAAGAACCGTTACGTGGGCAGGACCTTCATCATGCCCGGTCAGGATCTGCGCGAAACCGCTGTGCGACTGAAGCTGAATGTGATCAAGAAGCATATCGAGGGCAAGCGGGTTGTGATGATCGATGATTCAATTGTGCGCGGAACGACGTCACGCAAGATTGTCGACATGCTGCGGGCAGCCGGGGCAGAGGAAGTGCATATGCGCATAGGAACGCCGCCAATCGTCTCTCCGTGTTATCTGGGGATCGACATGCCGACGTACGGAGAGCTCATTGCCGCCCGTAAAAGTGTGGACGGCGTAAAACTGATGATTGGCGTTGATTCGCTCAAGTACATCTCTCTCGCTGGCCTTATCGACTCTATTGGCCTTCCCCGTGAGAAGCTCTGTCTGGGCTGTCTGACCGGCATGTATCCCATCGAGAGACCTCTTGAACGGGCGATGCAGCTGAAACTTGATGCGTTCGCCAACACGGTCAAGAAGAAAGTTGACGGCGTGCCTGCTTCTCCACTGCAATCTCCCTAGGCGCGGCCCCGCTGTGTGGGCAGCGCGGGCAAGCCGGTGTGTGTTCAGCATTTTCAGCTGTGTGAGAACTCGTCTAAAGCGTACTCGCTCAGATCTCGTTTCCCGATCACCATTTCAAACTCGATTGGCGTCAGCATCGGGGCTTTAAAACGAGTTGCGTCATCTATAGTGACACGGGGGCAGGCGGTGTTGACGTACGCTTCTGCCGGAAACTGGTACAGCGTCCACGGAGTCAGTTCGTTTATCGTTACTGTGTACGCGTCGTAGCCGCGCTCAATGGCTTGTTCTGCGAGGTCGAAGGCAAGGTCAAGCCGCCGTTGTCCCGTCTTTGTGCCAGCGAGAACGCAAAATGTGCGTGCGTCGAGTGCCTTCGTGATAAGGGCATAACGTTGCTTCACAATGAGGTTAGCGTCAGGAATGGAGGTTCTGTGCAGAAACGGATCAGCAGCGATGACCCGCTTGCCAGTTGCCAGCGCCACGCCGAGAGCGTGAAAGGCGCCGCCCCCAATATAAAGATACTCGTCAACGTCGATCGCACGTGCAGATGAGAAATTGCAGCCTAAGACCTGGCCGGGGTATTTGATTCTCCCGTCACCGGATCCGATGGAACTCTGAAGCCCAGCTGATTCGAGGCAACGGCGGACGGAGCCCAACGTATGGACGTGTTGAACGTTTGTTACGAGACCGACCCGAGGGCCTCTGATAAGTCCGAGCGCCTGATTTACGACTGGAATGACGTCGACGTCGCTCCGCACCTCGACAAAATATACTCGTTGAGCTGCGAGTTCAGGAATCTCTGCGTGGCCAAAATGAACCAGCAAGTCCGCTTCTGCGTCATAGTCAAGATCGCACGCTCCGTAGCACGGGTTGCCTGAGAGTACCACGGCCACGTCGATCTGTCGCTTGATGCGCTTCGCTACATGAGGCGCATAACGCTTCAATCCTTCAGGAAATTGAAGCCGTATGACACGGGCTTTTCTCTCCTCCACGAGTTCAGCTATTCGCTCAATTTCAAAGTCCATTTCTAAGCTTCGTCGGTCAAGCGCGCTCTCGGCACTGGCGCGGGAGTACATGTGATTACAGGTCAACTTTTTACGATTTCTCTTAAGTCGTCGACAAACTGCAGGATCGTTGCTTCATCGATATGGGGCATAATGACGAGTCGCAATGCGCCGTCCATTACCGATACGCGCCAGCCGCGCGCCGTGAGTCGTAGTGCGACCCGCTGGAGGTTAGGCAACTTGAATGCGACGATGTTCATCACAGGCGTGACTACGGGATAGACCCCAAATTCCGCAGCTCTTTCAACACACAGATTGGTCAGCCGCACGCATTCACGCACAACGTCTCTATATCCATCGAACCCGAGATGCTCGAGCACGGCTAGCGTCGCCGCTACCGAGGCGCCGCCTCGTGTGCCCGTCATGGACCGTTCTACTGAGTAAAACGTGTTCGTGCTCAGGGCGTCGAAATCAGTTGGTTCCTTGAATAGAAGCCCGCCTGACGGTATTGTGCTCATGCCCATTTTGTGCGGATCGACGGCTATCGATCGCACGCCTTCCACTCGGAAGTCAAAACGGTACTTTTTTTCAAGGAATGGTAGAACGAGGCCCCCAAACGCGGCATCAACGTGCAGAAAGGCGCCGTTCTCTCTTGCGACGCGTGCTAAGGCCGGAATCGGGTCAACAACGCCGAGAGCCGTAGAACCGGCGATGCCGACGACGCACGCGGTGTTCTCGTCAACGAGCTCTTCGACAGAGCTGGCGTCAACGGCATAGCTCTCGTCGAGCCGCGCTTGACGCACCTCTACTCCGGTAAAGTCTCGGGCCTTCTCAAACGACTGATGCGCGGACTCAGGAACAACAATGTTTGGTTTTCGCACCCCGCAGATCAGCTTGCTCGCTCGGACCGCCTGTATGTTCGACTCGGTGCCGCCTGAAGTGATGTACCCGACGGCGTCAGCAGCGCCGAGGAAAGATCCGAGGATGGCAATGGCGCGCCGTTCGAGCGCGGCCATTTCGGGGAACAGGTTGGGATCGCCGAGGTTCGTGTGGATGTGGTCGATATGTGCCCGGACGGCGGCTGGGTGTGGGTATGTGCACATAGAACTGAGGACTCGCTCGTAGCCTCTGTTCAACCGCATTAGTTCCCTGGTATCGTGCATTGCTGAGTTATCAACTGAACGAAGCGGCCCTAGTCTTCGTTCGTCGCATCTCGTGAAGCCTCAAGGATGATGCGCATCTCGGTTCGCGCTACGGCTTCCCTGACGCGTTCGACTGCGTCAATGTTGGACGAAATGCTGCTAATGCCCATACGCACTAGCTTTTCCGCCATTTTCGGATTTGAGCCTGCTTGACCGCATATTGATGTGACGACGCCCGCTTTGTTGCAGCACTGAATAACGTAGTCCATCAGCTTCAGCACAGCGGGATGCTGCTCGTTGTAGAGGGCGGCAACGTTTTCGTTGTTACGATCGACTGCGAGCGTATATTGAGTGAGATCATTCGTCCCGAACGAGACGAAGTCGATTCCCTCGGCGATCAGGTCCTCAATAATGAGCGCCGATGCCGGAATCTCGATCATGATACCGACGTCCACCTGTTCAAAATCAATGCCTATTTCAGCGATGGTCTCTTTCGCTGCTCGCACTTCGTCCTGGTGCTGAACGAGGGGCAGCATGATGCCGATGTTCGTATAGCCGTCGTCGATAAGGTTCTTGAACGTCTGGAGCTGCATCTTGAAGACTTCAACATCACGGAGGTCGCGCCGTATGCCACGCCAGCCGAGCATCGGGTTCGGCTCGATCGGCTCCTCCTCGCCGCCTTCCATTTGCCGGAACTCGTCGGTAGGGGCGTCGAGCGTGCGCACCCACACGGGTCGTGGGAAGAACGCGTCGACCACTGTTCGGATGCCCTTTTCGAGCTCACTAATGAACGCGTCTTTTTCGTTGTGCTCGATGTACCAGTGCGGG
Source organism: Halobacteriota archaeon (assembly GCA_050011655.1). Classification (GTDB taxonomy): domain Archaea; phylum Halobacteriota; class Bog-38; order Methanoflorentales; family Methanoflorentaceae; genus Methanoflorens. The sequence continues at coordinate 149 of JBEKIR010000025.1, read as the reverse complement.
TGTTTGCCCATACCGAGGATCATGTGTTCGACCCGTAAGAGTCCGACGCCATCCGCTCCGGTCGCAACGGCTCGTTCTGTGGCCTGAGCTATTGAAACGTTTACCTTGACTTCGGTGGCAGTGATAGGTTTTGCCGCGCCTACGGTAAC
>JBEKIR010000024.1:0-15357 GCA_050011655.1 Halobacteriota archaeon | reverse complement strand
ATTCGAACCCGGGTTGTGGGCTTTCTTCACGCGTTGGAAGGCCCAAGTCATAGCCACTAGACCATCGGTGCGCGACGCAAAACTACTTTAACAGAACGTATATTAATGCTTTGCACGGCGTGTGTAGAAGATGTCCCGACGAAGAAAGAAGAAAGAGTTTATTAACGACATCGTGTTGCAGCGCATAGACCGTTTGTTCGACGCGGCTGCCGCAGAGTTTCCGGCGCACGCGCGGCGAAGTGATCGCTATGTCGAGCTTATTCGGCGGCTGGCGACCAGGCACCGAGTGCCACTCGGAAAAAAGAAGATGCATTTTTGCAGAAGCTGCGGGACGTATTTCGTCTACGGAGCGAACGCACGCGTGCGCATAAAAGACAAACGCACCGTTATCACGTGCTTAAAGTGCGGCGGCCTGAGGCGTTATTGAATCGCAATCCACACAGATGACCAAAAGTGACGTGCAAAAACTTAAGACACTCTCAGCAGAGCTTATTCCGACCCTCTGGATCGGCAAGTACGGCGCAAACGAATCGATCGTGCTCGAACTACAACGTCAACTCAAGCTAAAGAAGATGGTCAAAGTGAAGATCCTGAAGGCCGCCTTGCTCGAATCAAGTCGCGAGGAGATCGCGCACGAGCTCGAGCACGCTTCTAGCGCGCGGTTGGTCGATTTGAAGGGTGCCACCGCAGTGTATCTTTCGCCGTATCGCGTCAAAAAAACCGCTCAAAACGGCTACGCGTATCAGAGAAAATGATATAAGTCAAAAAAACGTAAAGACGCTTGATTCCAGTGGAGAAGTGCAATTAGGAGATTAAATGACCACGCTGTACGATGTTCCTGCCAATAAACTGATCGAACTTACCGCAACAAAGCTGAAGACCGACGAACGATTCACCCCCCCGGATTGGGCGTCGTGGGTAAAGACGGGAATGCACAGAGAGCACCCACCGCAGAACGATGACTGGTGGTATGTCCGCTGTGCCGCGCTGCTGCGACGCATAGCAATGGACGGCCCCGTTGGCACGCAGCGACTCCGCTCGGTCTACGGGGGGAAAACCGACAACTCGTCAAAACCTGAGCGATTTGTCAAAGGGAGCGGCTCAATAATTCGAAAAGCGATGCAACAGCTCGAGAGCGCCGGGTTCGTTAAGACGACCCCAAAAGGTCGCGAGATCTCGTCGCAAGGCAGGTCGCTCCTCGACAACAGCGCGTACGAGCTCGCACAAAACGCATAAGCGACCCGGGGTGTGAGGATTATGGATGATGACCTCGAACAAATACGGAGGCGACGCCTCGAACAACTCCAAGCGCAGCAGAGCGGAATGCAAGGGCCGTCCACTGAAGAGGTAGAAAAGGCACAAGCGCGAAGAAGCGCTCTGCTGCGACAGGTGCTCACCCCCGAAGCTCGGGAACGGCTGAACAGCATCAGATTGACGCGGCCTGACTTTGCCGACTCAGTGGAGTCGCAGCTGCTCGCCCTGTACCAAAGCGGTAGGCTCACGGGACAAATAACTGACGAACAGCTTAAGCAACTCCTCAAGCAAATCGCCCCCAAGAAGCAGAACATCCGCATCACGCGCAGATGAAGGTCGGCGTTTTGTTCAGCGGGGGCAAGGATAGCGCACTCGCAGCCCTTCTTCTCAGCCCTTTTGCGCAAATTGAGCTCGTTACGATGTCGTTCGGAATTGTGCCGAATGACGCGGCTTCAGTGGCGCGCGTACTCGGTTTTCCCCACGTGACCATCGGCCTAGAAGAGAGCCTCGCAACGGCCACCGTCGACGCGATGATCAAAGACGGATACCCTAACTCGGGAATCAACCACTTGCACAAAACGGCGCTTGAACGCGCCGCTGCACACTATCAGGTCGTGGCCGATGGCACGCGCCGGGATGATAAAGCGCCGCTCTTGAACGCGCATGAAGCGCGAAGTCTGGAAGATCGTTCAGGAATCGACTACGTGCGACCACTGCTCGGCTACGGACGAAGGGCGATCGACGCGCTTGCCGCAGCGTTTCTCGAGGTCACGTACGGGGAGTGCATCTCGTTTGACTACGAGGTCGAACTGCGCAGGGTTATGGAGAGGTCGTACGGCTTTGATGCAGTGAAGGCCGTTTTCCCACAGGAGCACATCCAGTCAAGGGTCTCGGGCCGAAAAAGAGTGGTTTTCTGAGCCGTATGGGCGTAAACAATTATTAACGATGAAATGAAATAGGCTATTCTGATCGTGAGGATGTGAGAAATGCCGAGCAACCCACCGAGATCTGCTACAGAGGGACTGCAATGAGCAAGGTAAGTAAGGGGAAAAAGAAACGACTCGCAAAAGCCACAAACCAAAACAGGCGCGTGCCAGCGTGGGTGACTGTGCGTACAAACCGCAACGTGACAACCCATCCAAAAAGGCGGCACTGGAGACGCGGTCGCCTCAAGGTGTGATCGTCCATGGCGAAAGACACGAAAGTAGAGGAAGAGCGCGTGTACACCATACCGCTGCGAGCGGTGAAGCACACACCCAGGTGGAGACGCAGCAAGAAGGCGATATCGGAAATTCGTCAGTACCTCGCCCACCACTTGAGCGCGGAAGAAGATAAAGTCAAACTTGATCCCTCAATCAACCAAAAAGTCTGGGAGAAAGGCTCGAGCAATCCGCCAAATAAGATCACCGTCCGGGCGATGAAGTTCGACGATGGCGTCGTCGAGGCAGAACTCGCGACCGAATCGTGATGTTCGCGTTTGTAAAAAGAAAGCCACTCGTAGAGGATCCAACGTGGTCAAGCGCATCTCGATAGGCGGAAGCGCCGTGCTCGGCGTCTTTGCTGCCTGTACCGAAGATTTCTTGCTTACTGCACCAGCGCCGACCGAGGAGGCGCAACTCAACTTCCTGCAGGAGCTAGACGTGACCCCCGTCCCACTCCTCGTAGGCTCAAGCACAGTCGTCGGATCGCTCGTCGCCGGAAACTCGAACGGATTTGTCGTTTCAAATAACGCGCTTAGGCACGAGATGGCACAGCTCAAGGCGAGTTGCGGAGGTTTGACCGTGAGAAAGCTCCCAGGGAGGATCAATGCCGCTGGAAACGTTATCCTCGCAAACGATACCGCGGCGCTGATCCACCCTAACCTAATCGCTCGAGCCGATAGAGTCATTTCTGAGGCCTTAGGAGTGGACGTGCGACGCGGTACGGTCGCCGGTCTGAAGACGGTTGGGATGGCGGCGTGCGCAACGAATAAAGGCGTTTTGGCGCATCCAAAAGCGACAGAAGGAGAGCTTTCGAAACTGGACGACACCTTCGGCGTTCCCGTCAACATCGGCACCGTGAACTATGGATCACCGCTCGTTGGATCTTCACTTCTTGCAAACACGAAGGGCTACGTCGTAGGCCTAGAGACGACTGGAATAGAGCTCGGGCGGATAGAAGAGTCGCTAGGGTTTCTGTAACCTTTAGAAGCGCCCTACAAAGGCTGCGCTCGTTAGTTTGGATAGATATTTAACAGATAACCTCGCGAATAACTCAATGATCAAGTCATCCTAAGCAAGGACATCGGCCGCGTACCCGCCCCCGGCGCTTATCACACGCTGATTACGGATGGTGTAAGTATGGAAAGCAAAACCTTTCAAATAACGGGTTCCTTCAAAGCAGGACGTTCGTGGGAACGATTTACAAAAAAAGTCTCTAGCAACAACGAGAAAAATGCCGCCGAAAAGCTCTACTCACTTATCGGCAGTGAGCATGGCTTAAAGCGGAAGATGATTCGAATCGAATCCGTCGAAGCGGAAGAAGTGTGATAGCATGGCAGGCGAGCAAGAAGTGCGCGTGTTGGTCGCTCAACTCCAACAAACTGAGGCAGAAGCGCGTGCGTACGAGCAACAAATGGAGGTCATCAGCTTCACCATCAACGAGATAGAGAACGCGGTCACGGCTGTTGAAGCGCTTTCCAAGCCCAAGATCGGCAAAGAAACGCTTATACCGATCGGGGCAAGCTCGTTCGTCTATGGCAGCATTCCTCAAACGAAAAGGGTTATTATTGGACTCGGCGCAAACGTCTCCGCTGAGGTGGATGTCACCGACGCGGTTTCATACCTCAACGACCGAAAGAAAAAACTAGCGGACATGCAAGGACAATTCGCGGCTCGGCTGAATCAGATCGGCTCACAAATCTACGCACTCCAAGCGAAATTACAGGCTTACCAATCGCAGTCACAGGCGGCGCGCTAGATGTTTGAGAGCTTGAGGCAAAAACTCAATCAATTTAAGCAGACCGTCAATAATAAAGAACGCGCGCTTGACGATGCAGAGGCCGAGACATCTGCAAATGATACCACACCCCTAGCCGAAGGTCCAGAAGAAGCCACAAGCGAGACATACGCGCCTCCCGCTGTTCACGTTGACGAGGCAGTCGAGCCCCCTCAATCGGCTGAAGCGCCGACGCAGGAAGTAATGCAAGGCGAGACTACACGACCAGCAAGGGGTAAGTCCCTTTTTGAAAGAGAAATAAAGGAAAAAGACCTAGAAGAGCCGCTATGGGATCTTGAGATTGCACTCCTTGAAAGTGATGTAGCGATGTCAGTCTCTGAAGAGATCGTTGCCACGGTAAAAAGGGAGCTGATTGGCACCAAGCGCAAGTGGCGCCAAGACATCGGAGCCCTGGTCGAGCAGGCGTTGCGCGACGGAATCTTGAAAGTGCTCGACGTAAACGGCCTTGATTTCGACGAACTTATCAAACAGGCACCAAAACCTGTGACCATCGTGTTTACCGGCATCAATGGAACAGGAAAAACCACGACTATTGCAAAAGTAGCATACCGCCTTAAGAACCAGGGGTATGCTGTCGTGCTCGCAGCAGGGGACACGTACCGGGCCGGCGCCCTTGAACAGATTGAGCGACACGCAGACAACTTGGGAGTGAAGCTCATCAAGCACCAGCAGGGCGCGGATCCCGCTGCTGTCATCTATGACGCAGTGCAGTACGCGCGCGCAAAACACAAAGACGTCGTGCTTGCAGATACCGCCGGACGAATCCACACCAACGTTAACCTCATGAATCAGCTCAAGAAAATTGAGCGAGTGATTGATGCGGATCTTGTGGTTTTTGTCGACGAAGCCCTCGCTGGCAATGACGCAGTTGAACGCGCGCTGCAATTCAATACCGCAATGGCCATCGATGGATCAATTCTCACCAAAGTGGATGCCGATTCAAGAGGGGGAACCGCCATCTCAATAGCGCACGCTACGAACAAGCCAATCCTCTTTTTAGGACTAGGACAAAAGTACGACGACATCGTCAAGTTCAACCCCCAGTGGCTAGTGAGCAGACTGTTCGGCGAGGCAGAGACGTAAATGGTAATGGAAAACCTCGGCAGCTCACTTCGCGACACGCTAAAGAAGATAGCGCGGGCGAATCGCATCGACGAAAAAACGCTCAGCGAAGTCGTCAAAGACATTCAGCGCGCGCTCCTCAGCGCCGACGTCAACGTCGCTCTGGTGCAACAGCTGTCGAAACGCATCAAAGACCGGGCGCTAAAAGAAGAGCTCTCTGGAAAGCTGAACCCGCGCCAGCACATCATCAACATAGTGTACCAAGAGCTTGTCGCGCTCCTCGGTGAACCGATCTCGGTGCCGCTCACCCGTCACACGGTGATTATGGTCGGCCTCCAGGGCAGTGGCAAAACCACGACTACAGCGAAGCTCGCGCGATTTTTTCAGAAAAAAGGCCTAAAAGCCGCGGTTATCTGCGCAGACACCTACCGTCCTGGGGCGTATGATCAGCTTTCACAGCTCTGCGAGCGAATCGGGGTTGCTTTCTACGGCGAACCGGATCACAGCAATGCGGTCGAGATCACGACCCGAGGCTTGCTCGAGCTGAAACGCTATGACGTCATACTTGTCGACACCGCGGGGCGTCACGCACTCGAAACAGACTTGGTTCTTGAGATGAAGGCAATTAACGAAACGTCGAAAGCAGACCAGCGCTTTCTGGTGCTCGACTCTGGCATCGGTCAACAGGCGAGCGAACAAGCGAAAGCGTTCAACGAAGCAATCGGCTTAACGGGCGTCATTGTGACGAAGCTCGACGGAACTGCGAAAGGTGGAGGGGCGCTCTCTGCGGTTGCCGAGGTCGGAACGGGCATCGCGTTTATCGGCACAGGCGAAACCATCGACGATCTCGAGAAGTTCGAACCAGACCGATTCATCTCTCGACTGCTCGGCATGGGTGACATCAAAACCCTCGTCGAGATGATCGAAGAAGAACCGCCTATAGAGATGGAAGAGGCGGAGGCGATGCTCAAAGGCGAGTTTACGCTCAAAGACATGTACAAACAAATGGACGCGATACGCAAGATGGGCCCTCTTACCAAAATCGTTCAAATGCTTCCGCTCGGATCACTCGGCGTCGACATCCCCGAGGGGGCGCTTCAATCAACGAAAGAAACCCTAGAACGTTTCAAAGTCGTAATGGACTCAATGACGGATGAAGAGCTCGAGCACCCACGAATAATTCGAAGTTCGCGAATAAAGCGGATCGCGCGCGGCTCGGGAGTCGCTTCTGACTACGTGCGCGAGCTCCTAAAATATCACAAAACGATGCAGCGAGCGATGAAGGGCGTTCGCTCTCAAAAAGAGATGCAAAAGTTCTTGAAAAAACAAGGCCTCAAGTGACTGCACAGACTGCACGCGATCTTAGAGGAGTTCGAGTAATTCGGTTTTTCGTTTTTCGTACGCTTGGCTAGTGATGAACCCTTTCTCACGCAACACATCAAGCTTCTCTATTTGCTCGATTATGTCCTCCTTCATACTCTGACGCTTCTCTCCCTCGGCCATCGTTTTTCGGATTGCCTTTATGGATGATAAACCTTATGTATTGTTAGACCTAATAATAAAGACTCTGAATCGCGTGATTCTCGAATAAGACTGCCACCCAAAACGACGCGCGAAATCTCTGCAAAAGGTAGGACATTGGGCAAGCCGCCGGAGGGATTTGAACCCCCGATCTGCTGATAATTCTTTGAGCGGTGCTCAAATACGAATCAGCCGCTATGCCGAGCTTAGCCACGGCGGCCAGCCTTACTATGTTTAGACGTATATAAATGCTTTACATCAACGTTGCAGGCGCCCCATGATGGCCGCAGCTCCGGCTATCGGCGTGGTGGTCGGAATAAAGGATCCTCATTGCAACACTTAGCCTGTTGTTACCTTTTATCACGAATAAACATAATAGAGATTCCCGCGGCATAGTTGCAAAAACGAACAAACAGAAAAGACCGCAGCGTTACCGGATAGATCATGACAAATGAAGCGGACGAGATGCAGGGACTCGACGCGATTCTCGTCCGCTACGGCGAGATTGGAATCAAAAGCGACAGAGTCAGGAGCCGATATGAGCGCACGCTCGTAAACAACATAGGAAGAATGCTTGGCTTTTGCGCAATCCCATATGAGGCCGTCGTCAGGGATTTCGGCCGCATCTTCGTCAAGACGCGTGATTCGGCAGCAGCTCCGGCGGTAGCAAGCGTTTTTGGAGTCGTTTCAGCCAGCCCTGTCCAAACAAGCGCAGCAACTCTGGATGCGTTGCAGTCAGCCGCCGTGCGTATCGTTTCACCGTTGCTTACCGAGGGAAAATCCTTTGGCATTCGGGCACGTCGAACGGGAACGCACGACTACTCAAGCAAAGACATCGGCGAAACTGTCGGAGGTGCAATTGAAAAAGCAACTGGTGCGCCCGTGCGATTATCAAAACCAGACGTCCAGTTGTTTATTGAAGTTCGGGCGAGCAGCGCGTATCTCTATACCGAGGTCGTTCCCGGGGTCGGAGGCCTGCCTCTGGGAACCCAGGGAAAAGTGATCGCTCTCGTCTCAGGAGGGATCGACTCGCCGGTCGCCGCGTGGCTTATGATGAAGCGCGGCTGTACGATCGTTCCACTGTTTTTTGACTGTGAGCCATACCTTGGTGACACCGGAAGGCAGCGGGCAAAGGCTGTCGTCAGAGCGCTCGCCGTGTGGGCAGGGCGTCCGCTGGATTTCGCAGTGGTGCATCACGGGGCCAATTTGAGTGAGTTCAAAAAGCTGGCCCCACGAATGACCTGTGTACTTTGCAAGCGCATGATGTACCGGATCGCTGCATCGATCGCAAAAGCAGAGAACGCGCACGGAATCGTGACTGGAGAGAGCATCGGACAGGTCGCAAGCCAGACCACTCAGAATCTCCTCGCAATCGACGAGGCCTCAGATGTTCCCGTCTACCGCCCACTAATAGGTCTTGACAAGACAGAAAACATCAAGCTAGCACGACGCATAGGAACGTACCGCCTGTCAACAGCCGGCGATTCTTCAGATTGCACCGCCGCACACCGACACCCGACCACAAACGCAGACCAAGAGGAACTAAAAAGGTATGAAGCTGAATTGCTGATACGCGAACTGAGCGCCGAAGAAGCAAAAAGCCTGACGTGGCAACGCGTATTCCCTGATAAGTCACTTCGATGGGTGCTGAACCCCGAACCGAACCTGCCGCAGTGAGCGGTGTCGCTTCAAATGAGCGCTGCGCACAATCGCTTACTATTGCTCGAGTTTTGGCAGGGCGCGTGCACAGGATTGTGCCCCGCATGTTTCACGTCTGAAGGTCGGTCCAGCTTCGCGTGACCTCGTCAAATCCTCTATGCAGATACTTTTCCTGCAGCAAGTGGTCGACGTCGACCTCGAGTAGATTCGCGATTGAGAGGGCACAAAACACAACGTCTGCGACCTCTTCCGCCGTGGTTGCTTTCTCGCGTCGAATCGCGGTCGCAAGCTCGCCGCATTCCTCCAAGAGAACCGAAAGAAGAAAAAATGAGCCAGACGCCTTGTCGGTCTCGCCGTACCTCTCGTGTATAGCCTTCTGAAAGTCGGAAAGATCCATATTAACTTCGCGACGCAGCCAAGCGGACGTCATCGACACGAATGGTCTTCCTCCCCGCGTGCTGTGCCATTATTAAAGCCCTCTCAGTGAGATCAATTACGTAGTTTTCCATAACATTAGCGAGGGCTTCCGCTGCCTCTTGGCTTACACGTTCTGCGCCCGCTTTTCTTATAATCCTATCAACAGGAGCAATAGGCAATTCAGTCATTCAAACCTCCTAACCTCTTTTTTTTACCTTTCTTGCTTCGCGTCCAGAGCACCACTGCGTTATTTTGCACTATTTGAAGCTGATGTGCATCCAGTCCCACGGTTTTCCGCAACGGACGTCCTGCATCTCGCCATTTATAGCAGACGGGCAGACCGTGGGATCATTCCACGGACGCCGCTCCTCGTCAGGCGTCGCGTACTCGTAGAGCTTGTTGACGAAGTAAACCAAATATGTTCGCTGGTCATCAAGAACCCTAAATCCGTGCCAGTAATGCCCGGGAATCCGTACTGACTGCAAGACGTCGCTAGTCAGAATGATCTCGTTAAGTTCTGCGGTCGCATCGTCATACGCACATAGTTTAATCGCCCCCTGCAAAACGACGAAGTAGTCCGTCTGTCCCCTAGTATGCCTGTGCCAAGCTCTGACGACGCCGGGATACGTGATGGAAAAATTGCATTGCTGCAGGGAATCATCAACGATCCAATCTTGCCTGACTAGTTCTGTGAAAAACCCTCGCTCATCTGCGTGTTTGGCGAGTGGTCGCATTTCTATTCCTGGAAGCATGTCCAGGACAAAACTGTGCGCTCTTAGTTTAACTTGTTTGCGTTATTGCGCCGGGTGTGCCCGCAAATCGCCGGGAATCACGTCAAGGCTCTTCCGTACAGCAACAAGACTGCGAGTGAGACGGTAAACATTGACGTAATCAGCATAACGCTAAGGGCGCGGTTGACAGTGGCCTTGGTTATGTTATCTGCACCGTCACCGATTTCGTAGCTTGAAGGCTTCGTCAGCCTTACGCCTAACCCCCCTGCGAATAGGGCGACGGGGATCCCTGAGTTAACGGCTGGTTTCTTGTGCCGGTCTGTTTTCAAAACGTTCCATGCGTTGTCGCAGGCCGATTTCCCAGATAGTATGCGAAATCCTAGCAGCATTGGAACGATTGCCAAGCGGGTCGGAAGGTAGTTGAAAACGTCATCCACTCGGGCTGAAAACAATCCCACGTGTCTTCTGTGATCCCTATAGCCGAGCATCGAATCAAGGGTGTTCACGGCACGATAACAGAGCGCGCCCGCTACGCCAAAAACGGCAAAGAACAGGAGGGGAGAGACTACGCTGTCAACGGTATTCTCACCGATTGACTCACACACGCTCGACAAGACGCTTTCGCGGTCGAGATGCAACCTTTCCCTGCTGACGAGCGCGCGTAGGTGCGACCGGGCCGCGTTGATGTCTGTGTAGGCGAGATCTGTCACCTCGACTGCCTCTTTTTGCAGCGTGAATATCGTGAATGATGCCTTGAGCAAGTAAGCACTGAGCCCGACATAGCACAAAAGCAACGCGACATTTCCGCTTGCGATCTGATAGCCTAGCCACTCGAACAGCACGACCGGTACGGTAAAGGTTACGATCAGACCTACCGCGAGAGCGGCCCCCTTGAGGCGCTGTGCACTATCAGCCCCCCCGTACAAGCCTCGTTCCAGGATTGTGATGATCCCCCCCATCCACACAACCGGATGCACCGCGGCTGGAGGTTCGCCGAGAGACATGTCAAGTGCCAACGCAACGAAAAGAATCGAGATCTGGACGAGAAGCCAAGAAAACATTGTTTATAGTCCCATAATCGAGTACAGCGCTTCCATGTCCACGTGTTCGAGCACGACACAAGCCAGCTCATCAAATGGATCCACATCTTGATCGGATGGTAGCTGACTCTCTAACCCAGTAGATCGCTGTGGAGCCGCGCGGCGTGCACCGTGTGGCTTCCGCATACGTCTAGAGTGCAGGTGCTCCAACAAAGCATAGCGAAAGTTGTCGTTGTGGAACAAGCCGTGCAAGTAAGTACCAAAGACAAGGCCGGTGGCATCCTGCCCCCCATCATCGCCAAATATCGGAAGCCCACACGTTGTGCTGCCCATGTGAATCTCGTACCCCTCCACTGTTTGGTTCCTCAGGCGGTCGAGCACCGGCCCCGTTCCGGTGACGCGTTTTTCTACCTGCTTTGTTCTCTTTTTAGAGGAATTGAAAACGGTCCAGGCTTGCAGCAGCCGCAGCCCTTCTACAACGTTACTTTGGTTTTGCGTTCCCTCGAGGCCTTCGTCAGTTATTGTCTCGCCAAGCATCTGAAACCCCCCACAGATTCCGATGATAGGGATTGCTCTAGCACTAGCCTCGATCCGCTTATCCATGCCGGAGCGACGCATTGCTCTCAAATCGTCAACGGTGTTCTTCGTGCCGGGAATGATTATGGCATCGGGCTCACCGAGATTATCATTTAACGAAACGTATCGAACTCGGGCAACGGCTTCAAGCGGTTCAAAATCGGTGAAATTGGAGATATGGGGAAGCCTGATCACTGCAATGTCGAGGACGTTGTGTGCGGCTGGCAGTGTGTCATCAAGCGAAACAGAATCTTCAGATGGTAATCGCACATTCACGTATGGAATGACGCCCAGAACAGGGATCCCGGTGAGCTCTTCGAGTTGTGTTAGGCCTGGCTCAAGCAGCTTCTCATCGCCTCGGAACTTGTTGATGATGAAGCCTTTGACGCGTTTCTGATCATCCTCTGCGAGCAACTGCACCGTTCCATAAAGGCTGGCAAAAACGCCGCCCCGCTCGATATCACCTACTAGGACTACCGGGGCATCGGCACTGCGTGCGACGCGTAAGTTTGCGATGTCCTGCTTATAAAGGTTGATTTCTGCAGGACTGCCGGCGCCCTCCATTATGATGACCTCATATAAACGAGCAAGCGCTTTTAATGAATCGCAGACGTGCTGAAAAATAGCTTCTGTTGAGTCATAATACTCGCCCACTTTTCGATCACCTAGGGGCTTTCCGTGCAGGATCACTTGCGACATCATGTCCCCCTTAGGCTTCAACAAAACCGGATTCATGTCTACTGACGGTTGAATCCTAGCAGCCCACGCTTGCACGGCTTGCGCGATTCCGATTTCATCGCCATCCTGCGTCACCCATGAGTTCAAGCTCATGTTTTGGGACTTGAACGGCGCAACCTTGTGGCCGCTATCCACCAACAACCTGCAAAGCGCAGCAACGAGAACGCTCTTGCCGACGTGCGACGCCGTTCCACTGATCATTAAAAAGCGTGCCATGCTTGATCAACACCGAACGCTGCTTCCACCAGTTCCTTTCTCGAGATACGCGAATGGCCGAGTTCAAGCACTTTTATCACTGGCCGCGATAAATACTTGTGGGAAATCGTGCACAAGAAGTTTTGAGACCGTTTAGGCCTCTTCAGCCCGCTCCGGCCCCCGTTAGGAGACCGCAGCAGAAAAAGACCTTATAGCTATACGATGATCACGAAAGGCGCGCCGGGTGGATAAAGCCACCTCTCAACATTAAGTCCGCAAGCACGATAGCGACCATGGCTTCGGCAACCGGAACTATTCTGGGCAGGATACACGGATCGTGTCTGCCCGATACCGACAGATCGACTTCCTCTAGCGTTTCCAAATCGACTGAGGTTTGTCGCATTCCGATTGAAGGAGTGGGCTTCACCGCAATTCTGCCGATAATCGGCGCCCCTGTCGAAATGCCGCCGAGAATTCCGCCAGCTCTGTTCGTTTTGGATTCTATTCGGCCATCCGTCGTCGTGAATTGATCATTCATTTCGCTCCCTTTTAGTTTTGCTGCGAGGAAGCCTACGCCAATTTCAACGCCCTTCACGGCGCCGATACTCATAAGAGCCTTACCCAATTCTGCATCGAGTTTGCCAAACACCGGCTCGCCGACACCCGGAGGAACGTTGAAAGCAACGATTTCAGCAATTCCGCCGACGCTGTTGCCAGCTTCTTTCATACGTTCGACGCACGCAACCATCTCGTTCGACGCAGCCGCGTCACAGCATCGTACGATGCTCTTCTCAGCGAGGAGCAGGTCTTCGGGACTCTCAAAGACAAAATTGGATTGTATCCCGTGGATATCGATAACGTGCCCGAGCACACGGATCCCTCGATGCTCGAGCAGCTTCTTTGCCACTGCCCCCGCAGCAACGCGGGCGGCGGTCTCTCGAGCTGATGCTCTCCCTCCGCCGCGGTGATCTCGCCATCCGTATTTCGCGTGGAACGTGTAGTCCGCGTGGCCTGGACGCGGCACGTTGCGTAGCTCATCATACCCGCGCGAGTCGACGTCTTCATTGCGGATGATGATTGAAATCGGGGTGCCGAGCGTCTTATCTTGGTAGATGCCAGAGAGTATGTGCGCGGTATCTTTTTCGGAACGTGGTGTCGTTATACTGCTTTGACCTGGACGTCTTCTGTTGAGCTCTTTTTGAATGTCCTCGTGGGTTATCCGCAATCCCGCCGGACACCCGTCGATAACTGCCCCTACTGCTTGACCGTGACTCTCACCCCACGTCGTTACCCGAAAAATGTGTCCCCAAGTGTTCATGAGGCAAGTCCCCTGCGATGCGCTTTAGAGGCTCTCAATGCTCGTCTGCTCGAGATTTGCTCCGAGGGCGAAGATGTCGTCAAAGAAGTCCGGGTATGAGACTTTTACCGATTCTGCAGTGTCGATCTGGGTCTCTCCCTCGGCTCCCAGCGCTGCGACCGCAAGCGCCATAACGATTCGATGGTCCCCGTATCCGTTCAAACTAGCTCCCTGGGGTTTTCCACCCTGGATTCGCAACGTATCGTCCACCTTTTTGATGTCAACCTGCATTTTTCGCAGCTCCGTTATTATGGCGACCAGTCGGTCCGTCTCTTTGTAGCGTAGGTGAGCAACGTTTGAAATGTCGGTTGTGCCTTGAGCGTATGCGCCTAGAACCGCGAGTATGGGAACGAGATCTGGCACGTCGCCTGCGTCAATCGCGAGGCCCTGGAGCTCGGCACCGTCTGCGGTGACGACGTCACCCTCCCAAGAGATATGCGCCCCCATATCTTTGAGGATCGAGACAATTTTCTCGTCACCTTGTTTCGACTCAGAGAGGTTATGCACGCTTACGCGAGAATTTGTTATTGCTGCGGCACTTAAATGAAAGGCTGCCGACGAGAAGTCGCCGGGAATCTGAAAATCTGTATCTGCGTATAGCTGACAGCCTGGGATCATAAATTCGTGATAATCAGTGCTTACGTTGACGTGTGCTCGGTTCAACAGTTCGAGTGTCATGTCAACGTACGGGCGCGAGCGAAGGTTGTGGACAGTCAGCATACTGTCAGCTTGACACAATGGACAGGCTATTAGAAGCGATGATAAAAACTGAGAGCTCATCGGATTCGTAAGCGTTAATTCTCCGCCCAAAAGTACGCCTTGGACGATCACAGGCGCAGTGCCATCCGACTTTGTCGAGAGAACCTTTGCACCGAGTTCGTTGAGAGCTTCGATCAGCTGAGAACTCGGTCGAGTCCTCAGCGACGCATCCCCGGTCAAAATTGTCGTGCCATCAATCAAGGAGCAAACGCCCATCAGAAAGCGCAACGTCGTCCCGGAGTTTTGGCAGTCTATAACATTATCAGGCCTTTGCGGCTCTCCTTGCAGGCCTTCGATGAAAAACGCGTCGCCGACAGGATTTATCGTCGCACCGATCGCTTCACATGCGCTTACCGTTGCGCACGTATCCGCAGAGACCAAGGGTTTGATGATACGTGAAGTCTTCGCTAAGCTGGCCATGACTATAGCGCGATGGGTGTAACTTTTCGACGGAGGTGCGTCGAGTTTGCCGCGAATGGTGGATTGCGAGACCTTCACGTTCATAGTATATGAATGATTAGAATCAATTTATTTAAACGTGTGGTAGAAATGTTGGATCGACTGGAAAACGAGATAGAAATGCTTGAAAGGCACTTAGAGGTTTTAAACGCAGTCGTTGTCGGTGAGCCTATTGGGATCTCGAAATTGTCAGAAGTGACTGGACATTCCAAGTACAAAGTCCGCTACTCGCTCCGAATATTAGAGCAGGAGGGCTTGATCAAACCATCACCGTACGGAGCAATTACGAGCGCGAGGATTTCAGAGTTTGTTCAAAACTATGAGCAACTTCTCGACCAGTTTCTAAAGAAGCTAAGTGAAGTGAAAGCCAACTACAGGATGAAACGAGGTTGAAGCCCAAAGACGCCCACAATGAGCATCACTCGTCGAGCAAACTGTTCCACGACCTTAAAGCTTAAGTAAAGAAACACACTAGAGAGATGTGTCAAGCCGCCATAACTCAGTTGGTAGAGTGCGTGGCTGTTAACCACGATGTCACAGGTTCGAGCCCTGTTGGCGGCGTCAGCGGGCCTGTAGCTTAGCCAGGTCAGAG
>JBEKIR010000023.1:0-16606 GCA_050011655.1 Halobacteriota archaeon | reverse complement strand
GCCAAAGGACATATACGTAAACTGGAGCGAGATTGGGCAAAACGCAGAGAGGCTCAGATTCGTCTCGCTCGCGTTGGTCGACATGATCTTGGAGACAGGTGATCCTGACGTAGTAATCGGCGTTGCGCTGAGTGGACTACCTCTTGCGACGCTTGTCGCCGATGAAATCGGAGCAGAGCTCGCAGTGTTTGTTCCGCAAAAACAAAAGGGATCTGAAAATGACGGCGTTAAGGGTTCATTTAGTCAAAACTTCGCCGATATTGCGGGAAAAAGCTGCGCGATCGTCGATGATGTAATAACCACTGGAAGCACAGCGCTTGAACTCATAGAAAGCATCAAAGAGATGCAAGCAACGCCGCTATCGGTAGCTGTGCTTATTAATAAGAAGGGGATTGATCAAGTCCAGAACGTTCCGATCAGGTCGCTTGTCCAAATAACCATTTTCTAATCGTTGAGACTCGCCGCAGGGAGTGCAAGTGGCAACTTCTGAACTTGATGAAATTCGAGCGATTGAGAGAAAGTGGCAGGATCGTTGGTTTGACGATAAGATATTTGAGCCAAAAAGCGCAGGGCCGAAGAAGTACTTCTTGACGACGCCGTATCCGTATACGAGCGGACCCCAGCACATAGGCCATACGCGGACCTATAACGTTGCTGATATCCACGCTCGGTTCATGCGAATGAACGGCCACAACGTGCTGTGGCCTATGGCGTGGCACATTACCGGGACACCGATACTCGCCATTAGCTCGTGCATAGGGCGCCGCGAAAGCGCGACGATAGCGCTTTATAAGAACTACGTTCGCCTCTATGAGGATGACGAGTCGCGCGTTGAGCAGATCGTTAATTCGTTTGTGGATCCTTGGAATATCGCGAACTACTTTGCAGAGAAGATCGCGCCAGATTTCAAGAAGATGGGCTTCTCAATCGACTGGTCCCGACAGTTTACCACCGGCGACCTCGTCTACAATCAGTTTATTCGATGGCAGTACGGTAAGCTGATGGAGCTCGGGCTGATCGTGCGCGGGCAACACCCAGTTCTCTTCTGCACGATCGATCAAAACGCCGTAGGGGAAGATGACATCGCCGGCGGCGACGTTGAGAAGATATCAATTGACGATTACGTTGGGATCAAGTTCTCTTTGGATGAAGCTTATGTCGTCACGGCCTCGCTGCGCCCTGAAACAGTTTTTGCGGTAACAAATCTCTGGGTTGCGCCTGACGCGACCTACGTCAAAGCCTACGTCGACGGTGAGACGTGGATCGTTTCCCTCGAAAGCGCCTCCAAGTTGCGGTATCAGCAACGGGAGGTCACTATTATTGAGGAGTTTCTCGGGACGTCACTCCTAGGGGCGCATTGCATCAGCCCTCTGGGACGGAAAATACCCGTTCTTCCGGCGTCTTTCGTCGATTCTGATCACGGTACCGGAATCGTCATGAGTGTCCCCGCTCACGCCCCCTATGATTGGGCAGCGCTGAACGACCTAAAGCAGCACGGGAGCACCGGTTTGGATGTTGATCTCTCCTCGTTAAGGAGCGATATTGAAGCTATAAAGCCGATATCTCTCGTCAAAATCGACGGGTACGGGGATTTTCCCGCATCAGAGCTGTGCGAGCGCTATGGCGTTCGATCTCAACGCGACGACGAGACGCTGAGCCATATTACCAACATACTTTACAGGGAGGAATTCTATACCGGGGTTCTTAAGGAAACTGCCGAGCAATTTGATGGCCGGCTAGTGCGCGACGTCAAGCAGGATATCGTTGAATTCCTTAACAGTCGAAATGCTGCGTCGAGCATTTATGAGACCTCAACAAAAGGACTCTGTCGATGCGGCGGCCGGGTGGTTGTCGCTATAGAGCCTGGCCAGTATTTCCTCAACTATGGCGACCCTCACTGGAAAGAAAAGGCATTCGAATTGCTTGACCAGCTTGAAATCGTACCAGAGGTATACCGCGCACAGTTCGTCCAGACGTTTGAGTGGCTCGATCAACGACCGTGTGTTCGGCGCAGAGGGCTGGGGACCGAATTTCCATTCTCAACCGAGCACTGGATAATTGAGCCGCTTTCTGACTCCGTTATCTACATGGCGCTCTATACCGTCATCCAGCACATTCGCGACTGTGACCCGAAGCGGCTAACGCCCGCATTCTTTGACTACATTTTCCTGGGCAAGGGCGACGTAACGGACGTCTGCCAGCAAACAGGTTTGCCAGAGACGGTGATCAGAGCTGCGCGAAACGATTTCATCTACTGGTATCCGAACGATCATCGGCACACTGCTATTGCCCACATTTCCAATCACTTGAGCTTCTTCTTGTTCCATCACGCGATACTGTTTCCGGAGACTTGCTGGCCAAAGCTCGTTACGCTCAACGAGCTTCTTGTTCGCGAAGGGGTGAAGATGTCGAAAAGCAAGGGCAACGTAATTCCCATTGCGACAGTCCCGGAGGTCTATAGCGCGGACCTCGTGCGGCTCTGTCTGGTGTCCATTGCCGACCTGAATTCAACCGTTGACTGGAGGGAAAAAGAAGTCGACATGGTCAAAAAGAGGCTTCTGAGGTTTTGGCACGCAACGAAGAGGGATGTCGAAGCGGCAAGGCCGGAATACAATGGGCAGCTTTCTTTTGCGAGTCGATGGATACTGGCAGCGACTAAGGCTATGGTATCAAAAACGTCTGAGGCCGCTCATCAATTCTCGTACAGAAAGTACGTCACTGAAGCGTTTTTTGAACACTTAAACCGGGTTGAAGAGTACAAATCGATGATTTTGGACGGTGACGAGAAGCGTCGCACGCTCTGGGACGTCATCGATATCTGGCTCCGGGTGCTGGCGCCTGTTGTGCCTCATATTGCTGAGGAGCTATGGGAGAGAATGCTGAAGTCTGGTTATGTCTCCCTCGCAGAATTCCCGCTGTCTGACGATCTTTATGCCGAAACACTTCCGCAGAAGGGCTTCTTGGATGAAGTGGTCAGTGATATCTCAAATATACAAGCCGCAATAAAGCGGGAAACCGAATCAGTTTTTATCTACCTTCCGGCTCAGTGGAAATACGCCCTCTACACTGTCGCGCGTGGGCTTGATGACCCCTCGGTCAAGAACATCATAGCCCGAGCCAAAGAGGACCCCCTTCTGCGTATGCATGTGAAAGAAATCGCTCGTATCGCACCCGATCTTGCCAAATCGACTCACGAAGCCCCATCTGCTGACGCGCTGGACTTCAAGGCCGAATCAGAGACTCTTCTCGCCGCCAAGGACTACATGTCACGAAAATTTGGGAAACACGTGTATGTTTGCGCAGAAAACGACAACGTGTACGATCCAGCGAATCGCGCGAGGCGAGCGCTTCCTATGAAACCGGCGATATACGTCGAATAGAGTGGGCAGGGCTTCGCGTCAGTCCTCTTTGGCGCGTTTTACTGCTTCTTGAGCCTTTTTTGCACGCTGTTTTGCCGTGTATCCGGTTGCTTTTTCCAGAAAACAGCGGAACCGCGCGTTCGTATCGATCATTACCGCTTCGGGAACGCTGGTACTGGGTTCGGTATCGACGAGTAACGTATCAGCCACACGTATCGTCATCGTCTTCAGTGCCCCGTAGCTTAAGCGGTATTCTTCATCGCGCACGTTGATATCGATGCCAAAGCACGCCCTGAGTGCCTCGACAACCCGCTGATTAGCATCCTTCTTGAATCCTCGTTTGAACGCATATTCTTGAATTGTAGTCACGACCTGTGGCTCTAAGACCTATACGCTCTTTGCGGCACATTGTTTATATGCGCTCCGCAAGGACGCGATTGTCTAGGGTGCCGTTCTGAGATCAAGAGAAGAGTCGTGGAATGGATAGATAAAGTATTTACTTAGTAATGGGTCATTGTTTAAAAAGTGAGCAATTGTGGACGCTGATACATTATGAAAGCCGGAACTGATAACGAATACGTTAACATGATTATCGAACAAGAGGTGAGCTCAAAGAGCCCCATAATCCTCGCGGGATTCCCTGGAATCGGCCTCGTTGGCAACATCGTGGCCACACAAATAGCATCCGAGCTCAAAATGACGCCGATAGGAACTATCGAATCTCGCCTATTTCCGCCTATTACCGTGCTCTTTGAAGGACTCACGCACGCCCCAGTCAGAATCTACGAAGATCCTCAAAACAACTTCATCGTAGTGCTATCGGATATCTTGATTCACCCAATGATTGCTTATGACATAGGAAAAGCAGTTATTGGCTGGGCGCGGAGCCTGAACGCGAAACTCAACATACCGATCGCCGGTATCGCCACGATGCGCGAAGAACGCACCGTTTATGCGGCCGCAACTGGCGCCGAACAACTCAGTCTCGTGAAGGACAAAACCGAGACCTTGGTGACCGGAAGCATCTCTGGTATCGCCGGAAGCATAATGAATGAGAGTCATATTAACAAGCTCCCGGCGCTTTGCCTCTTGGGAGAAACCCAAGGTCCCACTCCTGATCCACGCGCGGCAGCTCGCGTCATCGACGTGGTAAGCAACGTATTGAACGTGAGCATCAGCACGCAGAAGCTGGTTGAGGAAGCGGAACAGATCGAAACAGAGCTACATAAGCTTGCTGAGCAGGTTCAAGGGGCAGAACAGGCCGAAACCAAAGGACCAACTCAGGTCATGTACGGGTGAGCACATGAGACATCTAGCTTTGACCGGTATATCAAAAGAGTCAATCGACGACCTCATTATAAAGCGCGTTAGAACTTTTGAGTTGCGCAGTGCTCATAACATCCCAATTGTTTTCGAAGCTGACATTGGCGACGAAGTGTTTGTGACGGACACGAGTCGTCACGACGTTGCGATCGGTACGACCGGGGTTTTAGCGCGCGTGCGCACCAAAACCATTGCAATGCAAAAAGTCTCACACCGGGTGGGCGACTTCTATGAAGAACGTGAGGTTATGTCGGCCCGGGTTCAGCTCGAACTGCGCGAACACACGTGCCGGCTGCGTGGCATCGAGGACGAAGGTCCAGGCAAGATCATCGCAGTCGAGACCGCCGAAGTATGCTCCTATGAAGGTCGATGAACTGATCTGAGTTGCTTAGCATGGAATAAAAGGGGCCCGTGGCTTAGTCAGGATATAGCACCGGCCTTCTAAGCCGGTGGTCGAGGGTTCAAATCCCTCCGGGTCCGTTCTCTTTGCATCTCACGCGGCCTTAGAAAGCGTTTCCGAAGTTATTGGTTGGCAATCGCTCACATTGCAAGGCGAACTTGCGCCAGCCGAACCGAAATCGGACGCCGTCAGTCAGCGTTCGTTTCTCTTATCGCGACTGAGACTTTGGTGGCTCGAGTGTGACGGGAAGGGTGATCCCGGTGCACGCTGTGAAACACCACAAAGACTAAGTTTATCTTCGGCGAATGCCCGCTCTAGCTATGCTCGCATAGTCGCTACGCGAAAGGGGAAGTTATGATCTTCAGCGCTGATGAAATACTCGAGACACTCGACATGATTCTCTACGAGCATCTCGACATACGGACAGTCACTGTGGGCATCAATTTGATGGGCTGCGTGCGAGACGACCCTGAACGAATGGCCCAAGCTGTGCACGATCGGATCGTGTCTACTGCGTCTAAGCTGCGCTCCGAAGCCGATCGAACGGTCGCGCGGTATTCATTGCCGATAGTGAACAAGCGTATCGCGGTAACTCCTATTGGTTCCTTGATCGACGTCCATCCACAATCTGGTCCATTGATGGCACGCGCGATGGACGAAGCTGCGTCCGAGTTGAACGTCGACTTTATCGGTGGCTACTCGGCCCTCGTCCAGAAAGGCTTTACAATCGGGACTGAGGCACTTGTGAGCTCGATTCCGGAGGCATTGAGCTCGACAGAAAAGGTCTGTGCCTCGGTGAACATCGCTACGACCAAAGCGGGCATCAACATGGAGGCCGCGCTCCGAATGGGTAGAGTCATCAAGGAGCTTGCTCGCATCGATCCGCAGCTTTGCACCCGTTTGGTTACCTTTGCAAACGCGCCACCTGATAATCCGTTTATGGCCGGCGCCTTTCACGGTCCAGGCGAACCTGAATCGGTCGTGAACGTGGGTATATCGGGTCCAGGCGTCATTAGGGCTGTAGTCGAGAGAATGGGAGACTGCGATCTTGGTGAGCTTGCCGAGGTTGTCAAACGTGCCGCATTCAAGATAACTCGCGTGGGGGAGTTGGTAGGTAGAGAGATAGCAGCACGAATGAATGTTGATTTCGGAATTGTTGACCTCTCGTTAGCGCCTACTCCCCAGAAGGGAGACTCTGTCGCACAGATCATCGAAGCAATGGGGGTTGAGCGGTGCGGAGCGCCTGGAACGACTGCTGCACTCGCTATGCTTACTGATGCAGTAAAGAAAGGGGGCGCGATGGCGTCTTCACGCGTAGGGGGCCTCAGTGGTGCGTTCATACCGGTCAGCGAAGATGCTGGCATGGCTGAAGCAATCAGCGTCGGCGCCATCGGGCTTGAGAAACTTGAGGCACTCACGTCCGTATGTTCGGTTGGGCTTGACATGGTGTGCATTCCTTCTGCGACACCCGCCGAGACAATCGCGGGAATAATTGCTGACGAGTGTGCGATCGGGGTCATCAACGACAAAACGACGGGTGTGCGGCTTATTCCCGTAGGAAAGGAAGGAGACTTGATTGAGTTCGGTGGGTTGCTTGGGGCTGCGCCTGTGGTGCCAATCAAGGCATTTAGCTCCAAAAAGTTCGTCAAAAGAGGCGGCTCGATTCCGGCGCCGCTTGTGAGCCTCGGGAATTAACGAAAACGCTATGGCCGGTGCTTGCTCGTTGGAGAGCAGATTGACGGGCCCGCTGGGATTTGAACCCAGGTTCTTGGATGTCTCCACAAAGGCTCCGAAGTCCAAGAGGATAGTCCACTACCCTACGAGCCCACAGTTATGCGAAGGAGCTTATCGGTATTGAAATTAACTCGGAAAACTACAAATAAGGTGCCCCCTTAATACTTTAGCGCATCTGGGGGGCCTGCTAGCTCAAATAAACGCGTAAGTGTTCTGCGACTTTTCATGACGAACATCGAGACACAGAGAAAGCTAATCGAAATCCTACGAATTCTCGACGAAAGTGACGAGGCTATCGGAGCGCGGATGATCTCCGCAAGCTTAAGTCAACGAGGGTACCCGATAGGAGAACGCGCTGTGCGCCACTATTTGGTGCTGCTTGATTACAAAGGCTTTACGACTAAAATCGGTAACGCAGGGAGAGTTATCACCGAAAAAGGCCTGAAAGAGTTGAATGAAGCGATAGTTGGAGATCGGGTCGGATTTGTCATAACCAGGATCGACGAGCTGGTTTACCGGACGAGTTTCGACCTAAAGCTGAGAAATGGCGACATCATAGTCAATGTCGCGACTATCGACAAGAATGACTTCGATGTCGCAATAGAAGCGGCCGCCGAGACTATAGATAGCGGATACACTGTTAGCCCCTACGTGCGTCTTCTAGAGGAGGGGGATAAGGTTGGTGCCGTCTTCATCCCGTATGGGGCTGTGGGACTCGTGACTATGTGTAGCATGACCGTCGACGGCATATTGATCAAACACGGGATTCCGTCTAGCATCAAATACGGGGGGCTTCTCGCAATCGATAACAGCCAGCCGATCGCCTATACGGATCTCATCTCATACGGCGGGACTTCGCTCGACCCGATTCAAATATTCACCGCACGACGAATGACCTCTATTTTGGCTGCAGCACGGAGCGGAAAGGGCACAGTACTCGCGAACGTTAGAACCGTGCCAGCTATCGCATCTGAAAAATCCATCGAGCTGCTCCAGGACGCTAAAAAAGCAGGCATTGTCGGCTGGATCGAGAGCCCGATTCAAGAAGGTTCGCTTGGAATCTGCGCTGAAAATGACGTTGTCGAGATCAACAATTACGCCGGAGCAAATCCAATGGCGGCACTGTATGAGCTGGAAATAGCCGTGAAAGTACATTCGATCTCAGCTCTCATGGATGTAAAGCTCCTTAATCAACGATTGTAAACACCGCTCAGTCGACCATGCCGCGTAGCGCTGCGATCCTCCTTTCCCCGCAAATCTTGGCGTGCTGGAAATGTTTATATTTCATTATGGCCTAAAGCGGAACGTAATTTCCTACCGAGAATTACGAACAGGAGTTTTTCCATGGCAGAAACGAAGGACAAAGACTATGTTGTAGCCCAAGTCGAAGAACAGGGCATAAAGTTTATTCGACTCTGGTTTACGGACATCCTCGGCGCTCTGAAAAGCTTTGCAATAACAAGCGACGAGCTTGAAGGGGCTCTCGATGAAGGAATGGGCTTCGATGGCTCCTCAATCATCGGCTATCAAACGATTGAGGAGTCAGACATGATTGCGAAGCCGGATCCCAGCACCTTTGCGATATTGCCCTGGCGGCCAAAAGAAAAGGGCGTCGCGCGAATCATCTGTGACGTTCTTGAACCGTCGGGGAGGCCTTATGAGGGAGATCCTAGGTACGTCCTCAAAAGAAATCTCCAGCGAGCAGAGAAGAAAGGCCTCACATTCAACATTGGGCCGGAACTTGAGTATTTCTATTTTGCAAACAATCAATGCGCCGATATCATAGATACCGGCGGGTACTTCGATCTTACCCCATTGGATCAGGCGACTGATCTTCGGAGAGACACGATATTTGCACTGCAAGACATGGGCATTCATGTCGAGTATAGTCACCACGAAGTTGGCCCTAGCCAACACGAGATTGATCTCCGCTACACGGACGCTTTGACTATGTCCGATAGCGTAATGACGTACCGCCTCGTCGTTAAGGAGATCGCGCTCCGGGCAGGCTACTATGCTACGTTTATGCCGAAGCCCATACTTGGTGAGAACGGAAGCGGCATGCATACGCACCAATCACTGTTTAGGGGAAAGAAGAATGCATTTTTCGACCCCAATGATATGTACCACCTGTCAGAGCAGGGTAAAGGCTTTATTGCCGGCCAGTTGAAGCACGTGAAAGAATTCTGTCTCGTCATGAGCCAATGGGTCAACTCGTACAAGCGGCTCGTTCCCGGCTTTGAAGCGCCTGTTTACATCTCGTGGGCGCGGCGAAATAGGTCCGCACTGATAAGAGTGCCAATGTATAAGCCCGGAAATGAGCTCGCGACGAGGGTAGAACTGCGTTGCCCCGATCCGGCCTGTAATCCCTACCTCACATTTGCGGTAATGCTCGCAAGCGGGCTCGACGGAATGGAAAAGGGCTACGACCTCCCTGATCCCGTCGAGAAGGACATCTTCAAAATGACGCCGCAACAGCTCGATGCGCATGGCATTGGCTCACTCCCCGAGAACTTGGGACTCGCCATAAAAGAGACCGAGAACTCTGAACTCGTGCGACGCGCACTCGGCAATCACGTCTTTGACCGCTTCATCCAACTCAAAAAGAAAGAGTGGGATGAGTATCGCATCCAGGTGTCGGAGTACGAGATCAGACGGTACCTGCCAGTCTTATAAAGAGCGTTTTGGGGCGGAGAACTGGCGGGCTTTTCCGCTCTGATCGTTTTTTTGTTTTTTCCTTTCTATCGGACGAGATCGACCGGGATTATCTCTTCGTGAATCGCCGTCGAGAGAATCACGCCTGCAGCGCCGAGATCTTCGAGCGTATCTAAGTCCTCGTTGTCCTTTATTCCGCCAGCGACAACAATTGGATGTCCCGAAACGTCGATCACCCTCTCCATGAAATCAAAGTCGACCCCGTGCTTCGTTCCCACCAGGTTGATGTTCATAACGAGCAGTTCGCTCATCTTGTAAAGGTTCATCTTCTCGATAACCTCGAGAGGATCCCCGGAAAGCGCTGGATCGGGGGATATTGCGCTTCCCTCCCTCATGTCGATGCTAACGGCGATCCGCATCGATTGAGCTGCTCGAATCACGTCGAGGCGGCCCGTTTCGGTGCCAATTATCGCTGTGTCACCGATCCGCTCAGCCTCTCGGACGTCATCGAGCCGCCGGATCCCTATGTCAATGAGGGTTTTTGTGCGTGTGCCTATGCGTTGGATAATGAGTGAGTTGCGGCCCCGACCGAGGATCCGATCGAGATCCGCGATGTACGTCCTCCTCGGCTTAATGACGTCGATGACATCTAGCGGATCTGATGTCGTGCAGATCTTGCTATGGCGTTCAATGGGTTCATATCGTTCTCGATCGCCTCTGTAGCCTTTTACGACGACTCCGCCTCGAATGTCCATTGCAAAGATAATATCCATTGGTTCCACTCCCCACTAAGCATATCGTCCGCACGGGAAAAACGTATTGGTCTCGCTTGATTTCGCTGTGGTGAACGGACTGCGCGGTTGCCGCACACATCGAAACGTCTGCGTGTCGCCCTATGCCCGCTGGCCCGAACAAACGAGGTCACAATCGGGCCAAAAGCTCCTGTTTCTTGGCCGCGAACTCCTCCTCGGTGATGACTCCTTGCTCTTTGAGATCGGCTAAATTACCCAGCAATTTACACGGGTCGGCGGCCTGTCTGCCGGGTTCGCCTCGTCGCGCTTCGAATGCCTCGGTGAACCCAGCGCCGATAATGGCAATTGGAATGGCAAAAGTGGCTATGCCTAGGAACATTGCAATAACTGCCAAGAATTGTCCGAGCGCTGTCGTAGGGATCAGATCACCGTAGCCGACGGTGGTCAGGGTCTGCGCCGCCCACCATCCGGCAGCAGGAATGCTTGAAAAATCGCGCGGGTCTGAGGCGCGCTCAATAATGAACATGAAACTTGAGAACGTTATCAGCAAGATTAGGTCGATTGCCAGCGCAGTAACGAGCTCGTTTTTTTTCGCTTTCAGAATATCGGTGACGAATTTGAATACACTAGAGTACGTGAGCAGCTTGAGGATTATGAGGATTATCGCCGCGTTTACGAATACGTCCGCTCCTGGAAAGAACGGCTTGGCATAAAAAGGCACAATGACAAGCAGATTTACGAGCAGGGATGTTGTAAACAGGCATTTAAGTCTCCCTTTGATTGGGCCTCTGAACCGCGGATCTACCGTGCACGACCACAAGCGTAGCAGCAGTTCGATGGTAAAGACGACGATTGCAAAGGCAAACACTGCGTTAAAGAGGTCGTGATATCTTTGGTATACGTCGTTGTAGCTGGCTAGTATGGCGACACCTACGAGTAGCCAGATCAATGCAATCAAAAAGAAGCGAACACGCGTAGCTGTGGAAACATCCCGACGATGCGCCGCAACGATGCGGGCCTCGCCTACAGGGGCGGGCTGGAAGATCTCATATATACGGTGCTTCAGTTCGTCATTTTGCTTGGACATGCCCGGCTTCGAGGTTCTGAATCGAAATAATGCACCCCAATAGTGAACGTCAATTTGCATATAAATGCGTTGTGATCTTCCACGAGCGCTGTTCGGTGATTTGAAGTCGCGGGGTGCAGCAGCTTGTCAACACGTTCTACGTTCTGGTTTTTGTCACCTGTTAAAAAGTCAAGCTTAAGGCATGGCATTCACGGACGAAGAGGCGAATGAAGATTTAGGTGTCGGGTAAGAGCTGCGACAAGGGTTCACAGGGTTCACACTCGAATCTGAGGCTGGCTTTGAGAAGATGCAAGTCACGTCAAAGATGGTGGCGGTAGCTTTAGACCTCTACTTTGAGGGAACGTCGCGGAAGATTGTAGACCACCTTGAGTAGTTCTACGAGCGAAAATTAGACCACACCACCGTTCTTTACTGGGTGAAGAAATACCTTCAATCATAAGCGGATACGCAGAGACGCTAAATCCAAAGCTCGGCGGTATTTGGCACGCTGACGAGATGAAGGTCAAGACAAAGCGTGATGAATAGTCGTGGTTGTGGCACGTTATGAACAGTGAGACGCGGTTTATGGTTGCGAATCTCGTTACCAAGAAGTGTGAGGTTGGGGATGCACAAGAGCTATTCAAAGAGGCAAGAGAAGCAGGGAAACCGGAATTGCTTATCACAGACGGCTTGCAGTCATACCACAAGGCGTTCAACAAGAGTTTTACGACAATCACCAAGAGAGTGAACATGTTGTAGCTGAGGGGTTGACGGCGAGAAGCAACAACAACAAGGTTGAACGGTTGCACAACACCGTCAGGGAGCGCGTTAAGGTAATGCGGGGGTTGCATAGCGATAAGTCGGCTTCGGTGTTTAATGATGGGTTTAAGGCGTACTATAATTTCGTGAGGTCGAATCAGGCGTTAAACGAGAAAACGCCGGCAGAGGTGGCGGGGGTTGATTTGAAGCTAGGAGAGACTAGGTGGTTGGGGTTAGTGAAGAAGGCAAAGGAGAACGCCAAAGGCTAGGCCTTTATGTATTTCTTGAGGATATAAAACAGAAAATCGCAGTTCCTCCCTACTGCTTTAAACTGTATCTCTTGTCCACTTAATAGGGCAACGTTAATCCGCAAGTGCGCGTTGGGGTTTGTGCCGGTTTTATTTAAGCAATCCCGCAATGTTTCACAGTCGTAAAACTTGTAATCATCTGATTCGGTTTCGTAGGTGCTGTCTTTTAACCGAACAAAACGCATATTATTTCCGTTTGGAAAATTTTTCATTTCAATGCAGCCGTTCTCATTAAAAAGCCATAAAGACCCGCAACTAATTTTGTTGTCTATTATATCGTTTGAAATGAAAATGTCTGTTACTTCATCAGGGTAAACCTTTTCATATTGCGTTATATGGTCGTCTAAATCGGTGTAAAAATCCCATAAGTGGATGGCATCAAGATAGTCAGTAAATGGCCGTATCCTTTCTATTTCCATAATGTCTTCCAAGAACTTCTGGAAGGCTATTAAGTATTTCTTATCTATTTCTTGTATGTCAATCATTTATTATGCATACATGGTTCGGCTAAAAAGTCCAGATGGGCTAAATTATGTGCATTTAAGTAGTTTAGAGTTCACTCACACGCTGGGGAATTATTGTGGATATCCGGCTAGTCATTATTTCTGACGCTAACCCAAAAACCGATTCAATTCTGCGATGGGATAAAGAAAGAGAGGCTTTTGATTCCTTTATCAAGGGAACGGGTGAAATTAATTACCATTGCGGAACGTGTGACTCAATCCTGTGTAAGGACATCGAACCAGGGTCACTAAAGAATTTAGTTTTTGAGTGTCCATATTGTGGCAAATTTAACTACCTGGATTGAACAATCATCGCGGAAAAATGAACTGTAACGTCAGACCGTGACCATTACTCCACCAGCACGTGCCATCTTCTTTAACCTGAATTGGGCTATCTCCATTTTCAAAGATGATATAGTTGTAGCCATCTTCTTCAGTAATTCTCATTTTATCACTTTTTACCACTTACAAAGTCGTAGTGCTGCAAAAGTCTACGTGAGCCAGAAACGATTAAGAACAATCGCGCTAAATCATTTGGCGGGAGTCATTCCGCCTAGTTTTATGGGGGGTCTGTTGCCATTCCCCCTTCCTCTCTAGGAGGTCTGTGCTCCCCATAGTTTTCAATTTAAATCAGTGCTGCCTAAGTTAATATAGTAAATCTTGGAATTGTAGCAAATCACCAACTCATTTTTAACAGAGTTTTGCAAAACAAGCCACGTTGCGCAAAAAGCTTTGATTTCCAGTGTTCGTGGCCATTACCAGCCTAAAAACAGCCTAATACTTACTGTCACTGCAAGGAGCAAGGCATCGCGGTAAAGCTGCGGTATCTGTCCATATGCATCTTCAAGCGTTTTTTTGAATCGCTTCGCAGCAACAAGCGCACGAGGCGTGTTCCTCACCATATCGTCGATGTCCTTGGCTACCTCTAGCTTCTGCTCATCACTGAGTAATTCGAGTCCATTAGTCACCTCTTTCGCAGCTTCCACCGCCTTTATCGTCCAAGGGAATGGCTCTCCGCAGTTCTCACAATATGAAGGACGAATCCATGTTGCATCGTTTTTAATATTATCTTTTAGGTATTGCCCCTTGATTTGCGCTTTACACTTCTGGCAATTGCTAATGACGCGATTTCCACATTCTGCACAATATTTTTTGTTGAATTGATATTTTGTCCAAGCATGGAGGTTTATAATATGCCCATTCAAACATATCTGAACTGAATCATACTCAGGAGGAGGCCCCAGCCTCACTGTTATATGTTCGGTAAATATCGAGCGAAGCCTCGCATCCTTGGCTTCGTCAGGTTTTTTGTTCATTGCTCACCTTGACAGTCGAATCATAACCGAGTCGAAGTGACTTATAACTAACTTGTTAGTGAAAGAAAAGAAAAGCTAGGGCCGTGTCAAATTTTTCTGCGACCCCCTTAATGCTATTGACCATTTGTTTCACAGAGCATTTGTGTTTAAAAAGTCTGAGTTGTGTTTAAAAAGTCCGCTTGATTTGGCACTTAATGAACAAAGCCCCGATTTGACTAACTTTTATATAGAATTGAAACTAACTATAAGTTAGTGTTACGATCTATTCCGACCGTGACACGCTAAGAAAGAGCAATGGACGAAGCAGCACTCCTTGACATTCTCGGCAATGAAAATCGCCGTAATATCTTGAAACTCCTTTCGCTGCGGCCTTTTTACGTGACCGAGATCTCGGAAAGACTTCACGTGGCACCCAAGGCCGTGATCAGCCATCTGAGCATGCTCGAGCACGCCGGCATCATCGCGTTCTTTGTCGACGAGCGAAGGCGGAAGTACTTCCACATCGCCGATAACGTGCTGCTTGAGATTCAAATCTCTCCGTTCAGCTATGACGTTGAGACTGCGAACCCTGGACCGAAGGAACCAAGCGCCATTGAGTTCTCAACGCCGATAGGCGAGCTACAACTCAAGACGCGAAGTCTAGCCGACGTGGCCGAGACACTCGATAGCCTTAGAAGGGCAAACCGCGAACTGATGGGGGCCCAGCGACGGGTACAAGAGTTGATGAATGAAGTGATGGAACGTGGCGCGCGAAAGATCGACCGAATATCGCAAGACTTCATTGAATATGACATCCTCTCGCTCCTGCTTACCGGGCCGAAGACTGCCCATCAGTTGTCAGCAGGGCTCGCTATACCCGCCCAGATATTGTCAGAGCGCCTTAGCGACCTCGAAAAACGAGAGAAAATCAGAAGAATCGATGCAAAGACGTACTGGCTAGCGAGGTAGGGAGGATAAGCTCATCAACGCATCACACACACGAAATAGGAGACAATTGAAAAATGGTAGAAGAAATAACGCTTAAAGTCGTCGAGGCGTACCATCGCGACGCGGGAAGGGGTATCGCCCGAATCGACATGGATACCATGCGACAACTCGGGCTCGTAAGTGGTGACATCATTGAGATAATGGGCCGCAACAGAGCGGCCGCAGTGGTGTGGCCAGCATACCCAGAAGACCGCGGCCTCGGCATCATCAGAATCGATGGTAACATTCGCGGTAACGCACACGTGGGCATCGACGACAAGGTCGTCATTAAAAAGGCAAAATCGAATCCGGCCGTGAAGATCACGCTGGCCCCCACCCAGCCGGTGCGTATCGTCGGCGGGGAGGACTATCTCATGCGATTCCTCGAAGGGCGTCCGGTGCAGAAGGGCGAGACGCTCCGGGTCGAAATGCTGGGCAATCCGATAACTTTTGTGATCACCGCCACCCAGCCAGCAGGTATCGTTATCGCTGGAAAGAGCACGCAAATAACGCTTAAAGAAAAGCCGACGGTGGCGGCGGAACGTTCGATTTCTCACGTCACCTACGAGGATATCGGCGGCCTCAAGAGAGAGCTCGCCCTGGTTCGAGAAATGATTGAGTTGCCGCTACGGCACCCAGAACTATTCCAAAAGCTCGGCATCGACCCGCCAAAAGGCGTCTTGCTCTACGGCCCACCGGGCACCGGAAAGACACTCATCGCGAAAGCCGTTGCGAACGAGACGGACGCCTACTTCATCAACATCAGCGGCCCGGAGATAATGAGCAAGTTTTACGGCGAGAGCGAACAGCACCTCCGGGAGCTGTTTAAGGAGGCGTCGGACAACACCCCCGCGATCATTTTTATAGACGAGATCGACGCGATCGCACCCAAGCGAAGCGAAGTGACGGGAGAGGTCGAACGGCGCGTCGTCGCCCAACTGCTCGCGCTGATGGATGGCCTCGAGGCGCGCGGAGAGGTCGTGGTGATCGCCGCTACCAATCGTCCGGAAGGAATCGACTCCGCGCTGCGCAGGCCTGGCCGATTCGACAGAGAGATCGAAATCGGAGTGCCCGATGCAGCCGGCCGTCTGCAGATATTGCAGGTGCACACCAGGGGCATGCCCGTCGCCAGCGACGTGCGCCTGGAGGACCTTGCCCGAACGACGCACGGCTTCGTCGGCGCTGACCTCGCCGCCCTATCAAAAGAAGCGGCGATGCACGCACTTCGAAAGATCCTTCCCGAGATTGACCTTGAACAAGAGATCTCACAAGATGTGCTCGATAAGCTCCAGGTCACCGCGGAAGACTTCACGAACGTCCAGAAGAACATCGAGCCATCAGCGATGCGCGAGGTGTTTGTTGAGGCGCCGAACGTGAAATGGCAAGACGTCGGGGGGCTTGAAGCGCCCAAACAAGAGCTGATAGAGGCCGTGGAGTGGCCAATAAAATTCGCCGACGCGTTTAG
>JBEKIR010000022.1:0-17157 GCA_050011655.1 Halobacteriota archaeon | reverse complement strand
CGGCGTTATGCTGAAGTAGTTTCCTTTTTCCACTATACCGTCATCGTTTGTCTCTAGAACTAACTTGGAGTGCCCTTCGACACGAGTAACCGGTGCCATTTCAACTACATTGGCCAAACTAGTAACCTCCTTTTGGTGCATTTAGAGAGATAAGATGAAACTTATCAACGCTAATAGTATAAAATCTTAGAGGCCGTGTTATGGCCGTTTATACAGCGCGTATGGCAGGCAACTACCGCTACCCCCTACATGAATATTTCTAATTCACGAACGTATGTGGATGAACAAAACCGATGTTAACTGTTTGAGGCAGTTTTCGACCAATCCAGCTTGTTGCAGGACTCGTTTCTGGTCGCGCGACGCGTAACAGAGCATCCTTCTTAACATGGTGCTCATGACTTCAACCGCACGGTGATCGCCGCCTTTCGATCCTCTTTTGCGCGATTAAGCGTCTTTGAAAAATAGTACGGGGCTCGGACGCAAATGCACAGCGGGCTCAGACCGTCCGTCTTCATCAAGCTAGGTCATTTTTCGCGCGAATTATGCTGCCAAACTCAACTCCCTTTTCGTGCAAGAAATTCGTGACGATTTCGATAACCGTAGCCAAAGTATAGTCTCCGCCGTCAAGCTCCCCGCTTCGTTCAAGCAATGAGCCTATATCGTCGTCGCTCGCGTTGTCAATACGCAGAACAAGCGAACCCTCAACCTCGCACGCGCCCGTGTAGAGTCCATCTCCATCACCATCAGTGATACCAACGATCGGAACGCCAGCCCGCGATAAGATGTCGCCGCAGATTGATGTGGTATCGTCTCCGACAGTAATCGCACAAATCGTTGTTTCATTGACAGATTCTAAGGTTTCGTCTGCGCAGTGGTTGACAAATATCACTGACCCGCGTTGTAACGGACGCGCAGGCAGCATCGAGCGTTGAACGCAAGCTTCATTGCTCGCTCTGAGGTGTCCGGTCTTGATATAGGCGGTGCCCAAGTCAATATTGCCAATTTTCTCAAGCCCGTGGGCTTTCGTAGCAACGCCTGCAATGTCGACAATTCTGCCTCGTTGTACGATGACCGCGACGTCGCCATCAACCACTGTCCCGACGACCATTCCCTGAACCAACAAAGGCTCCCCTGGCCTTGCGCCGTAGATATGTCGCGTAACAACTTCATCGGTCTGCTCCACGGAAAACTCTCTTTTTTGCTTTTTGACAAGCTTAAGCGATAGACGATCCGACAAATGCCTAGCGACGTACTGAACGTTGCGGGACGTGTCCCCGTCAGCGCCCCGCCAAATGATAACACTCCCGTCGATTGAGCCTGGGCGCTCTACGTGGATAACAGAACGCCGCACACGCGACGATACTATCTGGCCGAAGACGCGTCCTGTTTCAGAGGTTTTGCCGCAATTGGCAAGAACAAGCACCTCTTTGTCTGAAACCTGGTTGAGTGCATCGCTTGTGTGTATATTTCGAGACGTATCAACGAACTTCAGATGCTTATCTAAGGCCGCGACGCGGGCCATTGTACCTCCAGCGAGCACACGCAGTGGTCCAAGGGCGCGCAAAGCGTCTAGGATACCAGCGATTTTTCCAGAGTCTATGAGTTCAGGCCCGTGGATTACAAGTCTGATGCCAATAGCAGGGTGATTTATGGCCCGTCCAGGCGGCACGGTCTTTTGCATACTACAAACGTTGTCCTCGGTGTGTGAAATTACGTTACTGTGGCCGTAATACGACCAATCGAAGACCCAGTGTGGTCAGACTTGCATACCAAATTAGATGCGTTAGCAGTTATTCAACCGTAACGCTCTTGGCGAGATTGCGCGGCTGATCGATCTCGGCGCCTAAGTATTTAGCCGCATAGTACGCGAGTAACTGGAGCGCGACTGCAGCGAGCATCGGCGAGAATAATTCGTCGACATCCGGTATCTTGATCACAGAGTCCACATATTTGACGATCTCGTCGTCAGATGCGTTCGCGATCGCAATGACGAAGGCGTTTCGCGCCTTTACCTCTTTGATATTGCCGAGCGTTTTGTAATATGTCTTGCCTTTCGGCACTATGGCGATGACGGGGGTGTCCGCGGTGATAAGAGCAAGTGGGCCGTGTTTTAGCTCTCCTGCCGGAAATCCCTCAGCTTTGATGTAGGAGATCTCTTTCATTTTAAGTGCGCCTTCAAGCGCGATGGGATAGCTAAGCCCACGCCCGATGAAATAGCAGCAATCCGCTTCGCAAATACGAGACGCAGTTTTCTCGATGTTGCTAATGTTGTCAAGAAGTGACTCAATCAGGCCCGGCACCGACTTCATTGAAGTTATGATATTGCGTGACGTCTCAACGTCGATGAGCTTCTTCAATCGCGCCACATAGAGGCCTAACATGTAAAGCGTAAGTATCTGCGCCGTGAAGGTTTTTGTGGCCGCGACGCCAATCTCTATTCCCGATTTCGTAAGCAGAATTTCATCAGCTTTTCGCGTAATCGTGCTTCCGACCACGTTTGTTATCGCGAGCGTTAGGTAGCCTTGCGACTTTGCCTCGTTCATCGCGGCGAGCGTGTCGGCAGTCTCACCTGACTGACTGATGCAGATTGCCAGGGATCTTTTGCCCGACAGGAAGTTATTATAGCGAAACTCAGAGCTGTACTCTACCTTGACCGGGATTCGCAGCAAATCCTCGAGCGCATACTTCCCGAGGATCCCGGCGTGGTACGAAGTCCCACAGGCAATGATGGTAACGCTTTCAATATTTTTGATCTCATCTTCGAGCGGGCGAAGTTCCTTAAAATCGATGCTACCCTCGAGCTCGCACAAGCGATCTTCCATGGTCTCCCGTAACGCCTTAGGTTGCTCGTGGATCTCCTTGAGCATAAAGTGCTCGTAACCCCCACGCTCAGCGTCTTGGATGCTCCCATCGGCGATTGTCACGGTCTTCTCAACATTCAAACCTTGTAACGTTGATATGGACACGTTGTCTCTGGTGAGACGGACGATTTCACCATCGTTAATGTATATGACCTTATTCGTGTATTTCCTGATTGCTGGAATATCACTCGCGAGGAAGTTCTCCCCATCTCCCAATCCCACGATCAGTGGGCTATCCTTTCTCGCGGCAACGATGACCTCCGGTTCATTGTCTGATATGACCGCAATGGCATATGAGCCTTCGACGCGGAGCAGCGCCTGCCGCACGGCGCGTTCAAGGTCGCCATTGTAGCAGTCTTCACAGAGGTGTGCTAACACTTCAGTATCCGTGTCAGAGCTGAAAATGTGGCCTTTGCTCGTAAGTTCATCTTTCAGAGCTTGAAAGTTCTCGATGATGCCGTTGTGAACCACGGCGAAACTGCCACTGCAGTCGGCGTGTGGGTGCGCGTTGGTGGAAGATGGAATCCCGTGGGTAGCCCAGCGGGTGTGAC
The DNA here is from genome assembly GCA_050011655.1 of Halobacteriota archaeon. Taxonomy (GTDB): domain Archaea; phylum Halobacteriota; class Bog-38; order Methanoflorentales; family Methanoflorentaceae; genus Methanoflorens. Next base: position 13,745 of record JBEKIR010000022.1, on the reverse strand, counting down.
CGATTCCAACACAGGCATTGTTGGTCAAACTTAAGATATTTTCAAGATCAGAGATCTTTCCTTCTGTTTTCGTTATATCAATTTCCGCGCCGTTCAGCGTGGCAATGCCTGCTGAGTCATAACCTCGGTACTCGAGCCGTTTCAGTGACTCAACTATGAGTGGCGTAACGCTTCGGTTGCCTATACATCCCACAATGCCGCACATTCAACCGTCTCGTTAAAATTGTTTCGATGGCCCCACACATAGGCGGTCGTGATGATCTATAAAAGTTCCGATTTTTGCTTTTGATTAATTTATTCAGGATTAACGGCTCATATAGCCGTTGCTGGCGAACAGCGCTGAGCATTAATATGTTATTTGTCTAATATGTGTCTGTTTCCCTAGTCTGCATAGCTTTTTATCGGAAAATGACTTACCCACCACAACATGAAGGTCCTGCTAGTAGGTTCAGGCGGTCGTGAACACGCCATGGCGATGGCCATTGCCCGGAGCGTCGAAGAGCCGATGCTCTACGCCGCAATGAAGTACAAAAACCCAGGCATCGCCCAATTATGCGAAGATTACCTCCTCGTCAACGAAACTGACCTAGAGAAGGTGGCAGATTACGCCCGCCGCGCCGATCTGGTAGTGATCGGGCCTGAGGCACCCTTGGCAGAGGGGATCGTGGATGTGCTCGACGACCGCGGTGTGCGCGCTTTTGGACCTACGCGAAAGGCAGCTTTAATCGAATCAGATAAGGGGTGGGCCCGCTCTTTCATGTCTGAAAAAGGCATCAAAGGATGCCCTAAATATGCGCTGTTCGACGAGTTAAGTGAAGCAGATCGCTTCATCAAAGACAACATCGATGAAGAAGGGTTAGTGATCAAGCCAGTTGGTTTGACTGGCGGAAAGGGTGTTGTAGTCATCAATAGCTATTCTGAGGGCAAAGACTACCTAAAGACGCTTCGAGGGCCTGTTGTCATTGAAGAGCGCCTTTCTGGGGAAGAATTCACCGTGCAAGCATTCGTTGACGGGAACGTGTTAGCACCCGCACCAGCGGTTCAAGATCATAAGCGCGCCTTCGAAGGCGACCTCGGACCGAACACGGGAGGTATGGGTTCGTACACCGACAAGTCTTATATACTGCCTTTCATGAACGAATTCGACTATCGCGCTGCTGTAGCCATAATGCAAGATACGGTAAACGCTCTGAAGCGTGAGGGTATTACGTTCAAGGGTATCTTGTACGGCCAATTCATGCTTACACAAACGGGACCCATGGTTGTCGAGTTCAACTGTCGATTCGGAGATCCCGAGGCGATGAACATTCTTCCACTCCTTAGATCCGACTTCATCGAGCTCGCAGAATCGGCTATTGATGGCACGTTGAAGCAGGCTAATTACGAACTTCGTGCCACGGTCTGCAAATATGTTGTGCCGGCCGGCTATCCAACGAACCCCAAGCCAACGGAGATCACCATCGATAAGGATCGCATCGATGCCGCGCTGTTTTTTGCAAGCGTCGATGACCGCGACGGCACGATCGTCACCACCACATCTCGAGCTTTGGCAGTCCTCGGTGTAGCGGAGACGATAGAAAATGCCGAGCAACAAGCAGAGCGAGCACTTCAGTTTATAAAGGGTGATGTATTTGCGCGGCATGACATCGGGAAAAAAGAGCTGGTGCAGAGTCGCGTTGAGCACATGAAGCGCATCAGGGACGCGTAGCTAAGAACTGCCCCACGAAAGGATCCACAATGAAGAATCTTATTTCTATAGGCGATTTAACGAAACATGAAATCTTTGAGATCCTCCAGCTTGCCATCCGCCTCAAAGGAGAACGATCAAAAGGGATATTCTCGAACGGTTTACAGCACAAGACTCTAGGGATGATATTTGAAAAACCCTCGACTCGAACGCGAACGGCGTTTGAGGTTGCGGTGGTCGAGTTGGGCGGATACCCTATCTACTTGAACTGGAATGATCTTCAGTTGGGACGAGGGGAGACGACTGCGGATACGGCGCGCGTGCTCTCGAGGTATCTGAGCTGCATCATCATGCGGGCGAACAGCCATTCAACGGTCATTGACATGGCCAAAAACGCCTCAGTCCCTGTGATTAACGCCCTTTCGGATATCGAGCACCCGTGTCAGCTACTCGCAGACCTGATGACGATTTATGAAAATAAGGGGACGCTCAGCGGTATGAAACTCGCGTGGATTGGAGACGGAAACAATGTCTGCAATTCAGCAATACTGTCGTGCGCGCTGATGGGTATGAGCGTTGACGTCGCCTGCCCACCTGGTTATGAACCGGACGGCGCGATTCTGCGCAGAGGTCAGCAGCTGTCCGCCGTGAGGATCCTACGCGATCCGCTCAAAGCAGCCTCCGCTGCAGATGTTCTATATACGGACGCTTGGGTTTCCATGGGAGACGAAGCAGCCTCTGCACTACGTGCGCGCGCGTTCTCTGAGTACCGCATTGACAGCAAGGTGCTCGATGCAGCAAAGAGCGACGCGATCGTTCTCCACTGTCTTCCCGCTCACCGGGGGCAGGAGATCACTGACGAAGTGATGGATGGACCACATTCAGCCATTTTTGATCAAGCGGAAAACCGATTGCACGCCCACAAGGCCTTGCTGTTAAAGCTGCTCTGTTAGCTACCACGGCTCCTTTTTCTTGCCAAGCTTGAACCCGATGAAGTTGACGGCGAGATGCAAGAGCGGACTTATGATCAGGACGACGACCATTACGGGGAGCGTAAAGTTGAGGGTGAACCAGCCGCTAAAAAAAACATACGTGAGCACCCACGCACCGATGACAAAGTCGAGCTGATCGGCAATAGGAAGCGGGTCCCCCCTATCCACCCCCAGCCTCCTCTTAAAGAAGCTCTTGGTGAGGTCTCCGAGCATCGCCCCTAATGATAAAGTGACTACCACCAAAACAGGCTCAAATGAGGGCACGCCGATCTGCGTGCTGTTTTTGATAAGTTGTAAGAGCAAACCCACTGCGATTCCCGACGACGTCCCGCCGATTAGCCCCCTAAACGTCTTGCCAGGTCCAAAAACCCTTCTTCCGTCGACAAAGTTCCGACCGAGATCGAGAGGGGTTTTTCCCGCAAATAGGACGGCAGTCGAGTTAGGCACATATGCGGGGAGCATCAGCCACAGGGCATCAATAATGAGCGCAAGCACTGCATTGCGAAAGGCGCATCATACATATTAAATCTGTCTCCGGCGGTCAAATTGGTCCGTAATCGCGAGGAGTATGGTGCAACTGCCGCTCTGCACCCGCACCTCAAAGCACAAAATAATAATAGTAACAAAATAGAAACTTTATCAGGAAATAAGGAAACGCTGGAGAACTGCATGTTAATTTATGAAGCGCCCGTCACATTACCTAAGCGAACGACCTCCTTATGCCACGAATGCCTGAAGCCCATTGAAGCTACCATCTACGAGAAGGACAGCCAGGTGTGGATGGTCAAGAGATGTCCTGATCACGGCGTGTTCGACGAGTTGTACTGGTCCAGCGCAGAGATGTACCACAAGGCTGAGCGCTTTTCGTACGCTGGAAAAGGGGTACAGAACCCACAACTGACGCTTCACGACGCATGCCCGCTCGAATGCGGCCTCTGCGATGTTCATCTGACGTCGACGTGTCTCGCAAACGTAGACGTCACCAACCGGTGCAACTTGCGCTGCGAATGGTGTTTTGCTAATGCACACGCACAGGGTTACGTCTATGAACCGACCTTCCAGCAACTTAGAGATATGCTTACAACACTGCGCGAAGAACGACCTGTTCCGACACTTGCCGTGCAGTTTTCGGGCGGCGAACCTACGCTGAGGGACGATCTCCCCGAGATCATTAAAATGGCGGTTGATATGGGCTTTATTCAGACCCAAATTGCCACTAATGGCATCAGGCTTGCAAAAGATGAGACCCTCGCAGGCACGCTTAGACATGCCGGGCTGAGTACGGTATATCTTCAATTCAACGGCGTATCCAAGCAGACCGACAGGTTCATCGAGCTAAAAAAGAAAGCCATTGAGAACTGCAGAGATGCCGGCCAAGGCGTAGTGCTGGTTCCTACGATCGGTCGCGGGCTAAATGACCATGAAGTCGGCAGCATAATCCTTTTTGCAGCTCAAAACGTGGACGTAATCAGAGGGGTCAACTTCCAACCAATGGCTTTCACCGGCGCTGCAAACGATTTGGCACCGGCCGTGCGAAACGCACAGAGGTTCACCCTACCTGATCTCGCATTTAACATAGAACAGCAGACGGGCGGACAAGTAAAGGCCGAAGACTTTTATCCCGTGCCCTGTGTTGTTTCAATCTCAAAACTCATTGAGGCTTACACAGGTGCGCCGCAGATCGAGTTTAGCTGCCATCCGCACTGTGGCATCGCGACCTACCTGTTCGTCGAAGACGGGAAACTCATCCCGATAAATAGATTTGTGGACGTTGACAAATTCTTTGAGCTTACCCAGAAGCTAGCGAACAAACTGAATAACGGCGGTGTACTGCGCAAGCCGGCGGCGCTTATGCGAGGACTGCTAGCACTAAATTCGCTTGTCAAAGAGGAGAATCAGCCGAAGTCCATTCAGTTTAAGGAAATGATTAAAACGGTCTTGCTGACTCACGACTACAAAGCGCTCGGAGACTTTCACAAGCGTACCATTTTCATCGGCGGCATGCATTTCATGGACGCATACAACTACGACGTGGAACGGGTCAAGCGTTGCGCTATTCACTACGCCGTCCCTGGCGGACTAATCATCCCATTTTGCGCGTACAATAGTGGCCCCTGCTACCGAGATGCTATCGAAAAGGAGTACAGCATCCCTCTCGAGGAGTGGGAGCGTACGCGGGGAAAGCTGCGACTCGAACCACTCACTTGAAAATAGATAGCCCGGCACGGATTCGAACCGTGGTCGTGAGATCCAGAGTCTCACATGATTGACCGCTACACTACCGGGCTATACTAGCTTCTATACGAGCGCAAAACTGCTCATCAGAGCGGCGCACGCTGCTACCTACAGTCACGCACGACCATATATTTACTTAACGAAAGCTGCTAACAACGTGGTGTTGTGAAAGCCCTAACACACTCGATTTTCGCTTTCGCATTCTGCATCGTCGTTAGTGAGATCGCACTGCCCCCGACCGCGACTAACAAGTTGTTCTTGCTGGTGTCTGCCACAGTTTCGCTGCTGCTGGCGTCACTTCCTGACCTCGACGCGCGTCTGCCGCTACGACTCATCGGTCACAGAAGTGGATTTTCGCACTCGATCTTCACTGCGACTGCGTGCGCATGTCTTTCCTACGTCCTGCTCTCGCCATACCCGCCACTCGATCTAATCGTCATACCGGCTGTCACAGCGGCCATTACAAGCCATATCCTTCTCGATTCGCTGACGGTGTCAGGTTGTCCGCTGCTTTGGCCGCTCAGCCGTCACCGTTTTTCTGCGCACCTGTGCAAGTACGACAGCCCTTTGGCCAATACATCAATCATCTTGTTCTCCTGTGCCGCAGTCGTGGTCTTCGTGCTTTACGGGTAGTAAGGCTCCTTCTTCGCGAGCTAATCCGCGGAAGTCGGACTTGGTGTGGCTACAATTAGGCTTGAACTAAAACAACTGAAGTTTTGTGGAGAATTTTCGTCGAACAAAGACGAACAAAATATTAAAGTATCCGAAAAGCCAATTTTAAGTGAGGATTCAAATTGTTCCCGTCAAAGAAGGTTCAAAATCTGGTTGGTTCCAAGATCCAAGTCGAGATGAAGGGCGAAAAATGCGTGCTGGAAGGCCTATTGATGAGTGCAGATGACTATCTAAACTTGCATCTTACAAATACCACGGAAGTTATTGATGGGCAAAAGTCCCGAGTTCTGGGATCGGTCGTACTTCGCGGCAACAACATCATTCTTCTAAACCCCGTAAACGACTAGCTCGAAATTACCTGAACCTCCTTCGGGAGAAAAACCGATGCTGCATGGCGTATTGTCTAACCTGCCCAGTGATCGCAGCTGGGTTGCCAGAGAGGTGCTAAACCGTGAATGCAACGCAAAGCGAAAAAAACAAGCACGATCTACTCTTAGCGCAAGGCAAGATAGCTCCGTGTATAGGATGCCACGAAGTATGTAATCCAGAGTACTGTTCGCTGCTCGATGAGTGGCTAGAGCTACTCATGCAACACGCGCACCAAGTTTCAACGTCCGCCGTCGAATGAAGCAGGAAGCGACATGAGCCTCTATTTTGGCGTTTTCTCACTAGAAGTCACGCACTCATTTGCTTGAGGGCAAAGCGGCCTCTATTGTGACGATCACCAACGCAAATGCGTGGTTTCTTCCGAGGTGCCAACCAAAGTGTGTTCGATTTCAATCCTCGGTTAGCAGACACTTTTTTTGAAAAACGCGACTCACAGTTGTTAAACGCGAGAAACGCGCGCCAGGTGCGACTTATTACGCAACGTTGAAATACTTTGATCGCAAATCTTAATATGGGACTTATTTTTGGGAAGACGCGACCGAGAGCTGGCCAAAAAGGTGGCAAAATGCTATTATGGCTTAGATGACGGAGATTGTGAGATCGAAGTTGTTGAGGGTCTTGACAGCAAGATGCCGAATGTCAGCTTCATAAACGACATAAGGAAAGAGCTGCAGGTATGGTGGCCTCGCAACATCGGCATGAAATCTAAGGTCGCGCGCTTATCTGAGTCAGATTTTGTATACTGCATCAACGAGCTTCGCGCGAGAAACGGATCGCCGCCCATTTCCTCAGATGGGACGTTGCATAAGAAATGGATGGAATGCATGGCATCAAATGAGCCGCACGTCTATCTCGTCGCCATCCGAGGAGAAAGAACGAAGTTCGTTCTGGTGAACACAAAAGTTCACTCGCGAAGCAAAGCCTAACTTTTTTTTAAAGATATGCGGCCCCCTTCTGCATTCGCTGAAGACGTTGATGACTGTGAAACGATCAGGAAATCGCGTGAGTAGTATAGAAGAGCAAATCAGCGAAATAGAAACGGAGATACGCGACACACCATACAACAAAGCGACACAACTCCACATCGGTCGTCTAAAGGCGAAACTTGCGCGGCTGAAGGAGAAGCGAGAGTCAAGGGGTTCGCATAAGGGAATCGGATTTGCTCCACGAAAGTCCGGTGACGCTACTTGTGTGTTAGTTGGATATCCGTCCGCGGGAAAGTCAACCCTGCTAAACGCGCTCACCAACGCAAAATCGCCAGTGGGAGCTTACGATTTCACGACACTAAATGTTATCCCTGGCTCTATGGTGCACAAAGGGGCGCACATACAAGTCTTGGATGTCCCAGGATTGATAGGCGGCGCAGCAGTCGGAAAAGGCAGAGGAAAAGAGATTATCTCAGTCGTGAGAAGCGCGGACCTAATATTGATCGTGGTCGACGTTTTCAGCGAATATCAAGTCGAAGTAGTCAAAAAAGAATTGCATGACGCAGGAATCAGGATAAACCAAAGCCCTCCAAACGTAGCGATAATCAAGAAACCTCGCGGGGGGGTGACGATCAGCGGGACACCCAATGCTGCCGAAATCGACGAAGCTACGATAAAAGCGATTTTACACGACTTCAAGATCCACAACGCCGACGTCATTCTTAAAGAAGACGTCAGTGTCGATCGATTTGTCGATGCCCTAATACCGGGCAGACTTTTCGTACCTGCAATAACGGTTGTAAACAAGATGGATCAGTCTTCTGGGTCAGCAAGTTTCGGGGACGTTCATATTTCTGCGGAGTGTGGCACCAACATCGAAGGCCTAAAAGACCTGATCTTCGAAAAACTGGGATTCATTCGGGTGTACCTGAAACCCCCGGGCAAGGCGGCAGATATGGAAAACCCACTGATTTTGCGCCGCAACTCCACGATCGAAGAGGTCTGTAACCTCATGCACGCGCGTATCTCCAGACGATTTAGATACGCTCAAGTGTGGGGTGCGAGCGCGAGACACGCGGGGCAGCGCGTCGGGCTAACCCACGTGCTCTTGGATAACGATACTGTGACCCTAATAGCCTCCCGCATTTACCTGTAGGACCAGCTTTTCAAAACTCGATTCTGCTCGTGCGCTAAGATTTGAGCAGGAGTTTGGTGTCAAAAAGGTCCTAGATAGATTTTGTCGCATTACACTAAGCTTATATCGGACAAATAAGCCATGTTGAACCAATGGAGCTCCACATCGGAGAGACGTTCAGCATCGACCCGGGGTATCTTGTAACTGAACGAAGCGCCGTTATCGGCCAAAGCGGAAGCGGCAAAAGCTATCTTGTCAGTGTGATCTGCGAAGAACTTGCCGCAAATGATCTCGGATTCGTCGTGATCGACACAGAAGGAGAATACGCAGGACTCTCCGGTTACAAGAACATCGATGTAATTGATGAAATTGATGACATTGAACACATTTCGACCGATGAAGAGCGGGTCCAAAAAATCATCGAAAAGTCACAAAGAATGGTCATCGACGTTTCCGAGACTGAGCGAAAGACCATAGATAAGTTCTTGGAAAGCGTTTATCGGGTCGCCACCGACTTGTTCCGGCAGGGGTGCCACAGGCAGAACCCTTTCTTAGTCATCGTCGAAGAGGCCGACATTTACATTCCGCAGAGGGGGCACGGACTCGATGTCTTGCAGCAAATAAGCAGAAGGGGCAGGAAACGGGGCCTTGGTGTTCTTTTTGCTACGCAGAGGCCAGCCTTGGTGAACAAGAACGTTCTGAGCCAGTGCAACAACGTGTTCATTGGAAAGCTGACGTTAAAAAACGATATCGATTCGGTGCGTATATTCTTCTCCTCGATGGAAGATGCACGCCAGCTGACAGCACTTGAACCGGGACAGTTTTACGTCCAAGGAGCTATCGCTGATCCTTCGTTCATCAAAGTGCGGCAGCGGAACACGCGCCACGGAGGGGCGACCCCCACCATTCAACGTCAAGACGAATCATCAGATCTCACAACACGCCGTGGCGTTCGCGAGGCACAGGATTTGAACAAGGCCGAGCATATGCGAGCGCGACTCGCACTTGATACGACCACGGGCAGTAAGAAAGTCTGCTACATACCATTCGACGAAACCAAGATTCTCAGCGCTCTAAACAGTAACAAGCGCAAGCAGTTTAGGTTCTTTGGAAGGAGTGAGAGCGTCTATGACTTCAAACTGCTAATGTTGCCGATGTTCTCCGTGTGCGTTCGAGAGATGAAGAAACGACTCATACGCGCGAGGTTCAACGACTACACCGTCTTGATTGATGCCGTTACCGGGGATGTCCTAAGCCGCGACGGCGCGCGCCGGCGGTCGAAGAATCTGCGCCTTCTCGAAGACCTCAGCCCTACGCAACTGAAAGTGATGGATTTCATATTGGACAGCGGGGGCACCACCTATGCGAAATTGCGCGAAGCTCTGCCCGATAAGAACGTCAAATCGAGCTTGAAGAAGCTGGAAGAACGGCGCCTGATTGGCATAAAGGATGGGCTCTATTTCTCCCTCTATGACATCAGCTATCCAAAAACCCTTGTTTCAGAGAGCACTGATGGTTTGAAGCTTAAGGAGGGTCGCGCAGAAGATGTCATAAAGCCCAGGCTGTCAAAACAACAACTCAAAGGACTGATACGAGGACTATATCCTGGCTGTGAGGTGACCGACGCAAATATCATATACTCGCCGGTTCTTGAGGTCTTGTACGCCGGCGAATCTTCAAAAAGACGCGTGAAAATAGACGCGTTGACCGGAAAGATTTTGGATAGCGCGTAAGAGCTACTTATTCGATGCTCTGCCCGATTATGCGAATAGAACTGTTTTTCATGCGGTTTCGCGCTGATACGTTTATCAAAAGAGGGGTTATCGACTCGACCATATATGATGCTTCAAGTGGCCCTGCATCGAAGGGAGTAAGCCCCTCTATGTCGTTGATTAGCTCCATAACGGTTTCCTTCGGCTGTTCAGAGCCACATACGAGAACGTCTAGGCCGAGCGTATCTTTGAGATCAATCAGGCGTGCCGCAGGCGTGGTGTGAAACGCTGAAACGACATCATTGTTCGAAAGAATAGCTTGTATCTCGACGGCAGCGCTTCCATACTTGTCGGGCGGCACGTAGCGCAAGAACCCATCTTTGGTCATTGGCACGACCGGACATACTACTATTGCGTTGCTCTCTAGATGATTCTTGATCGCAACCGCCGTAGGGATTGCAAACTGATACTGCAGTGCGATCACTACTACATCGCTACGTTTTATGGCTTGAGCGTTTTCTTCCCCGCACAGTTCACACGTGATGCCTTCCTTCGATAGTCGCGCTTCGCAGGAAATTGCCGTTTCCTCAGCTTTTTCAGCGCTTCTTGATCCTATGACCACGTCGTGTTTTGGAGCCCATCGAAGCGCCAGCCCCTTTCCTATGTTTCCCGTGCCACCAAGCAAGGTTATACGCATTGAAAAACCCGTTTGGATAGGTTAGCAAAGATGCGTTTATAAACCTTTGTCTACTTGACCATCGTATCCGCAACGCTGCGCATCGCCTCGAATACGCCCGACGTGACAAAAAGATCAAAACCGCAGCGATTCGATGCAAACGCCCCTATAATGACGAGGTTTTGGAAGCTCTGACGCCTTACCTTACCTAAGAAAAAGAAGGATCCCGTGTAGGGATCAAAGACGCCTGATCAGCAGGTATATCGACCCAGCGACAAGTGCTGGTATTCCGAGCCCAAGCAGCGAGAATTCTAGAACGGGCTGCGGCGGTAAGCTTGCAACGCTGCTCGTTTGAGCTGCTGGAACAGACATTCCAAGAACCGAGGCATTGTCTGGCATTTCAGACGCGTTTTTCGCAGCTATCAGAGAATTCGAGCTTGAGTTACTTGACTGACCGGATGCCTGCTTGGAAGCTGCTACAAGACGGGGCGTCAAGCTGGCCTTGGCTTTCGCTGGAGCTGTTTTTGTCAGCGATGGCGTTGACGCCGCTTGTTTTACCGTTGTGGTAGCTTTTGACGTTGATGTCGCTTGTTTTACCGTTGTGGTAGCTTTTGACGTTGACGTCGCTTTTGGCGTGCGAGTTAGCGTTGTAGCGGACTGCACGTTTTGCCCAGTTTTCAGGTCAATGTGCGCCATCTTAGCGCTTGGGTTAACCACGACGGTGCCATATTGATAGTCACGTTGCCACGTGCCATCTGACATCTTCTCAGCCTTGTTTAAGGCGGTTCCTAGCTGGATGCCGTAATCGTTAAACCGTGTGGTCCCTGTCGGGGCGTAGAAGAAGTAACCGTCGGTGAGTAGCGCTGAACAGTAGCAGAAGTACCGGTCAAACACGTTCCCCTGTGCGTAAAAAAGTGCTATCTTGCCCTTAGTGGACGCGTCGAGAGCAAATCCAATCGAGTGGTCCCACCCCTTATAGAACGGGAAGCCCTCGTCCATATATCCGTCGAGAGCATCAACGTAACCAGGAATGGAGTAGGCGCCGTTGTATATCACAATCTTGCTTCCAGCTGCCTGTTTTATAGATTTGTAGAGGGAGATTGTGCTCGATTGCCATTGGCTGTCTGATCCTGACCAGCTTCCTGGCCAGAGAACGTTGGGGGAGGTAAGACCGTTGTCAAGAATGAGTCCGTCGAAGCCCTTTGATAAGGCGTTCTGGCAAATCTGGACACACATAGCCCTCCAACCTGGATTGGTCAAGTCCATGAGGGGTTCATTGTACCCACTCGGATGAGTGCTGCCTGAAGCATCTCGAAGGTACCATTCTGGATGCGGCGTACCCTCTGAGCCGCCAAAGAGCGGGTTAAAATAAGCTAGGACCACGACGTTGGGGTTAAGTGCTTTAATAGCTTGAATGTGCTGCGACGTCTCGGTGTAGCTCAAGGTAACGACGTCATATTTTGCAAGATTTGCAGCTGTGTCTCCCTCCCAGCGGCTTTTGAAATCGACGTACGTATGCGGCGCGCTTGTATAGATGAGGCGCTGAGCACTGCTTCCGTCCGAGTTACTTGTAATGGCTGCCCCAGCAGGTGAGATTACAAACCCCGCAACAAGCAATGAAACTGCCAATATGAAAAGCGCTTTGGTAGCATTTCTGTTCGCATGTTTCAACCAAACACCTCGGTATGGTAGTTCAGTGCCTTCAGGGTACGATGGGGTTCCTATTTAAAAGTTCCTGTGCATTGTTTTTATAAAAAAGGCAAATAAAAAATAAAACGACCTGGATTTAGAATCAAATCCGCTGAATCCAATACAACCATCATTGATATAATGATAGCTCATCTACAAGCTTTTAGTGGACAATATGACCGTGGCACATCTACAAGCTCTTAGCGGACAATATGACCGTGACGCGATCATTGCCGCTTTCGAAACGGACGCGGCGCTCTCGCAAAAAGCGTCAGTTTAATAAGCAACCATCACATCTATACGACCCGCAAACGGAGTCGTCCTATGGATGGTTTATCGACGTCGTACCTTCTACTCGCCTTAATATTCACTCCTACCGTGCTTTCACTAGTGCCTCTGATTCTCGGCGGTTTCACGCAGTCAAAAATCGTAGACTACGTTTCGACCCTTATCGCGCTCATTACCCTTGTCTTCGCTTCAGTCCTTACCATCGCGTACACCGGACCAGTGACCGCAGCCGTGCCAAACGTGGTTGCCAACAATGTGCAACTTTTCTCATTCAGCTTCGACGCGCTTAGCCTTCTGTTCTCGCTCGTTGTTGCGCTCATGGGGTGCGTGATCATATGGTACTCAAATAGCTACATGAAAAATGAGAGCGGAAGAGGGCGTTACTACTTCCTCATGTTGTTCTTCATCGGCGGCATGCTGATGCTTGTCAACGCCGCCAATCTGGTCGTTTTTTACATGGGCTGGGAGATCGTGGGCATTTGCTCGTTCCTTTTGGTTGGTTTCTGGTATGCGGACCTCTTTAAGAACGAGGCCGCAAAAAAGGTCTTCTTCTTTACACACATACCAGGAGAGGCACTGTTGCTGTTTGCCGTCGGCGCCTACGCGTGGACGGGCAGCGTTAACATCAACGCCTTGCTAACGTCGACGCCACCAGCGTGGCAGATGAACACGCTGCTCGTGCTTGCACTTATCGCGATATTCGCGAAGTCTGCACAAACACCGTTCTTCTCGTGGTTGCCCAGCGCAATGCAAGGCCCCACACCAGTTTCTGCATTGCTGCACAGCGCAGCGATGGTCCCCGCAGGCGTGTATCTCGCTGCACGACTCTTTCCGTTGTTTACCGGTGCCTGGCCGTGGGTGCTCGCCATCATCGGCGGATTCACCTTGGTGTTGGCTGCTACCTTCGCCATGCGCGCTAACGACCTAAAGGAGGTCCTCGCGTACAGCACCGTCACAAACCTCGGATTCATGTTCCTTGCATTCAGCTTCGGACCGGTAGGACTCGTCGCGGGATTAATGCAATTCCTTGCGCACGGCTTTTTTAAGGCCTGCCTGTTTCTGGGGGCGGGGGCCGTTGATCGCACAGCGCATACGATGGATCTCAACAAGCTGGGCGGGTTATCGAGAAAGATGCCGTATACCGCCGCTTCATTCACCATCGCCGCCGTGACGCTTGCAGGCGTGCCGCCTCTTGTCGGCTTTGTGAGCAAATGGCTCATTTACTCGAGCAGCATCGCCGCGACGACTGCGGGCTTACAGGTCTTCGTGATCGTGGTGCTGGCAGGGAGCGTGCTCTCCGCAGGCTACATCTTCCGCGCGACGATTAGCGTGTTCTATGGTCAGCT
>JBEKIR010000021.1:0-17852 GCA_050011655.1 Halobacteriota archaeon | reverse complement strand
CTGATGATACATCTGCGGGCAATAGATAACTGCGCACATCACTACGCGAAAGCGTGGGACGATTTTATTTTTTCAGCACGAACGATCGATGAGAATTTGGAGCGTATCTGTCAAGGCTTGTGTCGGCCTACGTTGATCCTAGCAACCTCCGACCATCCTATCCACGTGGAAGAGTGGGCGCACCTTGAAAACAATAACACGGATGTACCACTGATTGCCAGCTACGTGAACGCAGCTAGCGGCCCAAAAAAAGGAGAATAAAGGCTGCTTACGTTCTATGTTGGCCTCTGCCGACATAATAGTTAAGTCTATCAAGCTCTGGTTCACAAGAGTTAGATAATGAAAGACAGACACGTCTTGGAAGCGTTGGGAAAAGCTTACGTCGTGGTCGAAGACGGACACGTGGTCGAGGTTGGAGAACCGTTAATCGAAAGGTGTCCAATTTTTGCAAAGGCGCGCGGCATTGAAGAGATTAATCAAGAGGTAATAAAGCAGAATATCGAGTTCCGGATTCGCGATTTTGGTATGTGTACAGGCGAGCGGGCAATCGAGATGGAGGTTTTTGTTGGCTTTGGCGCGTCTGAAGTAATGATGACTGGACTCCGGCGGGGTTTGATTGACGCTAGTGTCTCGGTTTGTGAGGGTGTTGGCACCGTTATCACATCCAGTCCTACCCTCACTCAAGGAATTGGAGCGCGGATTTCGGGCGTCATAGAAACGACCCTGATTCCGAAGCTGAAGAATCGAGTCGAGGAAAAAGGAGGAATTCTGCTTGATGGGAACAACGCCATTATTAATCAGCCTTTGGGCGTTGCGCGTGCTATAGAAATGGGTTTCGAGCGCGTGGCTGTCACCGTTGCGACGCTCTCTGACGCTCAGCAATGTCGCCTTATCGAGCACGAAACGGGAGCCGCCGTAGTTATCATCGGCGTGCACGTAACCGGAATGGAACAGGACGTCGCGAGCGATTTCATTGACGCGGTAGACATAACTACGGGCTGTGCGTCGCGAGTGATCAGAGAAACTGTCGGCAACAAAGCGCTCGCACAAGTTGGAACTGGGGTGCCGCTGTTCGCCTTGTCGCAAAAGGGAAAAGAGCTGCTGCTCGAAAGAGCCAAGGAAGTCACGACCCCGATTCTCATCAACACGATGAAATTGCCGGTCCTGCCAGAAGATAAGCAACCAAGGCCTTTGATATGAGGGTATCCTGTGGACTATGAGTACGGCATCAATACGAAGTTGGTGCACGCCGGAGAGCGTCCATCTCCCGACACCTTCGCGCTAGCACCGCCGATTTACCAAACGTCGAGCTTCGCGATCGACGAGATCCTTCCATCAGGAATAAAACGCGGAAAGTATGTCTACTCCCGGCTTTCAAATCCCACGCTCACAGCATTAGAACTAAAAATGGCGGCTGTTGAGGGGGGCGATGCCGCGGTCAGTTTCGCCACAGGGATGGGGGCCATTTCGGCAATAATGCTTACGCTGCTCAAATGCGGCGATCATCTTATCGCTGATCAAGTGCTCTACGGTAGCACCTATGACCTTTTAAAAAGAGGCGCTCCACGCCTCGGCTTTGAGGTCAGCTTTGTCGACACCTCCAATCCTGAAAATGTAGCTGAGGCCGTACGAGACAACACGAAGCTTGTTTTTTTTGAAACCCCGGCTAACCCGACGCTGAAGTTGGTCGACATTCGCAAAGTCGCGGCAGTCGCATCGGAAAATAGACTCAAAACGATCGTCGATAACACCTTCCTAACTCCCTATTACCAAAAACCCCTCGAACTGGGGGCCGATATCGTCGTGCATAGCGCGACGAAATACTTGAACGGGCACGGCGACGCATTAGGGGGGGTAGTCATCTCATCTTATGAAGAAGCAGTCACAATCAGAAAGGGGGTGTTGCGCGATATGGGCGCCGCACTTAGTCCTTTCAACGCCTTTCTGATCTTGCGCGGACTTCGCACGTTGGCAGTAAGGATGGAGCGTCACGCCCAGAACGCGACTGAGCTCGCTGCTTTCTTAAAAGCGCATAAGGCCGTTAAGCAGGTTCTTTATCCCGGATTCGACCGAAACTTCGAGAACAATCCCGATCTGAGGAAGCAAATGGCAGGCTTTGGAGGAATGCTAGCTTTTAGGATTCGCGGAGGAGTCGAGTCAGCGGTGACGTTTTTGAACACTCTCAAACTGTGTACGGTCGCGGTGAGTCTCGGCGACACTGCGACTCTGATCGAGCATCCGGGACTTATGACTCACGCAGTTATACCCAAGGAAGAGAGAGAAATGCTCGGAATCACGGATGATCTTATACGCGTGTCTGTTGGGCTTGAAGACGTTGTGGACATCAAGGCGGACTTGGAACAAGCGCTCGATGCGATCTAGTGCTTGTTTGCACCTGTTAACTCACGTCGCGGCTGCCTCTCTAAATCGGGCTATTACGAATTCGGGATCGAGAGTGGCTAAAAACCATCCTGCCCGAGGGCCCGACGTTTTTGCGAGGAGCGAAATGTATATCGCTTTAAACGCCTCTTTCGAGTGAATCCCCACTTGTTCACTGATGTTGTAAACTTCATTGTGCAACCACTCGGGGTCCCAGCTGTCCGTCTCGAGTGCCTTCGCCAGCTTTTCTAATGCTTTTTTCTGTCCCGCTGTGAGCGTTTTGACTTGGACTGGAAGTGTTCGCTGAACCTCAAACTTTACATACGGCGGTGCAAAACGGTCGAGCCAGTTTCTTACGTTCTGGGCTCTTCTTCTTAGGACAGTCATGTCGGTAGTTTCGTAACCGCTTCGACGGAGCACTTCTACCAGCTCGTCGCAATTGTGTGCAATCTGAACCGCCGTCACCATGTGTCTGAACGGCACGTTGCACCCCTGCTCAGAGATCCGAGACAGCTCAAAAGCGCGACCTTCGCCGCGATCAAACTCGTCAACCAGCGTCAATAACCCTAGACCCGGATCGAAATCGATGAGCTTCTCTGGCTTTGTTTTTATGATCATGTATCGCAAAACGTCGGCAGGCGCGCTCTCGAGCATCTCCTGAATACTAATCGTCACGCCTTTGGAGCTCGACATCTTGCCACGTCCTTTGAGGTGGATGTGACCATAAGGAACCGGAACGGGGGGGGCATACCCGTACACCTCTCGTGAGATACGCTGGCCAGTATCGTAGGAGCCCCCTGCGACAGCATGATCTTTTCCAAAGGGCTCAATAGTCACGCCTAGAATTTTCCAGCGTGCTGGCCAGTCGACGCGCCAGGCAAGCTTGCCTTGTCCCCTTGAGTAATCAGCAACTCCTTCGGCGCCGCAGTCGCATCTATAACGCACAGCAGTGCGCGCAGGAACGTGCTCAATGATTTGTGCCGCACTGATTCGCCGGCAGCGCTCGCAAAGTGGGTTATATGGACTCCACCCCGCCGGTAGTTTTCTCTTTGAAACGCTCTCAATTATGTCGGCGATCAGACTGTGCTGTTCGAGCGCTATTTTCGTCGCCGTTGTATAGAGTCCTTCCTTGTACATCCTGTCTGCTCGATAGACTTCAAGAGCGATATCCAATTCACTTAGCGATTCTGAGAAAGGCTTTAGATAGTGCTCGGCGTAGCTCGAACAGCAGCCAAAAGGATCAGGTATTTCTGACAACGGCATGCCGACGTACTTTTTGTAAGCGGCTGGCAAGAAAGGGTAGACCGTTCGAAGGGGGTCGTACGTATCAGCGATGTATATAAGCCGAGCGGTTTTTTCGGCGTCTCCAATAGCTCTGAAAATAGCGTCGCCAGTCACTACCTCCCGCATATTACCGACGTGAATGTTGCCGGAGGGAGTTATTCCTGTAGCTATAACTTGCTTCCCTTCAACGGCGCGTGCAACGACGTCCGCCCAGTGAATGTGTGCTTCTTCCATCTTTTATGCAGGAAGCAGAGCTTTTTCTTTAAGTCAATTGCGCTCGGTGAGTCAATCACCGCCTTTTCCCGTACTCGGTGGTCGACAAAAGTCAAGTCTTTTCTGAGCGTGTCAAGTCCGCAAGTCAGAGATACTCTTGGGGCGCCACGCGGACTTGCAGATCACAAAGTCTCTTCGTGAATCCAGTCGAGATACGCTGGCGATCCCGATTCTATCGTGAAAGAGATGATGCAAGGGTTCTCGTAGCTGTGCAACTGTCGCACTCTGGCAGCAACCTTGTCGACTAGTGAAGACTTGGTCTTAATCGACAATGCATACTCCTCGTCTTCTTCGATGCTTCCCTTCCATCTATACAATGACTTGATAGCGGAAATGTTCACGCAAGCCCCTAGCTTTTCTTCGACGATTGCGCGGGCGATGCTCTTTGCCTCCTCTAGAGTTGCTGCAGTTACGTATATGTCAGAGAACATCATGAGACCAGTTAAGGTGAAAGCCGCTTGGATTTTTATACTCTTGCATTAGTTATCTTCGCAGCTTATTGGCTTCTCGTGATATTTCTGAACAGCCGAGGCATTCTAGCGCGACACGGCGTTAGCGCTTACGGTCCTATTCTAATGCTCCGGACAACGCAGGGCTTGCGTTTGCTTGACAAGTTAGCGCGACCAAAACGGTTTTGGAGGTTTTTTGCGAACATCGGAATTCCCTTGACAGTTATTGCTATGTTCTTCATGTTGGCCATCCTCCTCATTGGTGACGTCAGGATCTTGGTCACACAGCCCGCGCCCACCGCTTTGAACGCTCCACAAAACGTGTTGCTTCTTCCCGGAATAAATCAATTCATTCCGTTAACGTGGGGACTCATCGGCTTGATAGTCACACTGGTAGTTCACGAGCTCTCACACGCAATCTTGAGCAGAGTGGCCGACATCAAAGTGAAATCACTTGGTCTGCTCATCGCGCTAGTGCCGATCGGAGCTTTCGCAGAGCCTGACGAATCGCAACTGCTTGGGATAGACGCTAAAAAGGGCGAAAAGATTGCTACACGTCCAGAACGGCTTAGGGTTTTCAGCGCAGGTATAACAGGAAACTTCGCTGTCGCACTCATCGCATTCACACTTTTCTTCGGCCCAGTGCTATCATCTGTAACGGCAACAAACGGCTTTGGGGTGGTATCGGTTGTTTCTGGATCACCCGCGGAACAAGCGGGTCTGCAACCGGGTATGACCATCTCTCAGATTGATGGCATTACGATCTCTGACACGAACGACTTTCAAGCATTCATGAACGCGACCCACCCAGGGCAGATCGTTACTGTAAAAGCGATAGATCAGGGAACTCCCAAGAGCTTCGGCATCGTTTTAGCCAAGAATCCCAACTCCGACAAGGGGTTTCTGGGCATCGGAGGAGGGTCAGCGTCAGAACTCCTCACTTTCCTTAAGCGGATCCCGAGTAACCTCAATACTTTTCAAGGGTGGGGCGTCCTCATAGGTCTACCTTTGCTTATTTTTAGCGGCTTTACAGGCAATATCGCGCACCTTTACCAGCCTATCGGGTGGGCGGCCCCGCTTGGGAACGACTTTTTTTGGATAGCAAACACTCTCCTTTGGGTGGGGTGGATAAACTTCTACGTAGGACTCTTCAACTGCCTTCCTGCAGTCCCCTTGGATGGCGGACACATCTTCAGGGAACTCTTTAAGTCGCTCACCGAAAAGATCCTGCGAAATGCCAAAGATCAAGAACGGGTCACAAGTGCACTCGTGACGACGCTTGGCGCCGTGATACTCGCCTCTTTCTTGATCTTGCTGATCGGTCCCTACGTCTTTGGCACATTTTAAGACTCCGCGCGCTCGAAGAAGCGCTTGGCTTCTAGTACTGGCCGAGGCCTTGAGGAAGCTGACAAGCGGGATTTGCTAGATGAGATGCAAACCAAGCACTCTGCGAGCTTGCCTTCGGATTTGGAGTCGCCTGCCAGTTCTCAGGTAAAGGTGGCAAAGGAATCCATTCCGACGGCCGCATTCGACAGTCTTTCAAGACGTCAAATATCTTGTGGAGTATCTGGCGTTTGTAAAAAAAAGCGGCTGACTTGCTGCACCTGACTCTAATGGAAACCCCAAAACTTCGCTAAGCCAATTCATTAGCAGTTACATGAGATGCTCATTGACGAACTGACTCAAATCGGCCTCATCGAAAGCTGCCTGCTAAAGATGAGCAAGATTCGAGGTTGCTTGGGATAGCCTGAAGCTCGTTTCTGCAGGTCGCTTGCACGAATAGGCGGTTAGTGCGAACGCTCGTACGCGTCGACAATTGCCTGTCCAGTAACGAATGTAAGCTCGTGTCGTTTTGCGTAGTCGATCGAGTCTCGCTTGGTTAGGGCTCTGCCGCTTTGTGTATCGAGCATTTCGCACATAGCCATAGCTGGGATGATGCCCGCCATCTCAGCTAAGACTATTGAGAGTTCTGTTTGTCCTCTTCGTTCTGAAATTAGCCGCTGGGCTGCTCGAAGCAACGGAACGTGTCCCGGAGACCGAAAAGATGCGCCGAAGTCAACTGGAAGATTAAGCGCCACCTTCTCTACAGTGAAGCCAAGCTCTGTAATAGTAAGCGCGCGATCTATGTCAGTTATCCCGGTCCTAACACCCCTGTGATTAACGGCGATTGAAAAGGATGAGCGCGTATCATAAGCAAGATCGCCGGGCTTCTCGCAGACAGAGTCAAGCTTCAAGCTGCATCCATTTGAGCTAACGAATTTTAG
The DNA here is from genome assembly GCA_050011655.1 of Halobacteriota archaeon. Classification (GTDB taxonomy): domain Archaea; phylum Halobacteriota; class Bog-38; order Methanoflorentales; family Methanoflorentaceae; genus Methanoflorens. Next base: position 11,203 of record JBEKIR010000021.1, on the reverse strand, counting down.
GATGTCTGACATGAAGGGGAGACACAGGCTTTCAGCAGCTTGCGGAGAAATGGCAACGCAGATCAGCCCTCCCGCCTCTACGCGCATTCGCGCCACCTGTTTAGGCGTCGTCGAGACGGCGGGCACTACCATGTCCGTCTCGCCTTCCCTATCTTCTGAATCATAAATAAGTACCATCTCTCCTCTTTTTACTGCCTTAATTGCCTCTGCTACGCTCATACTATCGCGACCTCTATAAAATCACCATTATCCGTGTTGAGAGTCTGTTTGATTGAAACTCGAGCAACGGTCTCGATCACGTCGTTCTTATAATGAGAGCGATCAGGCACAATTACTGCTCCGTTGATGCCTCCAACGGAAGCCTTATAACACCTGATACCGCCATAGGTACGGTTGCTGGTCTTGAAGCTTGAGATATTGATGGGGGTTAGGTTGTTCAGCCGCACGCGAGCTGCGGCGCTTTCTTCATCCAACTTTATGTTGAGCGTGCCCGGATATGGCGTGAAGCCTAGTTGCTCTTCAAACTGCTTTGTGTAGCCGCGGATCGAGAGGTAGTACCGGCCCTCGCCCAAGCCTGATACTATGGTGCCGCTCAATTCGATCACCGGTTTTGATTCGAAAATGGACTTATAAGCTAAATACTGTTCTTTTAGTACGTCGGATCCCTTCTCCGTAATGGTAATAGCCTGCGATCTGCCTGCTAGCATTCGCGCAATCAAACCCTCTTCCTCGAGTTCTTTCAGTCTCCGCGAGGCTGTCATAGGACTGGTTCTGAGCCTCTTAGCAAACTCAACGGTTGATACTTGAATAGGTTTTTGCGCAGCGTTAATAAGCGCGAGCTCTAGAAGCGGATCTTGCATGGAATCTTGAGTCACCAATATTGATATGCCTATCAATAATGAGCTGATATTATAAGAAGCTATTTACTCTGAGCGTCCCCTGCTGCTAGGAAGCGGTGTGAGCGCATCGCCGAACTCTGGGCTTGGGTGCAAAGAATTTAGCTTCAGACGCAGCTGACGCAGAGTTTGCACGCTGGGCAAATTCAGCAAGAAGGCGTGGTGCGTTTACCGCAGATACGCTGTCGAGCGTTGAATATCGTCAGCTGAATCGACAGTTCACAAGCTACTTCGTTTCTTGAGTTATATTTCGTGGAAAGGTCTCCTTGTCGATTCAAACGGCTTGCATACGGACAGTCGTGAATACTGGGCCCCGCAGATCGATCTTTTTGTTCCGGCTCGTTATATATCGTGTGGCAACTGGATCTATTCTAAGGTTTAAGTCGTTTGGTGAACGAGAGATCCGCACTCGCACCTCGAGCTTCGTCTTGCCCTGTCGCAAGGCTTGTTCGATCTCATACGCAGCTTCGGCTGCGAATGCTTTTATGTACGTTATCCGTGTCGAAATGCCTTCGAGTTCTGTAGCCCCCATGACGTTTCCATCTTTGACAAAAACCTCATTCAGAAAGGCGGGTCCGCAAAGTTTCGTGTTCTCTTCAGGCTCTATCACGGTGATCTGTACGAACTTGTCGAGGAGCTCTCCCTCCCACGCCACGAATTCAACGGGGCTTGCATCGGCGCCGTGCGTTTTGCACACGTTGATAATTGCTTGTTGTATTGCTTCTCCCTGCAGCGTTGCAGGGGCGTTTTTTAGGGTGATGAGACTGGCTAGCTCATCGTCCGTCAAAACGAATTCTCCATAAAACTGCGGGAATACAAGTGTTCTTATGTCCTTAACTGCGTGCGCGATCATTGCGATTCTCTCTACTCCAATACCACAGTTCACAACAGGATATTCGATGCCATAGTTAGCCAATGTGAGGGGGCTATACAACCCGAAATCAGCTACTTCGAGCCATCCAGGATCGTTGCTTTTTGCATCTTTAAAGTTGGGAGAATATGCAAAAGCCTCGTAGTGCTTTCCTGGCGCATAATAGGTATCTGTGCCGGTGGCAACTTGTCTGAACTGGAAATCCTCAAATCCGAACGGCCGCAAGAACTCCTCGATTAGCCATTTGCCTACATCGACAGACACGTCCTCGTCCATTACAACACACGAAGCGGAATCGTGCACTCGAAGGTGCGTGGCATCCTCACGCTGCTCTCTTCGGTAGCGAGGACCAATCGAGAACAGCGTCACCGGTACGGCGGCGTATTTCTGGACAGTAGCTAGCGTATCGAACCAAGCGGCAGTCATGTGCGATCGCAGCGTCAGGTTGGAAGCCAGGGGTTTCAAATCCTTGAATTCGAAAAACACCTCTTCGAACACTTGTATGGCGCGGTCGTCGGGGACATCTAGCACTTTTGCGATCTCTCTAATTAGCTCATCGCTCTCCAGCTCGCCGGTTTTGAGTTTGTGAAGCGTCAACTGGAGCGCGGCGACTTTTTTGGGGGGTAGGTGTATACCGAAGCTCTTGATCATCGCCTGCTTCTGTGAACTCAAACCGACGTCCGGCCTAGGCAGAGCGGCGAGATAGTAGCATCTGTCGAGTATGGCAAAACCGGTCGGACCCCACTGCTTCATTATGTCCGCTTCAGGAAATATCGTCTCGTTGATTACCTCGTCGAACCCTAGCTCCAGCAGTCGTTGCCGCATTCTCTCGATGAGATCGTTCAGCACGTGCGGCGCGCCCCGCGAGGGCGCTTGCTCTATCCGACGCAGGTCGTAGATACTCCCGTCATTAAGCAGTTCGCCGCCGTATTTCCACGCCTCTTCGAAGCTTTTTTCTTTGATGCGCAGTATTTCGCTCGTTGGAATCTTTTTCAAAACCGCAGCCTCCAAGCACGGGCCGCCCAGCTGGCGCTGTATGGACTGGCTTGCGCAATGGCGCTACAAACCCCTCAGCACGATTATACTTAAGTTTTTACGTGATAACGCCACTCTATAAAGGGCGAGCTACGTTTGCGTCAAATTACAAAGAACAGAGGACCACGCGGGCTTGCTGAGCACGCTTGAAGAGAGTCAGGTTACGTGGGAGTCGTGTATAGCAAAGGATGCGAGTTGTGCCAGCTTGGCGCGAAGATGGTGCTTTTTGTCACCGGCTTATGCCATAGGAGCTGTTTCTATTGCCCTTTGTCTGAACACAGGAAGGGAAAAGACGCCGTATATGCGAACGAGCGTCTCGTAGAATGCGATGCCGATCTTATAGTGGAGGCACGCTCCATGGACGCACTCGGAACCGGTATCACGGGAGGCGAACCGTTGTTAGCTCTCTCAAGAGTCCGACACTACGTGAAACTCCTGAAAAGTGAGTTCGGACCGCAGCACCATATCCACCTTTACAGCTCTCTTGCTCCCTCGGGGCACGCTCTCCGCCTGCTTGCTCGTGCAGGATTGGACGAAATCCGCATCCATCCACCGATCGAGGAGTGGGACAACTTTGCATCCTCTCAATATTGCGAGGCGCTCAAATATGCCAAGACACTCGGTTTGGAGGCTGGTGTCGAGATTCCAGCCATAAAGCCCGTCCCTGCGATTTTGAGTGTTCTGAAAGAGGTGTGTGGCTTCCTGAATCTTAATGAACTCGAGTTTTCAGAAACAAACTATGACGCTATGACCTCCGCAGGTTTTGTTCCATTGAAGTCTGGCTACGCCGCTGTCGGTAGTCGACAGATAGCCGAAGAGATTGTTAACAATGAGGTGCCGACGTATTTCTGCCCTTCTGCATCAAAAGACAGCGTCCAGCTTAGAGAACGATTTAAGCGTAAAGCGCGGCGTTTAGCTAGACCGTTCGATGAGGTCACCCAGGACGGTACACTCGTATTTGCCGTTGTACAATCGGTGCCGAGTTTCGATTGTCTTACAGGTATCTCTAAAGACGATTACGCGATTGTTAATGGCGAGTTGCACTTGTCTTGGCAACAAGCGCTCCGGCTCGCAAAAAAACATCCGGTGCTTGCCGAGGCAGCGCGCGTCGTGGAGACGTATCCTGACGGGACGGTGATTGAAGTAACGCCCCTAAATTGTTGCTTAAAACCGAAAACGTAAATACTTCCGCGCTGACTTACTATCGTCCCGGATGTGATTGCGCTGAACGGCAAAAATGTTGAGACACGACTGAAGAGTTATCTTGAACGAGATGGACAAGGGGTGCGAAAGGCCGTGCTTGAACTGTTTCTCGAAAAGCACATCTTCACAACTGAAGAGGTTTATCGACATCTGAGGGACGGCGGGTACGACGTAAGTTATCGGGGAGTTTCCGCCATGGTAGGGCTTATGAATACTCGATTGGGCATTTTTAGGATAGATGTCACCAAGAATCGCAACGTCTATTCGCTGAAAGACTCATACAAAGACGTCATTCGGTCACTCCTGAGCGAAGAAAAGGGGCTTGTCCCCCTTACCGAGGATATCTTGTCCTAGAGGTTTTATGTCGTGGATCAGAGAAAACGCGCATAACTCACTGTACAAAGCTTACGAACGGCTTTTGGTCAGAGAAGTGAAGTCAGCCCAGATGCCCCAACATGTCGCCATAATACAGGATGGCAACCGGCGATATGCAGACAAGGTAGGCGAACCACGCGCGTATGGCCACGTTTATGGCGCGTTAACGACTGAACGGGTATTGTGGTGGTGTCTCGATCTCGGAATCGAACAACTGACGCTTTACGCCTTTTCAACCGAAAACTACCGTCGCTCGAAAGAAGAGCTCGCACCGTTGTTCTCGCTAATCGAACAGAGGTTTGTGGATCTCTACAATGAAGAGCAAATCTACGAAAAAGAGGTTCAGGTGCGAATGATCGGAGAACGCGAACTGTTGCCCGACGGTGTGCTCCGGTCTATCGAGCGAGTGGAAGAAGCCACTCGTCACTTCAGAAAGCACTCCCTGAACTTTGCCCTGGCTTACGGAGGACGAAAGGAGATCGTCGATGTCGTGCGGTCCTTGGCAACGCTGGTGGAAAACGACGCCATAAGCGTTGACGACATCGATGAAGATATGCTCACGAAGCTTTTCTACAACAACAATGCACTCGCGAACGTTGATCTTATTATCCGATCCGGTGGCGAAGCGCGCACGTCGAACTTCTTGCCGTGGCAGGCGAATGGCAACGAGTGTTGTTCCTACTTTTGTGCCCCATATTGGCCGGAATTTCGAAGAATTGATCTTCTCAGAGCTATCCGCACATTTCAAGAGAGGGAGCGGGAGCGCAGAATCAGCATCGTTGAGCGCGCATTCGCTTTTCTCAACGAGATAGGCAAAGTCGAAGTGGAAGAGGTCTTCAAACTCTCACGAAAGGCTTGCGTCATTAGTTACGAAGAAGTGAAGGAGATTCTGCGGGACTTTGTCCCAGGAATCAAAGCTAATAACGACTGATGAGAACGGCGGTCATACTCGCGGGAGGCAAAGGTTCCAGACTCAACTTCGTAGAAAAAGCGCTGCTTGAACTCCACGGAAAACCGATACTGAACCACATTATTGAAACGCTCTCGCGCTGCGTTGATGAGATTATCGTTGTTGCGAGAGATGAGGAGCAGCAAAGGAAGCTGCACCTCGCCGGAGTCACCATCGTGCGCGATGAGGTTCAAGATTTCGGGCCTGTGGCGGGTATTTGCAGCGGGTTAAGTGCGTCTAGTTCTCAATACGCATTTGTCGCTGCCTGCGATATGCCGTTTATAAAGGCCGACGTCGTCGACTTGCTGTTTCATAAGGCAGCAGGGTATGACGTAGCCATTCCATATCCGCCTGAACCATTGCACGCGGTGTACAGGCGCGAAGCGACGATTAGGGCGGCGAAGGCGGCGATCCGGAGGCGCAAAGGGGCCGTAATGTACGTCGTAGATCAGCTCCGGGTTAACTTCGTTCCGAAAGATGAGATCCGCCTCATAGACCCCAGTTTGTGCACTTTCGTGAACATTAACAGCTTAGAAGACGTCGAAATATTAAACAAGAAAAAGCTGTGTGACTAAGGCGTCGGCCCAGACTCGGCGTCCGTTTGAGCTGGCGGCGCACGCTTGGCGTTCGGTGGTTTTTTTCGCGTCGCGAATAGCAGTAGGAGCACTGCGCCTAGAATCCCACAGAAAAGTACCGTACCACTGAGCATGTTGCCGCCGGCATACCCGTGCAAACCGGTGCTTACGCTTACGTAGGTTTCGAGAAATGGAAGGACGTACCCCACGCCAAGAAACGTGCAGATGACCGAGATGAATCCAAACGCGGCGATATAAGCGGCAAGAGAAGCACCCCAGTTCCGTGTCTTTACGTGCAAATAGATGAGAAACACGAACCATGTGATGAGCGACCACGTCTCTTTGGGATCCCAGCTCCAGTAACTTCCCCAGGCGCTCTCAGCCCAAATCGCCCCGGTTATTATGCCGATAGTTAGGAGCGGAAATCCTACTGCGACGCTTTTATAAGCGAGGTCATCGAGCTGCTCCAGACTGAACTTTGCAAGGATGCCTGTCGATTCACGCGCACCTGCGGGCTGAGTGTCCTCAGAGGCGGCGTCTCTCGGACGGTTCAAGCCTTCTGTCATGCGCGCCTCGCTTAGCTGTTTGTCTTTGAACAAATACAGCACACTCGCTACGAAGGCGATGACGAAGGCGCAGTACGATACAATAACGATTGGCACGTGTATGAGGAGCCAAACGCTCTGCAATGCTGGAATAAGCGGGGCGGCATTTGTCGGCTGCAGAGAGGCGAAGCCGAGCAGCACGAATGCGAGCGGCGCGATCAGCACTCCGGCACTCTTATAGTCAGATTTGACGTTCAATATCACGTAGGCGCCCACAACAGTCCACGCAAAAAATGACATCACTTCGTAGGTGCTTACCCACGGCGGGTAGCCTTCGTACAGCCATCGGGTCGCAAGTGCAAGGGTTTGAAATGCGAATCCAAAAAGTGCGATGGTAAATCCCATCTCCGCGAGTTGTCGCTTCTTTATTGAAAAATATAAGACAAAAAGGACCGACGAAATCAGATAGGCTCCAAGTGCAATTTCGAATCCAAGATTTTCAAGAGCTGCTGCGTCCATGGGTCGTTCTATTCAGTTCAATGCTATCTCATATTTCTTCTGATCTGGTCGGATGGTCAAGTCTGTGAGCGCGGCTTTCCAGCTTCGTGCGCACGCCCTCAATCTCCCTGAAAAACCTTGCTGAGCTTTTGTTACTGATCGCCCCGAGCTGCGTGCTCTGGCCGGACTCCTTGATCCAAATTCTTTTGTATGGGACGTAAAGCGCTAGCATTATCCCCACAAGTATGAACGCTGCTCCGACCCACACGAAGGGGATTCCCGAAGTGCTTTTGATTTGAAACGCGACCCAGCTCGCTTTTCCGGACTCTGCCACTCCGTTTGAATCGTACCCATAAAGATAGAAAGTAAGCCCTTTGTACGTCAGCGGCCCGTTGACCGTGACGTCGTGAGTCTGGACAAGGTTTCCATCTAGCACGGTTACCGTGGCCTTATAGTCGCGTACGGCACCGTTATCGTAATAGCTGAGGCTAAAATCGTCGAGCCGCAAGGCAAAGCCAGCAACTTGCAGCGAACCACCCTCTGGAATGACTGCAATTTTGTTGTTGTACGGGTTTGCATTTCCATAGGCGGCTCCAATGGCGACCCCAAGCAAGAGTATTAACACTCCAAAATGCGCGATGTGAGGTCCGAATCTCCCAACCCTCCCCTTCTGAGCCAACAAAAAGGTTGTACCCCCGGTCCTTGTTTCACGGATAACGTACCCGCTCAGACTGTCTCTGACTTGGGTAAGAGTGACGCCTGAAAGGCGCACGCAGTACGGGAGCGCCTGCATGAAGTGATCGCTTACCTCTACTTGAGGCCGTCTTAAGTCGCGCCACAAGGGAACGATCCTCGTCAGACTGCAGAGAGCGGTTGATATCGCAAGTATTCCAATAAGAGCCAGAAACCAGGGGCTTCCAAAAACTACGTCGCCTCCAGGGTAAAGTGTACCAACAACCGAGACGAGTATAATCAGGCATATGATAGCGACCGCAAATCTGGTCGAAGTCAGCACTTTGATTGCGAAATTCATACTGTTTACGTTGATTCTCAGTTGTAGAGCAGTCAAGTTGGAGGTTCATGCAGACTGCTCCCCGTTCGAGTGGTGGTCACCGTCGACCCGACGAAATCGGATGTGCGCGAAAGATAGACCCGTCGCGTAATCACAGCCCGTGGCGTCGTTGTCTTTTCTGATAGTCCCGGATGGCCCTGAGCAAATCCATTCTTCTAAAATTCGCCCAGTTGACTTCGGTGAAGTATAACTCGGAATAAACCGCTTGCCATATCAAGAAATCGGTCAAACGATTCTCGCCCGTTCTTATCACGAGTTCAGGCTCTTCCTTGAAGATGAGGTGCGCGCTAATAGTGTCCTCGGATATCTCATCGGCGTGCAGCTCCTTGTCCTTGACCTCTTGCGCTATCGACCGGATGGCTTGGACTAGCTCTTTCTTACCTCCGTATCCGATCGAGATGCTCACAGCAGGGGTCTCCTCGCGGCTAATGGTTTCTGGGGCGTCAGGCGAGTAGATAGTGGCGGTTACCGACGTAGATTGAAGACAGTCAGTAATCCTTTGGACGATCTGCGACCGCAGTCTTTGATTTACCTCTTCACCAAGGCGCAGCATGTTGATGTAGACGGTTACTCGACTTATGCCAATCTCGTTGCACCACGAGGCGAAGGCGCTGATTCTCTTGTACGCGTCGACGGTATCAAGATCCTTTTCGGCAATGACGAGTACCACGTGTCGTGGCACTTCTCGAATCTGATCGAAAAGTCGTCGTTCGTAAAGGTTCGAAATCATCTTTTGTCCTCTCTCGTGTTTGCACTCTCACTAACCGTCGCAAACGTAAAGTACTTCCAACGTGAACTAAAAGGGAGTTAGCGTGAACATTGTTGAAGCACGCAGACTGACACTTCGCGCGAGTTTTGGGTTGGTCGCCCTGGTTGTTCCGTTTTTGGGGAGCATAGGATCGCTTTTCTTCTTTTTGTTTTTGTCCTTGTTGATTGTTCTCATTAACCCCAAGATGCACGTTTTCCTGCTGCTCGCAACGGTGCCGGATCGAAAATCTGAAGTGCTTATCAAGCCGCTCGCTCTGACGTTATCTTTGACGGCGTTGTGCATTTTTAGCGTAGTCTCTAGTTTACCACTGTATATAGTGAGCGACGTTATCATAATTGTAACGTTGGCTGAAGTTCTGGCTGTGCTCTTCGAATCGTACGGCGGTTTAACCAGCAGTTTGATTTTCATACTTTCAGGCGGTTTTTTTGGTTTTCTGGTTGGGGGGGCTGCTGCCATGTTTACAAACGTGAACACTTCGGCGGACTTCTTGCTTTTTGTTGCTATGATCGGCGCACTTGTAGGCGCACTATTGAGGAGCATTTTGCACGACGTGGAAGAGAATGTGGTCGTGCCACTCGGCATCGGTTTTGCCATGTGGCTCTTCGTCGGGTTCGACTACTCCGTGCCGGTCCTGCGACTTCTCTTGACCCTTCTCTTCATGATTCTCCTCGGCTATGCTCTCGGGAGGGTCAGATTGGCAGACGTCTCAGGAGTTCTCAGCGGCATTCTAATGGGCCTCCTTATAGTCTCTTTCACGGACTTTCGGTGGTTCGTGCTCATCCTCTCGTTCTTCGTTATTGGCGGAGTTTTTACGAAGTACAAGTACGATTACAAACGGGCTATCGGCATTGCGCAAGCGGGGGGTGGCGCGCGGGGGTACAGGAATGTCTTCGGCAATGGACTTGTAGCGCTTGTTTGTGCTATCGCGTTCGGGATAACGGGCAACGCTCTGCTTGTCGTCGCGTATATTGGTGCCGTAGCGACGGCTACGGGTGATACCCTCGCGAGCGAGATCGGACAGACCCACAAAAAGCTGCCGCGGTTGATCACTGACCTGCGGCGGGTACCGCACGGCACCGATGGTGGGATAACGACGCTGGGAGAGTACTCCGCTTTGGCTGGAGCTGGAGCGATAGCGATTATCGGTGTTGTTCTTGGAATTGGAGCTTCTAACATGGCGGTTCCCGTCATTCTCGGCGGTTTTTTCGGAGTCAACTTTGATAGCGTTTTGGGAGCGGTATTAGAACGGCGGCAGTATTTGACCAACAGCTCGGTCAATCTCTTAGCGACTTTGGCCGGTGCTATTGCAGCGGTGATTATCTATTTATTGCTTTTGTGAAACTTAGAATCACGTTTCCTTGGCCCCTCAACCGAAGGATCATCGCGTCGGACGACAAAAACGGCTTTTCGATCGAATAGAGGTTACCTGATAGTCAGATGCTCGCTTAAAAGCCGATGAATGATAGCTTCGCGCAGGTCGCTTACGCAATTGAAGGGTGACTCTTCTAACCTGAAGACGAGCGAGAACGTGACGCCTTCTTCATCTGTTTTTGATACAATCACTTCAATTGTTTGTTGGTTGATCGCTGTTGCTTTTTCCGCTTCGTGTCGAATGATCTGCTTTGCGAGGCGCAAGTCTGAGTCATAGGAAATGCGAATATCTATTCGAGCTGCTATGTTAGAGTCAGAGTGGTTGAAAACTACCTCGCTCGTAATTGCTGAATTCGGCATGATCATGTGTGCATCGAGCAGGCGAATAGCCGTATGTCTGAACGTGATATCCTCTACAAAGCCGGATTCTCCGCGCACGGTAATGAAATCACCTACTCCAAATGGCTTGAATATAACAATAGCGATACCTGCGATGATATTCGAAAGGGTGCTCTGGGCGGCGATTCCGATGATGATACCGATAATGCTGACGCTGGCAAAAACAGCGATCGACAGCGACTGCAGCTGCGGGGTCGACTCGATTACTATGATGAGACCGGTTACGTAGACTGCCGCGATAATAAGCCGTCGAAGAGCGATGTATTTAGTTGCGCTTACTCTCAGTCTTATCGATGCTTGGCGCAGGTACCGATCCAGAAACGTCTCAATCACCCTGGCCGCGATGACGGTGACGGCTGCGAAGAGTAGGACTCTCAACAGGATGGCTGCTGGCGTGTTCAAATCGTAAAGGTCGTTTGGCAGTGCCATGTGCTTACGAAAAACCCTCCGCTCCGAAAGGCGGAGCGCTACTCCGGATAGTAGTATTCTCCGTCTTCGCGTTGTTGGCGGTCCAACTTAGAAGCCATTTTGTTTACCCTCGGCCGGTGGGTGTCTTGATCTCTTCGGAAAGTGATTCCGATGTCTTTCAAGAAGCGGTTCATCCCTTCGTGCATGTCGAAAGGACCTTCGGCTGCGCCACGCACG
>JBEKIR010000020.1:0-18422 GCA_050011655.1 Halobacteriota archaeon | reverse complement strand
GCCCCATTTTGCGTAATCAGTCTGCGTCGGACGCGTTCGGATATACAAGCCGCGGTTAATTTGGAAGCCACACGGAAGAATCCTTCTGCACGCTTCTTCGACCTGTTCGATCACGTCCTCATCCTCGAGTTCAAGCCAAACCCTACCGACCTGTACCCCGAGCTCTACGTCCTGCTCCCCCACTTGAATGTGTCTGCGCGCTGCGTGCACGTTCGGTGTTCCCCTAGCTGGCCCTTCTGGAACAGCGGGAGCGATCCGGGGTCCGTGCAAGATCAAGCGCGTGATTCCTTCGATCTTGGCAAACTCTGTGACTAACCGCTCAACCGTCTCGGGGCTGAGTAGTCGTTCGGTGAATATCTCTATTTGAACAGGAATGCTCGTGTCAGGTACGTCCGTATCCATTGTGTATCGTAAACCTCCGCGCAATTTGCGTATTACATTCCCTCCGCTGCCTTGGCAACAGCAGTTATCGGGTCTTTGAATTCTGGTATCTCGCCGTACACTATACCGATGATTTTTGACGTCGCCTCTATTGAGAACATCTGCGTCCCCGCGTCAATCGCCACTGCTGCAGCAACGCACGGAATCGCAAAGCCCTTGGAGTGTCTCGTCACGATGTGGTTTCCATTGAACACACCGGGTCCGCCGCCGCCGTAGATCGAGTGGCTGAAGAACGAGAACCCGACAGCTGTACCCATAACCTTACCGAAGTCACATCCCGGGAGTCCCGTTTCGTGCTCGATCAGGTCGTTTGCGTACAACAGCGTTGACGAAACCGCTTGCGCCCCTCGGGCCGCACCACAGTTCACGATGGTCGCGGCGAGTGTGCCGGCGGCGCAATAGCCGTTCCAAGCTGGGACGTCGTCAGTCTTCATCGCCTTAAAGCCAGAAGGCCAGGTCGCATCGTCCTTAATGACGCCTGCTGCTTTTGCCTTTTCAACGGTCGAAGCAACTACAGAGCCGATAGTGCCCTCTTGCCCGTTCTCTTTGACGAGAGAGTAGAGCACGTTGTTCGCGTTTAACCCCTGCATCGCAAGTCCGCAGAGCTGCAAACGCTCGTTCCAGCCAATAGCGTCGCCCATCTCCCAGACGCCCGCCTGCTCAAATATCGATGACAGCGCAGACGCGTTCATCGTCCGCTTGCCGGTCGCGGCTGCAACGTGGTTAACCGCCACATTTCGCAGTGAGTAACCGTACCCTTCATCTTTCTGCGGGGTCTCGAGCATGGATTTCACCATACCGCCCACGTTGTCGAGTGTCTGGGGGTACTCTCCCCAAATGGCCGCCTTAACCATCGGCGCTTGGAACATGTCCACCTTGAACATGTCGATAATCGCCTCCGTTAGTGCGCTGCTCGTTGCAGTAGTTCCCGCGACATACGTGGCTCCGGCTTCAAGGCGTGCTGTCGGTATCTGAACCATAAGCTGCTTTCCGCCGCCAAGGGGCTTGACGACCGTGTCGTCGCCCGCACTTACCATCACAAGGTCCTTGACCTTCTTCGCAAGGGCGTCGGCGTTGCCCACTAGGTCCAGGTTCAACTCGCGACCGAGTATCTGTCTACCCTTGCCGCCCATTTTACCGGTCATTAGCGCGTTTTGGATACCCTCAAGATTAACAGCCACCGTTCGCAGGGTGAGGTTGATAATCTTCTTGATAGCCGGGTTCACCAACGGGCTGAGAGCCTCGATCGGTATGTTGGAACCTACCTTTTGACCTCTGTCGTTGTATAGATCGACTTTGTCTTCAAATTTTGGCATTTCTATCCCTCCGCGGGGTTAGCTGCCATACGAACGACTCTGTATGCTGAAGACTAGACTGAAAAATAGCTGAATACAGCTCGATCGAAAACCGATGACAAGCTGTATGTTTCACCTAGCATGGAGCGTACCCCGGGTTTACCTAACCATCAATTTCATAGTTTATTAAGCTTGTGCTGAGAAAACACGGAGAATGATTAGAATTATTTTTATGGAGATTTGTGCAAAAGGATCTCAAGAGAATTTTATTTTTATATTTTTATAAAATATTGCTCGAGCGCGTTTTGCATCAGCGTACTCGTCGCCAATCACTCAAAAGTTATATATGCAACCAATCTCATCTCGCCTTTGCGTATGAAGGTATTAATCAGTCCAAAAGACGAATTTGAGGCGATAGAGGCAGTGAATGGCGGCGCCGATATCATCGATGTCAAGAACCCGATCGAAGGGTCACTCGGAGCTAACTTTCCTTGGGTTATACGACGGATTCGGAGCCTTGTGCCGCACTCGATAGAAGTGAGCGCAACGATTGGTGATTTTCCGCATCTTCCCGGTTCCGCGTCGCTAGCCGCACTGGGCGCAGCTGTTTCCGGCGCGAACTATATCAAAGTTGGGCTGAAGGGATCCAAAACCCGAGATGACGCCATTTTTTTGATGCAGCACGTCACGAGAACGGTGAAGGAATACGACACGCAGACGAAGGTCGTTCTCGCGGGATATGCAGACTTTCGTCGGGCATCAACACTCGATCCATTTTTGCTGCCCGACGTAGCACGCGCTGCAGGCTGTGACGTCGTGATGGTCGATACCTTTGTCAAGGATGGGGAGGGCATTTTTGATTTCATGGACGAAGCCGCCTGCAAACAGTTTGTCGAAGAGGGGCACACACGAAATCTGGACGTTGCCCTCGCAGGGTCCATCAAACTGCCAGAGATCCCTGTATTAAAGCACGTTGGCGCTGACATCATTGGAATCCGTGGCGCAGCTTGTTCGCAAGGCGACCGATTAGCCGGAACGATACAAGCCGAAAGCGTAAGGGCTCTGATGGCGATGGCGCAGCAGGCGTGATTGCCCAGGGATAGCCGCCACGTTCAGAGTGCCCGTGCCTGGAAAACTATTACTGTGCGCGTGCTCATGATTATGGTATGAGTCTAGACTACGCTGCACTGTCTGACAAGCTCACGAGTGTTTTAGCACTGAAAGGCTCACCCGTGGCGGTCAAGCTCATTCGAACTGAATCCAATATCCCAGAAGGACTGAATCACACAAACGAGGTGCTGCGCCATTGCGAAATGGTGCAAAAGGCGCGCGGTGGTTCGAGATTCTACGCAACCGTCGAGCAGCACGCCTGCAAAGGCGGCGCAGGAATGCTCGGCGTGATCGAGATACCGGAAAACATCAAGTCGGGCGAATTCTACTACAAACTCGGGCGCTTCTCTTCAGTCGAGCACGCCGGCGAGACTATGCAGGCGGTTCCCGGCGTCGATTTTAAGACCTATGCAACGGCTTACGCGCCTCTGGGCGAAACTCCCTTTGAGCCTGACGTTGTGGTGCTCGTCGTCAACCCCCGCCAAGCGATGATGATCGCGCAGGCGAACGTGTACGAGCTACACTCACGAAATACCGCCGATTTCTCCGGCATTCAATCGCTGTGTGGCGATGCGGTTGCTGCGCCTCTGATGAGAGATAGCATCAACTTCACGCTCGGATGCTCTGGTTCGCGAAAATACGCCAAAGTGAGCGAAGATGAACTGATTGTCGGTATCCCTATGACGATCCTCCCGAAGCTAGCCGACGCACTCCAAAAGCTTACCTAACTGAGTTGAACGCGAGCAAGATCGGCTGCGCAAGGTTGAGCTGTATCATTAAATATCAGAAGAACAATTCGCACACAGAGAACGGGGGACTATTATGCAAGAGAACTTTGGGGTACTGGTGCTGGGTCACGGGAGCAAGCTCACCTATAACAAGCGCACCGTAGAGACTGTAGCAGCTATGCTGGCTGAGAGAATGACTGAGGCAACCATAAAAACTGCTTACCTCAACATGGATCGTCCGACTGTTGAAGAAGGGATCGAAAGCTTTGCAGAAACCGACGTTACGACGCTTTATGTACTTCCGCTCTTTCTCGCTCACGGGACCCACACGTTGAAGGATATCCCTAAGATTCTCGGACTTTCAGACGGCCAACGCCGAACTACGCATTCGTTTGCCGACAGAAGCGTCGATGTCGTCTACGCGGAGCCGCTCGGCATCGACCCGTGTATCGCTGATTTGGCACACAAAAGGCTAAAAGAGGCATAAATCCCAAATGGACTTCAACGGCAAAAGCGTAGCCGTTTTGGACACGATTCACGGCGGGCGGCAAATCTGTAAAAAGTTACGCGAAATCGGCGCAGACGCGGTCGCAATCGACATATATCACGATTCACCGGCGCCCGACGCGATCGACTCTTTCGACGTGGTCATCGCACCCGTTCACGCCCGCACGGTGCTCACCGCGCGCGCAGAGGCTTTGGGCATTCCGGTGCTGACACATCACCAAGCCGTGGGTCAACTCGCGCGGCAAACCAAGACCTTGCAAGACGCGCTCGTTTTTGAAGTGACTGGGGTTAAGGGGAAAACAACCACGGCATCCCTTTTAGGGGTCGCTTTTTCTGACCGCAAGTTGCTCATGCTCACGAGCCGCGGCCTCGAAATCCGCGAAAACGGGAAATATGTCGCCAAGAAGCAATTAAGCATAACTCCTGCAAATATACTAACGGCGCTGGACCTAGTTAGAGAGTTCGACTTCGATCCAGAGGTGTGCATCTTCGAGGTGTCCCTTGGCGGAACCGGTCTTGCCGACGTGAATATCCTTACCACGTTGTCACCTGAGTACGGCATTGCGCAAGAAACCAAGACATCGACGTTTGCCAAACTGCAGATGTTATCAAATGCGAAAGCAAATTCCTGCCTCGTCACCTCATCGGCGACAGAATCCTTGGCAGAACCGGTTCGGTGTCTCAACACCTTCGGCGATGAAGGAGCAACCGTGCGCTACGAGAACGCAGGACTTGACGAAGTAACGATTGCATACAGCGATTTGGCAAGAATTCACGGCGGTCGAGTCTCTGGAGAGGTGCGCTTCACGCCCACGGGATGCTATGACCTCGCGAGTTATGAGGATGCACTGCTCTGTTTTGTGACCGCAGCGCTCTGTTCGAAGCTCGATCCCGAAGTGATAGCACACAAACTCGCTGACTTCAAAGGAGTCATGGGGAGGATGTCTGCCGCAGTAATCAAGAAGAGGTTTCTCATCGACAATTCAAATTCCGGCCTCGAAGTAACGTCGATCAAACGGGCAATACATTACGGGTTGACGTTGAAAAAGGCTGATCATAAAGCTGTCCTAATCATCGGAGCAGAGGCAAAAAACGTGTGCGACGGGATCGCTCCGGAAGCACTCGCGCCGCTGACTGAAGACGCGGCCCTCGACGACGTGGTTGTCGTTGGCGATCAGATGCGCACGTCTCGGACGAACGTTGTCCGGTCAAACGACTTAGAGGGCGCGCTGCGCGCGGCACTTACACTGACCAAAGAACGTGACGTCATCATTTCGTGTGTGAAAATGTGGAGGTAGCATGTCATCCAATGTGCCCGTAACTAACGCAGGCGCGGAGCAGATAATCCATCCTCGACCGAGTTCGATCGTTGCCGCGCTCTATACGCTGAGAGACCTGGAAACTGACGTGGTGATAATACACGGACCATCAGGCTGCTGCTTCAAACACAGCAGATTGCTTGAGGAGGATGGAATTCGAGTGGTCACGACGGCGATGGATGAGACGAACTTTGTATTTGGGGGAGACCAAATTCTCACGAAAGTCATCCGACGTGCTGTCGAGCTGTTCAATCCGAGCCTTCTCGGGGTAATCGGCTCCTGCGCGAGCATGATAATTGGTGAGAACATCCATGAAGCCGTCTTGGAGGCAAACCCGCCGTGTCCGGCAATCGAGGTAGAAATCCACGCCGGATACCGAGACAACACGTACGGAGCCATTGTGACGCTCAAGGCAGCCGCCGATGCGGGGGTGCTTGATCCCGCGGAATACCAGCGGCAAAAAGAGCTGCTTATCAAGGCGACAGATCTTGAAAAAATTTCAGGGGTGGCAAGCAAGGAGTATATAGCGCCGTCTCGAGGCGACCTCAAGTACGTAACTGCAAAGAAACTGCTAGAGCTTTTAGAGCACAATAAGAAAGGCGTCGTCGTGTTAAACGCCAAAAAAGAGACGGCCTATCAATTCGCAGACATACTCGTCGCGGTCTCAACCGTTGCCGGCGAACTCGGGAACGAATACCTCAAGGCCTTTGCGAATCTCGATGCAGGCGTTGGCTTGCCGCGACTCCGAAAGCACGCCGAAAACATCCTGAACGACCTGAAAGAAAGTGGCGTCTCCATTGATCACATCACTGGCGGATTGGACGAGTACCCCATAACCGGCGTCAATGCCGGAGCCTTAATCGAAAGCTGTTACAGCGACTATGACTTCGTAGTCCTGCTCGGCGTTCCGCACGCCGTGCCGATGAAGAACGTTAGCCAGAAGACCATCTTCTCCGTCACCAACGGACCTCGGCAGGTGCTGCCCCTGAAACAACTGGGTCATACGCACGTCACGGTCGAGATCGACCTACATCCAAAGACTCTGGGGGTCAGTCACGTCGTCCCGTCAGAACTCGGCGACACGTTGCGAGCGGTGTTCCAAGAGAACCACCAGAATACATGCTAGATATTCATAGATAATGCAGCAACGCAATCTCGACGTGCCCCGCGTGCTCATCACAGCTGATAGGAGTTCAGCGGGAAAGACGACGATCGCCGTAGGACTGATGTCCATTCTCAGCAAAGAGGGACAAGCCGTTCAGCCATTCAAAGTGGGCTTAGACTATATTGACCCGAGTTACCATTCTGAGGTCACGGGGCGCTTTTCCCGCAACCTCGATGGCTACTTGATGAGTAGGCAAGCTATCGTTGAGGTTTTTTCGCACGCAAGTCGCGGTGCCGATATATGCATCATAGAGGGTGTTAGAGGTCTTTACGAGGGTCTCGAAAGCTTAAGTGACATCGGCAGCACGGCACAAGTCGCCAAGATTCTGCGTTCACCTGTCATCTTGGTCATTGACGCGCGGAGCATCACAAGAAGTACTGCAGCGTTAGTCCAAGGCTACCGATCATTTGACAGACGAGTTGACATCAAAGGAGTCATACTAAACAACATAGGAAGTGCGACGCACGCAGCCAAAGCGAAAGAGGCTATTGAGCACTACACTAGCATCGACGTGATTGGACAAATCCCGCGTGACGATTCGATGCACCTGGCAATGCGCCACTTAGGACTCGTGCCCGCCTCCGAAGGGCTTGTTCGAGACCGTGCTTTTCGAAAACAGCTGGAAAACATCGAAGATATGATCCGCAGCCACGTTGACGTCGATAAGGTGATTCAAATTGCAGAGAGCGCCCCCCCGATGCCGCGCGTTACGCCGAAAGTGTTTGCACCGTCGAACGAGAGGCAAACAAGCAGAGAAAAGGTGCGCATCGGAGTGGCGTACGACGAAACTTTTAACTTTTATTATCAAGACTTGTTTGATTTGTTTTTCTTAAACGCCGTTGATGTTGTCTTCTTTAGTCCTTTGCGCGATAGAGAGATCCCGACCGTTCACGGTGTCTATTTAGGCGGCGGATATCCGGAACTGTTCGCACACGAGCTGGAGCGAAACCGCTCAATGCGAGATTCTCTCGCCTCAAGCGCTCACGAGGGCCTGCCAATTTTTGCAGAATGCGGCGGACTTATGTACCTCACTGAATCGCTCGAGTATAATGGACGAACCTCAAAAATGGTGGGCGTCATCCCCGCAAAAACGAACATGATCCACAAACGGATAATCGGCTACGTCGCGGGCACAACTATTCGCGACACCATCATCGGGCGCAAAGGGACCAGGTTTCGAGGGCACGAATTTCACTACTCAGAACTCACAGATCTCAGCGACAAACTCGAGTTTGCGTTTAAGCTGCAAAAAGGAACGGGCATTTCAGACGGATGCGATGGCATACAAGTCGAGAAGACCCTTGCCTCGTACTCCCACGTTCACCCGCTATCGTACCCCGGCCTTTCATCAACCTTTGTGCACTCGTGCGCGGAGTTCAAGGACCAAAAAGCTCACAGCACGCAATCTCTCTAATGAAGGCGGTGTTGAACTCCGCGATCGCACGCGGATCGGTTGCTGTTGTGATGCTGCCATCACGCTCGACTGGCCTGCCGGTGTAGTTTGCTCCCGCTTGCTCCAACTCTGCCCTCACTGCCGGGTGCGATGTCAAAGTCTTGTTCCTCACGATTCCAGCCGATATGAGCACCTGTGGCCCGTGACAAACGGCGCCGATCCGGAGTCCTCCGTTATAAGCTTCTCTAACGACTTTTTGAACGTCTGGATCGTCGCGGATTTTAGACGGTGCTCTCCCGCCGGGAATATAAAGCGCCGTGTAGTTTCTTGCTTCGACGTCACTAACCAACATATCGGGAATAACAGCCACTTCTCCGCGCTTTCCGTTGAGGATGTCTCGCGAAGTACTAGCTACAGTGACAGTCGCGCCTTCTAGCATCAGCGGTCCTGCAACATCGCGAAACTCTGCGTCCTCGAATTCTGACGCCAGCAAAACGAGCACGTGTTTTCCTTCTAATCTCTTGATAATGGGCATAAACCATCGTTGCGAGTTTCTTGAGAAATACCTTGCCCCGTCTTTGCCCCAGCCCGCGTCAAGTGCTCTGCTGAGATTCTTGCCAGAACGCAGACGCTAATAACCTACCGGCGGTGTCGCGGCGACAAACCGCCAACCGGGATAGGCAGGACTATGCTATTCTTGGCCGAGGAGAACTTTGAAAGCAGTGCAAGTGGGTGTGGGCTCGAGCCTGCGCGTGGCCTTGCATGTTGGAAAAAGATGCGTTTTTACCTCATCAACAATCATCAATCTTTTTTATTTGGACGCTGTTAAGCTACATGAAAGTTTTATCTCGGTTGGTGAGTAACGCATGCACTTTACGCATATTCAGAACGGTAAAGCACAGCAAGTGGATATCTCTAACAAACCAGTCGCTTATAGGCGCGCGTTAGCTGAAGGGACCATTGAGCTTAAGTCCGAAACTGTTGACGCAATAAAGCAGGGCTCGATTGAAAAGGGGAATGTACTGAATACCGCGACAGTTGCCGCTGTGCTGGCGACTAAGCAGACGCCCTCTATCATCCCATTTTGTCATTCGATCCCGCTGACAAGTGTCAAAGTAGATTATTCCGTGCTCGACACAGCAATAACCGCGACCGTTGAGGTGAAATCGGAAGGTAAGACAGGAGCTGAGATGGAAGCGCTCACGGGCGTAAGCGTTGCACTTTTGACGATATGGGATATGGTCAAGAGCGTCGAGAAAGACGCCACTGGCAACTACCCCATCACAAAACTGCGTGACATACGAGTCTTACACAAGAGCAAAATTGAGAGGTAAGTTCTCATCAGAGAATCGGGCGTATCTAGAGCAACGTTCGTCGCGCCGGCGTTGCCATGCGCCACGTGCGAAAAAAGCAGCCGTTTAGACGTTCGCAAGTTTATATACCACGTAAAAACAGTGAGCATAGTATGATACGAGCGTCAGCATGCGGGGCCGGTACCGTCATTAATGCGATCGCAACGCTCAAGGGATCTGCTTTTGCCATCGGGCTGAAAACTCACGCTGAGGTCGAGGTCGTTGACAGCGGCATCACGTGCGAAATTGCCGATAATCCCTCTGCCGATACCTCGCTGATCGCAGAGTGTGGGCGATTGGTTGTCGAACGATACGCCCCAAGATCCGGCGTCCACATTGTGACGAGAAGCGAAATACCGATCGCAAGTGGTCTAAAGAGCAGCAGCGCAGCAGCGAACGCAGCGGTGCTCGCACTGGTCGAAGCCCTTGACGTTGAATTGGAACCGCTCGACATCGTCAAACTTGGCGTCCTCGCAGCACGAAGGGCTGGTGTCACAGTTACAGGGGCGTTCGATGATGCGTGTGCCTCATTTTTCGGAGGGCTCGTCTTCACGGACAACGAGCACGACGTGCTTCTAAAGCGCGTTGAAATAAACGCCGCCGTACTAGTATACGTCCCGCGAAGCAAAGCGTATTCAGCGAAGGCGGACGTCTCGCGGGCAAGACTGCTCGCACCGTGGGTCGATACGGCGTATCATTTGGCTCTCGATGGTGAGTATGAGAAGGCTACGGTGTTAAACGGCGTGTTATACTGCGCCGCGTTTGGATTCAGTCCAGAACCCATACTGTCCGCGCTAGCTGCCGGAGCGCAAGCCGCAACCCTTTCCGGAACAGGACCAGCATACATAGCTCTTGTGGATCGATCATCTTTGCGGACCGTCAAACAGGCGTGGGAACCGTTCGAGGGATCTATTATTGAGACTGAGACGTCGAATAAAGGAGCGCAGATAGAAACGTTTTGACCATCGAGCAACGACAAAGAGCCAAGCTTCTTGTAATACGAGGCATATAAAGTCAAGCCGGATGCTAGAAAACGTGCGAGGTCAAATAGCAGTCATCGATGCGGAAATCGTTGAACTGATAGCACGACGCACAGACCTGGCGTCGCAGGTCTTACACGCGAAAAGGGCGGACGGTTTCACCCGGATTGACGATGAGAAACAGCACGAACGAGTGCTGAATAGAGCCGTCGACATGGCTACCGAACGAAACATTGACGCGGGTTCAGTAAAAAAGATCTTTGAGATTCTCATCGAAATGAACTTGGAAATACAGCACGGACTGAGCGGCGAAGGTAATTTGCCGTAGCCGCATATCTGCGGGGAAGCCTGAGCACGCAGCCCTTATGATCTATCAGAAAAACGGAATATCCGTCACTTTTGCAGACGGAACAAAATTCAGACTCGACCCGAGAACGTACTCCCCAGAAGAAATCAATTTGGTTTCACACGGGCACTCTGACCACCTTCCTACTCGCTGCGACGGCAAAAGCGTCGTCATGTCTGATGTCACGCAGAAACTACTAAAGCTAAGGAAACGCGCGACAGCAGACATATTGAGCCACGCAAGTGTGTTGCCACTCGACGCGGGTCACGTTATTGGCTCGCGCATGTTTTTCCTGGAGGGTGACCGAAGTATCCTCTACACCGGCGACTTCTGCACCAAACAAAAGTTTTTTTCACAGGGTGCGCAGCCAGTCGATGCCGACGTTTTGATCATCGAATCCACATTCGGAAGCGAGGAGTACGTCTTTCCCGAAATGAAGGAAGTCGCCGCGCAGATTCGACAATGTGTCGCTTCGTGCATTGAGAACGACGAATCGGTGATCGTACTCGCTTATCCTTTCGGAAAGGCGCAAGAGCTTACATACCTACTTCGCGATCACGCCCCTTTTGTCGACAGCGGTATATATCAGATTAATGACGCGCTGAGGAGCTTTGGTTACGATTTTCGTGATCAACTGTTCGACGCAGCTTCAGTCGCAGAATCGCGAGAACCGTTTGTGCTCATCACGTCAGGGCGCTCAACCCCCCAAGGACAGGACAGACCGCTCCGTGGGAAAAAGCGCACGCTTGCAGTCTCCGGTTGGGCGACTAGCCGCGGTTTCAAGTACTTTAGAGGTGTAGACTACGCATTTGCACTATCAGACCACGCAGATTTTCAAGACCTCTTACGCTTCGTTGATCGATGCAACCCTGAAGTGGTCTACACCTGCCACGGGTTTGCAAAGAAGTTTGCGCATCTCATTCACGCCCACCTCGGGATCGATGCCATTCCCCTTGAGAGAGGCCAACACTTTTTGTCTAACTACGCATGATGCTACGCTTATGGGGTCGCATCAGGCGCAGGAACGCTCGAAAACGTCTAAGTAAGAGCGTATATATAGCAAAAGCAGTCACTGTACATGGGAGATCAAGATGTCTGGTCCTAACGACAACCAAAGAAAGATACTGAGCTATTTGAAAAAAGGGGTTACACGAGGCAAACACTTTTTCAAAAGCAAATCAATAGCGCGAGAACTAGGCCTGAGTCCCAACGAAGTCGGTACGAATATTAGCATGCTGATCGATAATGCCGACGACATCGTCATTGAGAAATGGAGCTATTCTCACGGAACCACGTGGCGCGTGTACACCGCGAAGAAAGCGTGAACTTTCTTTTTTTGAGCGACCCTCGGTGAACTTTTGACGTCGGTTTTGGTAATCAACAATTACGGACAATTTGCCCACTTGATTCATCGCGCGGTTCGGGACCTAGGCACCCGATGCGAGCTCGTGAAGAATACGCTTAGCGCTGACGAGGTGCTCCAGCGGAGTCCCGATGGCTTAATCTTGAGCGGCGGCCCGACAATGGACCGCATCGGGAATTGCAAGCAGTACGTACGAGAGATCGGGCTGCCGATTCTAGGGATTTGCTTGGGCCATCAGCTGATAGCCGAGACGTTTGGCGGTGCCGTCCGCAGAGGCGCGTCGGGAGGATATGCTCACGTCACAGTTGAGATCATCGAGCCTGACGACATACTGCTAGGCATGGGGCCAACAATAAATGCGTGGGCGTCACACGCCGACGAGGTAAGTCGCTTGCCAGATAATTTTGTGAAACTCGCCCGTTCAGCGATATGCGAAATAGAAGCGATGAAGCACCCGTCTAAACCTATCTATGGGGTGCAATGGCATCCGGAAGTAGCCCACACCGAGGCGGGCAATACCCTTCTGCTAAACTTTCTCAAGATCTGCGACGAGTACTAGTGCTTCTTGGTGCCGAGAAGTCGATTCGGATGGCGCGCTTGGGACAACTTCCAATGCAATTCGTGCACCCCAGACAGTAACGGGGATCCTTAACGATACACTTTCGCTTGCCGTTGACCATTGCCGTACCGTAGATCAGCTCGCCTTTCGGACAAACGCGGGCACATTTTCCAATGCCGTCGCACTTTTCTTGGTCTATAAAAATCCGAGGCATCTTATGGCAATGTGCTAGGAGAGCTAATCGTTGAGCTCCCCAACCCGCACTTCGCTCACGTAATCTTCAGCGCCAAAGTGCAACGACAACTCGCGTGAAGCAGCCTCTGGTGAGTCAGCGGCATGAACCAAGTTCCTCACGGGGTCGAGGCAAAAATCCCCCCGTAAGCTGCCTGGCACCGCTTCAATAGGATTCGTCGCTCCGACGAGTTGGCGCACCGCTCGCACGGCGTTGAATCCCTCGACCGCCATCACGATGATTGGTCCCGAAGTGATGTAGTAAACCAAGTGGTCGTAAAAAGGCTTGTCCCTATGTTCTGCGTAGTGCTTTCGTGCCGTCTCGATATCTAGGTTCTTGAGTTTTAGCGCTCGAAGTTCCAGACCTTTTTGCTCGAGTCGCGCAACAATCTTGCCCACGAGCCTTCTTTGAACCCCGTCCGGCTTGATCATCACGAAAGTGCGTTCAATGTGGTCCTCGGACGCCATCTAGACCCCTTTCACGCTCTCTTACGCGCCAATCGACCGGGCTCTGTCCAAGCGACGCGTCGCGCAATACGCCCCAATCTGAAGTTCTTTTCACACTTGGACGAGCAAAAATGGTACACCGTTCCGTCACGTTTGACGAACATCTTCCCTGTTCCAAGTTCGATGGCGCCTCCACAGAAAGAGCACGTCCGCTTTTCCATGATCTCACCGCGTCATGAGTTTCTTAGCCTCGTGCGCCGTCTCGCGAAGCATGAGAATGTCGCCCATTTGGACAGGGCCAACACAATTGCGCGTGATTATTCGTCCCTTGTTCGAGCCTTCGAGGATACGGCACTTAACCTGTTTCGCCTCTCCGTGCATCCCCGTGTTTCCTACTATTTCGATTATTTCTGCAGGCGTCGCATCGTTGTATTCTGCCACCGCCACGTCCTCCAGGATTGGTACTAAGTTGAGCCTGAGCGAATCGTTTTGAGCTGCCCGACGACTTCATCGACGAGAGCCTTGCTCTTTCCAGCATCGACAATTGCGGCCGCCGCTGATCCGACGTCTAGCCCTGACGCGGCGCCGAGATCAGTCTGTCTTTTTACATAGACGTACGATATGCCCTTCTCGTCGCAAAGTGGTGGGATATGCGCTACGATTTCCTCTGGCTGCACGTCTGTGCTAATTAACACGAGTTGAACAATGCCCCGTTCGATCGCCTTGGTAACCTCGTTGGTGCCCTTTTTTATTTTACCCGTATCACGCGCACTTTCGAGGGCTTCTAACGCCTTGCTTTCGATTTCGTCGGGGACGTCAAATTTCACAAAGATTGGTTTCGCCATGCTCACATACCTCTTTCAGGATCACACAGTCCCGCAATCCTGTCATCATTCATCGATATAGGTGGTCTGCTCGTAACTCAAAAGCCGTATCGATCAAGCATTTCATCGTATAAATAGCCGCTTGCGATGTCGTGTTGGTGCCCTCATTTTATATATCTATCTGCGCTTTTCGATAGCATTTAGAGCTTAGATGAGTCGCCAGGAGACACCCCTGCGCTAGCGTTGTTCTCGTTCAAACGCGCGTATTTCAGAGTACCCGGACGGCAGAAACTTGGCTATTTGATTCACCGTAACAACGGCTCGCAGGCCCTTCCTTTCATCTTCTCGTGCTCTAGCGAGAAGCTCTCGCGATATCATCTTTGCGACATCACTCTGATTGTATTTGCCCGGCTCCAGCACGACAGCTAGTTGCGCCACACGGGTTATGGCCGACACGGGTCCCCCTACGATCCTGTCTTCGTGGAGGCCTATGGCAAGCCGCGCTTGCGATTCCATATAATGTCGCTCGCCTCGAATAATAAAAGCGCCTTTGGGCACGTACTCTCCAGATTCTGGGGTTTTCGAAACCTGGCTCGGATACACCCAGTAACATCGACCGGAGTCCAGACCTTGCTTCCAAATAGATGAGTACGACACAGCAAATTGAGCTGCCTCGCGCAACGTGGGTTCGGGTATTTCCTTGCCTTGAGATTTCACGATCACCGCAGGGGCTCCGTGGACATCGGCGTGGAGAAACAGGTCGCGCGGTTCCAAGTATTTCTTCACCAATTCTTCGTTTGTTTCCGCATCTCTTCCGCCAAGTACCAAGAAGCCATCAGTCGAAAAAAACCATCGATACCGCTCGAACCAACGAGTTTTCTTTTTCTTCGGGCGACGTCTATCGGACCCTAGCTGTTTTCCTGCCGACGCTCTCTCTTGATCCATTGTTGTTATTGAGCGCGCCAGTGCCCGCTCCGCGCCCTCGGCCTTTGCTTTCATTACCTTCGCTTTTTCATAGTACTTTTGCGCGTTTTGAGGGACATCCTTGTCTACGGCGACGTCGACTGTGACGCCTTCAACGCTTATCGTCACGGTGCCGGTGCGTTGATCGACCTGCTCTACGAACGACAAAGAGCCGAGAACGCGACCTACGTCATCCCACGTTTTCGATTTTCGGGCCTGTCGCACCGCTTTTAATAATCGGTCGACCTCTTGATACTTTTCGAACAGCAGATCTCCTTTGAAGTGATTTTCACGCTCTTGGCTTTTAAATTGTTGAATTGCCTCCTTCTGCCTGTCGATGATCTTCTCAAGTCGCGCTTGCGTCGCCGACGTGGTTTCTGGTTTTTTAACTTCTAGGCCGTAGTAGACGTCAAGGGCCTGATTGAAACCTGCGAAATAGCGTTTCTCGAATCGCTCAAACTGCGACACCTCAAACGGAAGGACGTCGATCGGCCCCGAGTCGTCGTCACAAACGATATGGGGCTTCAGCTTACTTGAGCGCACTGGATCGAAGACGGCTCTGAGCGCTGCGTAGAGCATCTGAGTTTCGTCTGAAGTGACGCTCGTTTTGTCTTTCGCTACGTGAGCTCGTAAGCATACTTCTTCAGCATACAAGCCCCCCATATTGAACCGCGTGGCGAGTGTTCTAACGACGTCGCGCGAGATTGACGCGATCGCTGTTTCAAACTCGTCGTACGAAATGCCGACAGGGTTGAGTTGTGTTGCCGGATATTCATAGTGTTGCCCCCGTACAACCTGCCTGGCGGCGGACCTCACGCCTCGCAGCGGCAAAATAATGCGCTTGGATGTATCGGTAAGGATCACGTTGCCTTTAGAAAAGAGCTCGCAGATCAGGTAGCGTTCGTCGTCGCTCCGTACAAAGTGTATCTCTACGATGCGGTCGAAATCGTATTGCGCAATAGTGGCAATCCTTCCGCCTTTAAGCTCCTTTCTCAGCAGCATCGGGAAACTGGGGGGCACGGCGGGTGCTAAAGCAGGATTACTCGTCAGGTGCAATCGCTTTCCTGCTTCGATTACCAAATCGTATTTTCCATTTCGCGTCGCGAGCTTCAATCGAATCTCTGCGGGCGAGAGCTGATAGGCTTTTTCCAGTCTCGCCCCGATAAGCACGTCCAACTCTGGTAAAAGGGCTGCAACGTCAACGCTTGTCATTACGTTCTTCAAGCGATCGCCTCTAGCACGTGTGTCGTTAGTGAACGAACTGCTACTATATGGTCGGTAAACCGAATAAAACCTATGATCCTGTGACGCGTCTGTTGCACGAGTCCTCACCCCCTCGGGGGTGCGAATCACTGACGCTGAGTTACGTGTGACTTGAGCACGCGTGCAGCGCACTAACAAAGCCGCAAAACATATAAACACAGTTGAGGCTTAGTTGAAGTCGAAGCATGGCAAAAACTAAAGAAAAGCCTGCCCCGAAACCTGAAAAAAAAGGTGCCGCGCAAAAGGCTGAAAAAAAAAGTCCGACGAGAACCGATGAAAAGCAAGAACAAGGAGAGCAAACAAAGCACGTCGAAGGCATCAAAAAGACGTTACTTTCGTCGCTGCTCGGTATTGCCGGGGGGGTCTTCTCGTTCTATCTGCCCGCTTACGGCATCTTGATACTTCTGGTAGTGGTGTATGCCCAGAGGCTCGCCCTGCCTCGCATTAAGATTGACACGAAAGAATATCGTTTTACGGATTGGTTTTTCCTAGTGTTTATGACGTTCGCTTTCTGGTTTGTCAGCTGGACGATATTGTTGAATAGCCCAGCCTAGGCACGACGAGTGGAGCGGTCTTACGACGATGAGAATAGCGGTGCTAAAAAAGGAGAGCTGCCGCAGCAAAAAATGCGGCACAGAGTGCGTGCGTTTTTGTCCTCGGGTGCGAACAGGCGACGAAACGATAATCATTGGGCCCGACGGCAAACCCGTCATTTCAGAAGAGCTTTGCGTAGGGTGCGGTATTTGCATCAAAAAATGTCCATTTGGTGCGATAGCGATCGTCAGTTTGCCTGAGGAACTAGAGCAGCCCACCCATCGTTACGGCGTCAACGGTTTTGCTCTTTACGGACTTGCGATTCCGCGAGCTGGCCGCGTAACTGGCATCCTAGGACCAAATGGGATAGGCAAGACGACGATAACCAACATTCTCTCTGGCGAGATCAAGCCAAATTTTGGCCAAGACCACATCAGCGAGGAAGAAGTCTTGGAGCACTACTCGGGAACCGAGCTGCACGATTATCTAAAGAGCGTGTACGAAGGCACGCTGCGAACTGCTAGCAAACCGCAGTACGTTGACCTTATCCCTCGCGCGTACGCAGGCAAGGTCGCTGACCTCATAGACAAAGCCGACGAACGCGGCATAAGTCGCGAACTGTTCGATCAACTTGAGCTTCAGGACGTCAAAGAGCGCGAGGTAAGACATTTGAGTGGCGGTGAACTGCAACGCCTGGCTATTGCAGCCACCATCGCTCGAGATGCCGATTTCTACTTTTTCGACGAACTGACACCGTATCTTGATATTTATCAGCGCGTCAAGATCGCACGAACGATCCGGGAGCTTGCAAAGCAAAAGAACGTTTTAGTCATTGAGCACGATCTCGCGATACTTGATTTGCTTGCAGATATCGTTTATATCGCCTTTGGCGAACCTGGAGCATATGGAGTCATTACCAACCCGAAAGGAGTTAGAGTCGGCATTAATGAATACCTTAAGGGGTATCTTCGAGAAGAGAACGTTCGAATTAGAACCGATCCGATCAAATTTGAGCTCCACGCGCCGCGCGTCGACACGGATGTGCGCATCCTGGCGCACGTCGAACATCTCAAAAAGAGCTACGATTCCTTCACGTTTGAGGCAAAAGGCGGTGAGCTTACAAAAGGTGTAATTGGCATAATGGGCGCTAATGGCACCGGAAAAACGACATTCGTAAAGTTGCTCGCAGGGGTTATCGAACCGGACGAAGGAAAGGTCGACGTGGAAGTTAAGACTTCTTACAAACCACAATATGTCACGGGAAAAGACAATTCAGGAGAAAACGTCGGCTCTCTGCTAAGAGCGATCACCGACTCCTACGACACGAGCTACTACCGAACTGAAATCCTCAGACCGCTGCAGCTCGAACACATACTAGAGCGCTCTGTTGACAATTTGAGCGGCGGCGAACTCCAACGGGTAGCCATCGCAGCGTGCCTGAGCCGCGATGCAGACCTTTTCATGCTTGATGAGCCGAGCGCACATCTCGATGTTGAGCAGCGGGCGCTGGCGACGAGTCTGATTCGGCGCTTCACCGAGAACAAGAAGGTGGGCACGCTTCTTGTTGATCACGATATCTATATGATCGACCTCGCCAGTGAG
>JBEKIR010000019.1:0-20155 GCA_050011655.1 Halobacteriota archaeon | reverse complement strand
CTTGTTGGCGCTGCGGCCCTGATTGCTGGCGTGGCAGAGGATCTCGAATCCGATGTCGGTTCACAGAGTAACCCGAATTCGCAAGTACAGCTGGCCCCACAAATGGGCTATCTGCACAGGCTCTATAACAAGGCCATCTCTGGTGAACCCGCTTCTTATCCGTTCTACGCAGCAATCGGAGCGTCAACCGCTTTAGCAGTCTTGTCTGTGACTGGTAACAGCGGTCTGATCGGCGTCTTCTTCGCTCTTGTAGCCGGTGCTTTCATTACCGCGTTGATACACGGCGTTTATGCGACGACGTCCTACATGGGCAGACTGGCAAGTCAATCGCGATTTGGGCAGCCAATCTATTTGGACGTCCTGCGAACGCATACGCCCGTGTTGATGGCACACGGCTTTGTAGCGAATTTTAGCGTCTTATTGTTGACGTGGGTGCTAATAGCACAACACTTTAGTCCGTTCCCCTTTGTCGTGCTTGCATTTATTTGGGGGATCGCTCTTGGAGGCGTAGGTTCCGCAGTGGGGGACGTCCACCTTGGAACCGATCGGTACTACCAAGACAGGCCGTATGGCTCCGGCGTGAACGCCGCACACTCGGGCAGCGTCGTGCGCAAAGCCGAATCTGGCCTCAGGAATTCCATAGACTGCGCGTGGTTCTGTTCCAAATTCGGAGGACCACTGACAGGACTGGGATTTGGCCTCGTCGTTTACCTGCACTTCTGGAAAGAAGTCGTGGTAACGAGCTGGTGGTCAGCACTCGCTGGCGTGATAATCGTCGTGATCTTCGTTATCATGAACACGTACCTGGAACGCTACTCGCGGCAGCGATACGGAACGTACAAGGAAGAGGTAGAGGAGTGATGCACGATGTTTAGTCTTTTATACTGGGTATGGATAATACTCGGCGGGATTCTGATCGGAGCAGGCGTTCACTTTATCCCCGTCGGTGGTGCTCCCGCGGCTATGTCGCAGGCAACCGGCGTAGGAACCGGCACGACGATGCTTGCTGCCGCTTCAGGTCTCACGGGGCTCATCGGGGCAGGCTCTGCCTATGCTTCGAGTGGCGGGAATTTTGCGTATACCATCGTCATGGGGGGTGTAAGCGCAGCGCTGATGATCTCGATCTTGGCCTTCATCGCGAACGTCATGTACGTTTACGGTGCCGGCGTGCCGCTCGCATCGGCTAAAGTGAAATACGACCCCATCTCAAAATGGCGTCAGGACCTGTACGTATCGCGCGGCACCGAGGGCCACGGATCACCGATGGTCAGCTTTATTAGCGGCATCATAGGCGCATTCCTCGCCGGTGTCGGCGGCGCACTCGTGTACTTCGCGCTCGCTGCATCGTACGCAGGGATATCAGGATTCAACGGGACATTTGGCGGCTATCCGGCTCCATACTACGTCTCGCTCGCTGCGGCCTTTGCGATTGGGATATTCTTCCTCAACTGCGTGATGGCGTCGTACAACATCGGCGGGACGATCGAAGGATTCCACGATCCGAAGTTCAGGCGGTTGCCGAAGTCCATCGCAGCGAGTCTCGTTGTATCGGCAGTTGGTGGGCTATTTGCGCTGCTTATAGTCGTAATGCTACCAGGAGGGATCTGATATGGTTGAAGGTGAAAGATCACCACGACAGCTCCTTGCGATCGGTGTTGTTGGCGGCCTTATCGGTATTTACCTCGCCAACTACCTGAACAGTATGACTAATACGGCGTGGTTTTCGTTCTTTGCCGCACTCGGGGCCGTACTCGCTGTCTTCTGGGGCGCAGACGCCGTCAGACGAGTGGCAAGCTACGGCCTAGGCACGGGCGTGCCCTCAATAGGCATGCTGTCGATCGGAGCCGGCCAAGTGGCCGTGTTGCTCGGGCTGGCAGTGGCACTGAACTACGGCGTCCATTGGGCAGCTCCTATAATCGCGCTGATTCTAGCGGCGATTATCGGCCTCGTGAACGGTGTCATGGCGCGGCGCGTCATCAAGATGAACATCGCCATAATGGAAAGGTCGATGACGGAAATCGCAATGGCAGCGTCCCTGATCATTCTGGGTTTCAGTACTGCGATCGCTGGTGGCTTCGCGTTCGACGTGATCATGAAGTATGTGGTCGCGCCAGGGTTCATCATCGCAGTGTTCATCGTCGGCGGGATGGCAATGCTCCATCCGTTTAACGCCTGCCTTGGGCCCGACGAGAGACAAAAGCGAACGCTCAATCTCGCGTTGTCGACGGGATTCATCGCCATGCTCGTCGCAGGAATCGCTTCGGGTGCGATCAACGGCGTTCAGGCTGCAGTGCCCACGATGATTATCGCGATCTTCGGCTGGATGATCTACTACCTCCGGTTCTTTGCGGACACGAAACAGGATGCGGCGGCGATGCTGTCGACCGGTCTGTTACCGAAGGAGGAGGAAGTCGCATGAAATTCGTTGACATGTCTTCTGACGTCGGCTTGCAGATGGATGTTGAGGAGTTTGTCATAGCGAAGGTGCGGGACGACCTCGTCTTCTATTCCTTGGAGCCCGTTGCGGCTCAAATCGAGGAGTATGACGCCATTGCCGATGGCGTGGTGAACTCGCTTGCCGCGAACAAGCCGCTCATCGAGACGTATCCGGGCAGAGAACGGGCGCATTACTGGGCAGGCATGTGGACCAACGCGTTCTATGGGTTCACCGTCGCCATGATTTTCCTCGCGCTCGTGACCATCATCCTTCGCGTCAGAGGGGGGATGTAGCCGTGGCAGAAAAAACCGCCCCAGCACCTAACTGGCCAGTGACCAAGGGAGATTTCTTCTTTGGCGATCCAGAGAGCCCTGTCTGTGTGGTGACCTTAGGGTCGCACTTCGGCAAAGTGTTTACAGACATCGGAGCAGCGATTGAAGGCACGGCAAAGACCGAGAATATCGGCCTTGAGAAAGTGATCGTGAACATCATCTCAAACCCGAATATTCGGTTTCTGATCCTTTGCGGCTCAGAAATCATGGGCCACGTGACCGGTCAATCTCTTGAGGCACTGTATAAGAACGGCGTGAAGGAAGGACGCATAATCGATGCAAGTGGAGCAATCCCGTTCATAGAAAACCTAAACGAAGAGCATCTTGAGAGGTTCCAAAAACAGGTCGAATTCATCAGCATGATTAACAACGAGGATGTCAGCGCGATATCCGCGAAAGTAAAAGAGCTGATAGGACGAGATCCTGGAGCCTATCCGGAACCTCCGGTCGTCGTTGAGATAAAGGAAAAAGAAACCGAGGAGGCCATTGTAGAGGCCCCTATGGCAGCAGAAATAGCGGCCTTACAATCCCGCGTGCAGCATTTGCAGTTCCACATGAAGACCATCGGCAACTTAAACAAGTACGCCGCCGGCGTCTATGCTGGCAAGATCGAGGGGATTGTGATAGGGTTGCTCATTTCTATCGGAATCTTGGGGTTACTAGCCCTAGCTTGAGGTGAAAAATGGCAGCAGAACGTTTTGGCGGAGGCGGCGGAGAACAGGCACCAGCCGGCGAAGCGGCCGAGCCCACAACAGCCATTGAATTCGACCAGGGCATAGCTAAACCCCTGGCGCCGAGCATGGCATCATTAGACGCATTGATGAACGACATAAGGTATCGTGCGCTACTTACCACGCGAACCCTCAAACTTGACTCCGGGTACGGGGGCAGCTCGATACTCGGGTTTGCGCTGGGGTTCGCGGGCGCGTGCCTCATCGCCGGATTGCCATTGCTCTACTACTTCCTAAAGTGAGGTGTGAGAATATGCCAAAGCAATTCCCACAGGTGATTGTAGACCAAGCAGACTACCGAGATCTCCAGCACAAACTCGACTCGATCGAAGAGCGACTGGAGTTTACAATGGCCGAAGTCGCGCAACGGTACGGGCAGCGCGTGGGTAGGGACATAGGCATCGCCTATGGCCTCATCGGAGGAATCATACTATTCCTCGTGCTCAACACGCTGACGCAACTCTCAACCTTGTTTAGGCTATTCGGGTGAATGACGACGTAAGGAGGCTCATATAGCATGTTTAGATACGATAAAAAGCAAACCGTTTTCGAGATAGGCGGTTTTCACGTTGGCGGTCAGCCCGGTGAATATCCGACCGTGCTCGCCAGCTCGATGTTCTACGACAAGCATAAGGCAGTTTTAGACGCCCAGAAAGGTGAGATTGACAAGGAACTCGCCGAAACGCAATGGAACACACAGGTTGAGCTGTCGGACCTGACGGGGCTCGGCTACTGGAACCAGTTGATCGCTGAGACCGAAGAGGCGATGAAAAAGTACATCGACTGGCACCTGAATATCGCCCCTGGGATCGCTTTCCTGGTCGATTCGAGTGTGCCGGCGGTGCGCATGTTCGCGGCAAAATACGCGGATGAAATCGGCGCGGGAAAACTCGCCGTTTATAACTCCGTCAACGCAAGTGCGCTACCAGAAGAGTGGGAGGCCATAAAGCAAACAGATGTCGACTCAGCCATCGTTTTGGCCTTCAATCCGACGGACGTGAGCCCGAGAGGCCGACTCGACATACTTACGGTTGGCGGCACAGGACAGGAACAGGGACTCCTAACGTCCAGTGAAGATTCCGGCATTACGCGCCCGCTGCTCGATGTCGCTTCGCTCTCACTCGGCGCAGGCGCAGGACAATCAATCCGATCGGTGGTCGCATTCAAGGGCACGCTTGGGTTCCCGACCGGAGGCGGACCACACAACATCCCTGATGCGTGGACGTGGTTGCGCAGATACAGAAAGACCGGCCACTCACTGAACCGGCCCGTCCCAGAGGTGTGGGAACCGTGTAGTATCGGTGCAAACATGATCTGTGGTATTGTCGGCGCCGACTATCTCTTGTATGGTCCGGTCGAATTGTCAACGATCATCTTCCCCGCTATGGCGATGATCGACATCATGAACGAGGAGAGCACCAAAGAGCTAGGAGTCGAACCGCAGACGGAAAATACACCGTTGATGAGGCTGGTTTAAAACCAGCTTCTTTTTCTTTTTTTGCATTTTTGTGTTTCTTGAGTGCCCGAGCACACGCGAGTGAACTCATAGCCTGGTCCGATACTATGGCAGTCTCTCAAATATCGAGCCGAAATGCTCATACAATTGTAGACCTGTCCCTGCCTATATCGGCTGAAATGCCGACCTATCCCGGAGATCCTAGCCCGCGAATCGAGCCGCTCAGCACAATCAAAGAGGGCGGGGCGAATACGACGCGGATCATCTTGGGCGTACACACGGGAACGCACGTCGATGTGCCCTACCATCTGCTCGAACGCGGCAAAACAGTTGACGAGCTGCCGCTCGAAACGTTTTGCGGCAGCGCGCTAACGTACGACCTAGCCGACAACGTGCTTGGTTCACGCGTTGGCCCCGACGATTTGAAAAATGGAATCCCGCTAAAAAGCGGTGAGATCGCCCTCTTCTACACAGGATCGAACGCTCCGGCGGCCAGCGGTTCGACGAGTCGCCTTTACACGTGCCTCGATAATACGATGGCTGATTGCCTGATAGAGAAGCAGGTAAGAGCCGTCGGAATCGACAGCATGTCCGTTGATCTACTGGGCTCACCTAAAAACGAAGTGCACAAAAAGCTCCTCCAGAATGGAATTGTCATTTTCGAGAACTTGTCAGACAATCTTCGGCTCTTGACGGGACAGCGAGTGCTGTTTTTTGGTGCGCCGTTGAGACTGAAGCGGGCTGACGCTTCTCCTATACGCGCATTCGCCCTCCTTTAGCCGGACGCAGCTAGCTTGCCGCCAAGCTTGCGCGAATATCGCTGACGCACGCTCCATAAGCATTAATACGAATAAAACGAACTAAGAAGTAGAGAGGAAAAACGGAATGAGCGATGTAATTGCTTACGATATGAAGAATCAGGCGATTAGTGTTGGTGCGCACGTTAAGTACGCGGGAACACATACGCGCGGAAAAGTGAAAGAGATCCGCGTCGCTGGCGATTCAACCTGGGTGCTAATTGACTCGACGAATCTGTATTATGATCCTCAGCACCTAGAGCTTGTGAGCAAAGAAATGGAAACCGCAGACAGAGAAGCGCAATCACTCGAAGAGTTCCGCAGACGCCTTGATCAGAAAAGAGAGCTGCTTCACGCGACTATGGAAGGCTTTGATGAGCCAGGCGGTTGATTCCTTCCTAAGTGCTGAAAAGGGATTCGCGTTCGTCGCGGTTACTCGTTGATGAACTTTCTCGTCTCTTCAACGACGAATTTGCGGATCTTTTCTATGGTTTCCTTGTCAGCTCTAAAAGCGAGAAGGTCACGAGACGTCACGTCAGCAAGTCCAGTTTCCACATCGGCATAGGCTGAAACAACGTCCGTGTTGAACTCCTTGCACGCCGCGATTATGACCTTGCTTGGAATGCCTGGTGGTAAGACAAGCTCGTAAACGTCCTCATTTTGTTCGCTAGTGTCCTTTTCTGCTTCTGAAGGCATCGAACATAGTTCTACCTCTTGCTACTTCTATCTATCGACAATGGGGCGCTTCGGGCACGAGGCGCGCTGAACTAATGTCTTGTCTGGTGCTGACTAACTACACCCCAAAGTTTTTCAAAGTCGAATCGTAAGGTACCTACAGCCAAAGCCAACGTTTCGGCTGACGCCGAACGAGAGGGAATGCGATGGACACGTCGATTAGTTCGAAGGAGAAACTTAGTTTCATCATCGAAGGTCCAGAGAGCGTCTGGAAACTGCTAGGGATTCATCCCCGTTTCGGTCCCAGCTGGGCGCGCGTGACGAAAGACAATGAGGGGGGGACACACGAAATAACGGGATCTTTGGGAGACATTTTCAAGATCTACTCTTCTGATTTTGATTACACGTTTGTTACGATCGCTGAGGGCGCTAGTCTTAAGGAGATCAATCACATCGTGTTTGAGGATTTTACGTACTCCGTCTCTCGTCGCTGGTACAACATACTGCAAAACATCGGAACGTTCAAAGGAAACCTCGATGAAGAGGCTGAGAACCTCTAAGGTCCGTGTTTTTTGGTCAAGCCTTCCGTGCGGGGATCCTCAGCAGCGCACGAGTGCGTTAATTCAGCCTTTTTTGTTGCAATACGCGGCAATGCCAGCTATCGATCTATTTATTAGGCCGTAACGCATGTCGTACACGGGAGGCTTCACGCTCTAAGGCTCTCTACGACAAACAAATAGCGAATCGCGGCACGTATTCGAGGCATTATGAAAGGGAAGATCGAACTGCACACTGCACCAAAGACCTATTGCGTCGACACTCACAGGGTGATGCCGCCGGCAGAAACCCTTGAGCGGATAAAGTCGGTGATACCTGAGGTCGGAATAACCCGCGTAGCCGATATTTCAGGACTTGATCGCGTTGGTCTACCCGTTTTTTCTGCGATAAGGCCTTCAGCGGCAGACGGCGCGATATCAGTCTATGCCGGCAAGGGTGTTACCGAATCGGAGGCGCGCGTATCAGTGATTATGGAGGCTGTAGAACGATTTTCTGCCGAAGTCGAGAATTTCAAGCAGCAACTGTTGTTCGACTCCTATGAAAACCTGTCAGCTGACAACAACGCCCTTAACCCGGCCGACCTTATACTGCCAGGCCATCTTTCCTCAGATACCAAAATCGAGTGGTATCCGAGCTGGGACATTCTTAACGACGAGGAGGTGCTCGTCCCGGCAAACGCCGTTTTTCACCCATACAAGCCGCACCAAGGCAGATGGCAGCTATTCCGCAGCAACACCAATGGCCTTGCCTCAGGCAACGTCATTGAAGAGGCGATCTTTCACGGCCTCATGGAAGTCGTCGAAAGAGATGCGGTGAGCATCGCCGAGATCAACCGAAATCCAGGCATCGGTCTCGATGTGGGTGTCGGTCCGGCAGGCGATATCATCAAGAAGTTCGAAGCACAAGATATCCGCGTGCAGCTCTGGTGGGTGCCTACTGACACGGGCACTCCCGCGATTGTTGCTGCCTCTGATGATGAAAAGATGCGTGATGCGGCTCTGTTGGTCATGGGGGCCGGAAGCCACACTGATCCGCAAATCGCAGCTCTCCGAGCACTTACCGAAGTAGCTCAGTCGAGAGCCACACAGATACACGGTGCGCGCGAAGACACCAACCGAGAGTCGATGGCTCGGTTGATCGGCTATGAGAGGATGAAAAGGCTCAACAAGCACTGGTTGGCAGAACCAAGCAAGACCATTGAGCTTGACGCAATCGAAACGTCAGCGACGGACTCCATTGACGGTGACATCAAGCTCACACTTGGGCGGCTGAGCGACGTGGCAGACCGCGTTATCGTCTCTGACATTACGGTGAGCGCCATCGGCATTCCGGCGGTTCGTGTCATCATCCCCGGGTTTGAGGTCTACTTTTTAGATCGAGAGCGAAAAGGAAAGCGCGCTAGAGAATGGCGAAGCACGAGTGCATAATATTCACGGGCCCGAGCTTATCGTGGTCTGAAGTGGCATCTATAGACAAGCGACCACGCTGTTGCGCTCCTGCCGTGCGAGGGGATATTTCTCGCGCAGCTGAAGCGGGGGCAAGACTCATCGGCTTGATTGACGGGGTTTTTTATAATCGCGCTGCTGTTTCGCATCGGGAAATCATTGACGCTGTGCGGTCAGGCGTGACCGTCGTTGGTGGATCCAGCATGGGGGCGTTGCGTGCTTCGGAACTTGACGGCTTTGGGATGATAGGAGTTGGGAAAATCTACGCCTGCTTTAAGCAAGGCCGTATCGAAGCGGACGATGAAGTCGCCGTTGCATACAACCCAGTTACGTTCGCGCCCGTATCTGATCCGCTCGTGAATATCCGGTTCGCCTTGCACTCGCTTGTGCAGGCCCGCGTCGTCGATGCCGGAACGAGTGACGCACTCTTGGGCTTAGCGCGGAGTATCTTCTACATGGAACGAAGCTTTCCTTTGTTTTTAAGCATAGCAGAACAACGCGCACTTGTAACCAAACAGGGGCGTACCGCGATCGATACGTTCCTCGCGGGCCACGACTATGACCTTAAGAAGCGAGATGCGAAGCTCGTAGTTCAAGCGGTCATTAAACTTCATGATCAGCTGCGCTAGGTGTAATCGTGATAGATCGCTTTGAGTATGACGTTACTCATCGGCTCCAGAGGTGCGCCGGCACGAAGATCGCACTCTTGGGCATTGGAAACGAACTTCGACGTGACGATAGCGTCGGACTTACTGTTATCGATAGGTTAGGCGCGCTCATTGATGACCCATCGATCTCTCTGGTGAAATGTCACGAAGTCCCAGAGAACTTCACAGGTCGCGTCAAGCGCTTCAAGCCAGCTTGCGTGATACTCATAGACGCAGCCGATTTCGGCGGTGTTCCCGGCGAAATTCGCGTCTTTGACCTGAGCGAGCTTGAAGGTATCGAGATCACAACGCATCGACCTTCGCTCGCGGTGCTGGGGGAATACCTTCAGTCAGAAACTAGCGCTGGCATTTTTGTAATCGGGATTCAGCCTGCAGACCGAGAATTTGGAGAAGGCCTGAGTCCGGCCGCACGTAGAGCCAGCATTACTGTTGCGGACGCGTTAAGAACAGCTTTAAATCGTTTTGGCGCAAAGAAGGATTGAGGTTCTTTTGATGGCTGCCCCTGATTTTAGTCAGCTGCCCTGGATAGTGCCCTATCAAGATATACTCGCGATCGCAGGAACAGACTGTGTCGAGCTGCTTGAAGTAACCAACTGCTACGGGGGCGCCGCATGGGCGCGCTATCACTATACCCAAACGAGTCCGCTGATCATCTCAAGCCGGACCGTAGGAAGTACGACGCGTTATCTATTGAGAGTGGGTACGTCCAATCTAAAACTCAGGGCTTCCGTTTCCGCTGGGGGAATTGAATCGGTCGAACTGTCCGACGATGCCGTGAAGGTGACGTACGCGGGTCTCGGAGGCGGCGGCGTGGGCGCTACCATGTGCCGGGCGCTAGCGCGCGACGTCATCGACTATGATTTGACGCCTGCAGGAGGTAGTAAAATGAGTCGCGGGACGCTCACATTACCGAAACGGTCGCGTGTCATCGTTGGCGTAGACGATACTGACACCAAGGAAGAAGGTGCGACGTGGTCGCTTGTAAACAATATAGCCGCAATGGTCGACAATAAGACACTTCGATATGTGTCCCACGCTATCGTGCAGCTCTATCCTGTAAAAGCAAAGACGAAAAACTGCGTGGCCACGGTCGTAGAGTTTGCTAGTTTGAACGCCAACAAGCCCATAAAAAAGTTTCAAGAACTTTTAGAGGATTACACGCTTTCAGATCAAACAGGCATGGCTGTTCTAAACTCATTTGGCGCTAAGAGCCTCTCAAGTTACGGCGACGCCGCTCGCTCGGGTGAGGTATCACTCTCAGCGGCTATGGAAGCAGCGGATGCAGCCGGCGTGGAAGTTCTTTTGCAAGGGCGCGGCATTATTGGTGCGATTGCCGCTCTACCGTTTTTCTCACAATGTGATCAATCTGTGAAGCTTGATCAGATCCCCCGCTCAGAGATCGTGTGAGACACAACTGCAAGACGTGGCCCATTCGTGTGCAAGCCCATGTCCCGCGGCACTCCGAGATAGCATCCGCCCAGCCCAAGCGGACAAAAGTAGAAACTGGCTTGAGAGCGCGAACTGCACTGATCAACCACCAGACACGACTTTTAGCACGCGGACGGTTCCGGGTCGCACCGGCGCATCGAATGGTACGGGCTCATTATCTACGAAAATCAAGACTTCTTCAGGATTCAGCTTGAGCTCAAGCAACAGTTGCTCATAGTTTGCTCCAGCGGGAATGTTGACCACGTTTTCCCGCCCGTTTAGACAAACGGTGACACAGGGGTCCTTTGTTGGCATCCAATAAGCTTTATAGGAGTTTTGATATAAGAATCACGCGTATCGGCACGTGCCGGGGTGGCAGAGCGGACTAATCGGTTACGAGTCCCAACGCGGCAGGCTCGAGACCTGTTGATGCCTTGCATAAAGAAGCCTGCTGGGCTTTTCTAGAGGACGCATCGCTTGGGTTCAAATCCCAACCCCGGCGTCGATATCACGGAGAGGCCGTTCGCTGCTGCGCCGTTAGACATCAATCGAGTTCGAGCTGATTTTGGAGATACGCCATCAGTTGCGAGGTTTTGAGGTATACTTCAACTAGCAGCTGTTTCACGTTTGTGACGTCTGTCCGGTCGTCGCCGGTATATACATAAAAAGACATCTCAGTCAGAATGTCCGCAACGTCCTCGTTTGGAAGCAGCGAAAATAACTCATTGCGATAGTGGTTGTATTGTTTCACGTACTGATTCGCATCGATATAGGGTTCAGTCAACGATCGGTCTAAGGTGCCATCGAGCGACGCATGCAATTCATTAACTCCGCGCAGCGTTTTTTCAAGCTCGGCTTTCGTTGTCGGTTTCATCGGCGTGAGCCCCTTGACTAGGTCGCTGCAAAATAAGCGGCCGCGGCCACAAATACAGGCGTTGCCTCCGTCTAGTAATTGTGTTCTACTGCGGTTTTTCCTTGCACCTTTCCCAAGATTTCGAACGTGGTGTCTCGCACTTTATCGAGAGACTCATCAGTGCTTCGCACGCTGATTATTATTGTCCCAAAGCTCATTGAAACCTCGTTTATCTTTTTAAACTGCAAGGGTTTCTCTGCCGCCGTATCAATTTCGTCCATGGTATCTAGCAACACACTTGGGCTCTTCAAACTTCTAACTTTCGTTTGGATAGTAGTTCGGCAGCCCTCAAAGCACTGGTGCTTGGAGATATCGTCAGCGTTAAAGACGATCAGCGCGTGTATACGTCGATGATCAAGGTCGGAATCGCAGGCGTGCCCTTAGCGCTCAAAGGCCAGAGTACGGCAGAGGGCATCGAGTACTTATCTCGTATTGGACTTGACGCGCTTGAAGTTCAGTTTGTCAGGCGTGTTTCAATGAAAGAGGAAACAGCCGTAGAGGTGGGCAACGTAGCGCGCAAGGCTAAGATCGATCTCTCCGTCCACGCTCCGTACATGATAAACCTTGCTTCAGAAGATCCGCAGATCATCGAGGACAGTAAGAATCGCATAAGGCTGTCCGTTGACAGAGGTCACGCGCTTGGAGCACGAATCGTCGTTTTTCATTCGGCATATTATACGAAGAAGTATACCAAAGACGAGACGTACGAGTTAGTCAAAGACGCGTGCGTAGGTTTGCTGGATTATATGCGGGATCGCGGCATTGGACAGACGCAGCTCGGGGTCGAACTCTTAGGCCGACAAAGTCAGTTCGGAACCGTTGACGAGTTACGGAGACTGCAAGAAGAGCTGCCAGACATACGCCCCGTTATTGATTTTGCGCATTTGCACGCACGGTGCAATGGGTGCTTGCATAGCGTTGAGGACTACGCGCGCGTCCTTCAGGCACTGTTTAGTGACCACAGTCACCTCCACAGCCACTTCTCTGGGATTGAGTTTTCGAAGGGAAACGAGCGCAGGCATCTGCCCGTAGACCTCGCCCAGTTCAGGCTACTTGCCAGCGCGCTTCAAGAAAACGCTTGCGACGCCACCATAATCTGTGAATCACCGCTGCTCGAACAAGACGCCCTAAAGATGAAGCCGTTTGTCGAATAGTGGCCAATCTGAGCATTTTTTGGTTGATGCGTTCCGAATTTGGTTAGAAAGTTTTATCTATCATAATGCTTTTGTGTCTGTTAGATCCTCAAGGGAGGCACAGTATGACAGACGACAACATAATCTACGTAGGCAACAAACCTGTAATGAATTACGTGCTAGCCGTGGTAACGCAGTTTAACAACGGAGCCGACGAGGTCTTGATTAAAGCTCGGGGGAGAGCTATTTCGCGGGCAGTTGACGTGGAACAGATTTCTATAAACCGGTTCCTCTCAGACGTCACGACGAAAAAAATAGAGACCTCGACTGAGAGTCTTAGCACCGAGACCGGTAACACAAACGTCTCGGCGATCGAAATAACCGTAGGAAAATAGCTAAGCAGCATTAGGTTTTCTTAAGAATGCGAAGTTAAAAGGCGCTCTGCTCCTTGCCGAGCGCCGTTTTCAACCACGTCTGGCTGCTACAATCGCATCGCCGGCGCACCCAGCACTGCGCGTTTCGTGCATTTGATCAGCTGCTTAACTCTCCAAGATCACGTAGAAGGCCCTTTCTCCCGCCAAGCTGCGCGACGGATTTTGACGCCATAAAGTTGCCATAAAGACCCGACTCGTGCAGGTCTTTGCCAGTCAGCTGGCCGTACAGGAACCCTGCTGCGAACGCGTCTCCCGCCCCGACGGTGTCAGTTATCTGCGATGCGCATGGAGCGACATAGAGGCTCTCGCTTCGCGTTGCTACGTAAGAACCAGCCTCGCCAAGTGTGACGGCGACGATGTCTGCTCCCAACTCCAGGAGAGTCGCTGCTTCTTCAACGCGTGCTGATCCGGTCAAGTGTTGCGCTTCTTCTTTGTTGAGAAAAAGCGTGAAAGTACGTTCAATCAGTGGTTTTAATTGGTCGAGTCCGAGCTTCGCATAAATGCTACCCGGGCTAAACGATATTTTTGTTCGCGACCTGCTTAGGTGGCGAACGTACGCGATTTGCATTTGGAATTGATCAATGCCCATAAAAGAGCTGACGTGCAATATTTCGGCCTGTTTAGCATAATCGTGATTTGCAGTGAAGAATGCATCGTTTACGCTTGGGAGGATGTAGATAGCTCTTTCTCCGCGCGAATCGACGAATATCAACGCTGAGCCAGTATCTCCCTCTGATATCGTGATGCCGTGCACATCAACGCCTTCCCGCCGCAAATCATCCAACAACTGTAATCCTTCTCTATCATCCCCTACCGTTCCTAGAAATCCAGTTTTGACGCCTAGGCGAGCGAGTCCGACGATAGTATTCGCTGCAGAGCCTCCTGGGTGCCTGGTGGCTGAAACCACGCCGATCTCTCGCCCGGGTAATGCCAAATCATCAACCTGGCAAATTCTGTCGCAGTTCAGCGCCCCGAAGCCGATGACCTTAGCGTTGTGCTCCATGTCGCAGCTCCTATTCGCATGATCGATGCCCTTTGAGGGACTTAACTGTATTGTTACGCGTTATTCAATCGAATAAGCGACATCTTGCTTGCAGACGGCCGCCTCCCGCTCCGAGACTTCTTTGTACATCATCTCCAAGCAGGGGCGTGCGCATGGTTTTTTAGGCTGTTTTTCCCCTTGTGTTGACAGGGCGTTATTGTTGCTTGGAGGTGACTCGAACGTTCTGAGCACGTCGGGCAGCGGATAATCTGCGGCGGGACGAGTCGGGAGAAACTTAAAATACGGATGACGCCCTTTTTATGGACGATGTATGTAAGAAATGTGGAAATTACAGACGTCAAAACTGAATCGAGAGACGTCAAGACCTTATTTTTCGATCACTCTTTTCGTTTTATTCCTGGGCAGTACGTCATGGTGTGGATTCGAGGCGTCGACGAGATACCGATGAGTCTGTCGTACCCAAACGGCATCACCGTAAGAAAAGTTGGTGATGCCACGGCAGCGTTGCGCGCGCTGGGCGTCGGTGCCACACTTGGTATCAGAGGCCCTTTCGGCAATGGGTTCCGCGTGACCAAGCCGCCTGTGCTGCTCGTGGCTGGAGGAGTGGGCGCTGCCCCACTGGCGCCACTTGCTGAGGCGCTAAAAAACAATGTCATAACCATTCTGGGCGCTAAAACAGAGGACGAGCTGCTATTCACTGAGCGATTCAAGAGTGGTGGATCGCTCTGGATAACCACCGATGATGGCTCTGCTGGCCACAAAGGCCCGACTGTCGATTTGCTGGATATGATTCAAGGCTACAACGAAATAGTCTCGTGCGGCCCTGAAAAGATGATGCGCAAAGTGTTAGATCACGCAACGGTCGCCGGGGTGCCAAGCCAGTTCAGCTTGGACCGATACATTAAGTGCGGCGTCGGGTTGTGTGGTTCTT
The DNA here is from genome assembly GCA_050011655.1 of Halobacteriota archaeon. GTDB lineage: Archaea > Halobacteriota > Bog-38 > Methanoflorentales > Methanoflorentaceae > Methanoflorens. The sequence goes on along the minus strand of JBEKIR010000019.1, from coordinate 5,214 downwards.
GCTGCATAGATCCATCAGGCCTGCGCGTGTGCTCGGATGGCCCCGTTTTTGCAGGAGTACAGCTTCAAGAGAGCGATTTTGGGGTATACATGCACGATGCGACGGGCAGAAAGGTGAATTTGTGATCGGTCGGTTCAAGCTCCACGATGAGACGTTTTTAGGGACGGTGGAAGGAACGCGCGTGGATGGCAACGGGAGCACCTACGAATTGTCTGAATTACAAGTGCTCGCGCCTGCTTGCCCTAGCAAGATTGTGGGCGTCGGTTTGAACTACATCGACCACGCGCGAGAACTTGGAACCCGCGTCCCGGAACGGCCCACTATATTTCTCAAACCCTCCACGAGTGTGATTGGCACAGGAGACAGCATCGTGCATCCCGCCATTAGTTCTAGGGTGGACTTCGAGGGCGAGCTGGCGGTCGTTATTGGCCAGAGATGCGTAAACGTTGAGGATTCGAACCGCGTCGTACTTGGCTATACGTGCCTCAATGACGTGACCGCCAGAGACCTCCAGATTCTGGACGGTCAGTGGACGCGCTCGAAAAGCTTTGACACGTTTGCGCCTCTCGGACCGTTGATCGCAACCGAACTAGATCCTCGAAATGCGCACATCGTCACACGTGTCAACGGCCGCCAGCGGCAGAGCCAAAACACAAGAGACCTCGCTTTTGATGTAGATTATCTCGTCAGATTTATATCGCGCATCATGACCCTCGAAGTGGGAGACGTGATCGCTACTGGCACGCCCTCAGGCGTGGGACAACTCAGACCTGGCAATACCGTCGATGTGGATATTACCGGCATAGGAACCCTTTCAAACAACGTTATTAGTGAACAAGGCGAGAAGTTATCAGCCGTGAACCGCCTGAAGCCACACGTGTGAGGGAGTATGGCTATACCGAAGAACTACGAGCACCAGTACATCGAGTCGAAATGGCTCACAATGTGGAACGCGGAAATGTATAGGTATCGCGGAGAGCCTCGCGCAGACCGTTTCATAATCGACACTCCTCCGCCGTATCCGACGGGTAATTTTCATTTAGGAAACGCCCTCAACTGGTGCTATATCGATTTTATAGCACGATACAAGCGCATGAAGGGCTTCGACGTGATGTTTCCTCAGGGATGGGATTGTCACGGACTGCCGACGGAAGTCAAAGTCGAAACTACCTACAACGTAACAAAAAACCAGATCCCCCGCCCCGAGTTCAGAGGACTTTGTGAAAGCTTGACGCGAGAGAACATTGCTCTGATGAAAGGGACGATGCAGCGGCTCGCTTTTTCAATAGACTGGTCGCAAGAGTTCGTTACTATGAACCCGACGTACTTTGAGAAGACGCAGAAATCGTTCGTGCGAATGTACCGCGACGACCGGATTTACAAGAGCGACCACCCTGTTAACTGGTGTCCTCGATGTGAAACGGCCATCGCGTTTGCTGAGGTAAATTATGATACGAGGTCAACGATTCTCTATTATATCGTTTTCAAAGGGAGCGACGCAGAATCGGTGCAGATCGCAACTACGCGTCCCGAGCTCTTGGGTGCCTGCGTCGCCGTCGCAGTAAACCCGTACGATGAACGGCACGAGCGTCTGATCGGCAAGAGTATTCGAACGCCGCTCTACGGCGAAGAAGTACCGGTTATAGGGGACGAAGCGGTCGATCCTGCTTTTGGCACGGGAGCTGTGATGATCTGTACGTTTGGTGACAAACAGGACGTGCGATGGTGGAAGAAGCACAACTTACCGCTGAAAAAAGTCATTGGCAAAGATGGCCGCGTCACCGATTCTAAGTACAACGGGGTAAGTATCAGCGAAGCGAGAGAGCGCATCATTGGAGATCTGCTTGAAAACAAGCTCGTGACGAAACAGGAACGAGTCGAGCAGAACGTCGGGATTCACGACAGATGTGGGACTCCGATCGAGATTCTTTCAGAGAACCAGTGGTTTGTCAAGATCGATAAGGACGTCGTTCTCCAGCGCGCGGCTGAAATTCAGTGGATCCCGCCGTACGCGTTTTACCGGCTAAAGAATTGGACAGAAAGCGTCGAATGGGACTGGTGCATCTCGCGTCAGCGCGTTTTCGCCACGCCTATCCCGGCATGGTACTGTGACCAGTGCGGACGCGTTCTCGTTGCCGACGAACGCTGGTTACCGTTGGATCCCACTGAGGAAGCCCCGAGAAATGAGTGTGCGTGCGGCTCTTCAAGCTTTACGCCTGAATATGACGTGCTCGACACGTGGATGGACTCGTCGATCTCTGCTTTAAACGTCGCAGGCTGGCCCGACGCCGCGTATCAAGAGCATTTTCCCACTCAATTGCGCCCCCAGGGTCACGATATCATTAGGACCTGGGCGTTTTATTCCATACTGCGATCTGACGCCCTGGTGGGGAGCAAACCCTGGGAGTGCGTCGTCGTCAACGGAATGGTACTCGGTGAAGACGGCCAAAAAATGAGCAAGTCGCTCGGAAATATCATCGCTCCGGAGAGCGTAATGGAGCAGTATGGAACCGATGCTGTTCGACAATGGGCGGCAATCGGCGGCTCAATCGGATCCGACGTCCCGTACAACACAAAAGATCTCACGGCTTCTGCACGCTTTTTGACGAAGCTGTGGAACGTTTTTAGGTTCGCGATGATACACCTAAGCCAAGGCGTGGAACCAGTCGTTTATGGGCCCAAAAATTCGACTGAAATCTGGCTAATCTATGAGCTTGCCGGTCTAGTAAAATCAGTCACCTCGAGCATGGAGCATTTTAGCTTTGACGAGGCTCTTAAGGATATCCGATCGTTCGTGTGGAACACGTTGGCGGACCATTACGTAGAGGCCGCCAAAGGTAGACTATATGAACGAGACCGTTACAGCGTTGCCGCTTTGCATCTCGCCCTTGATACGACAGCGAAGCTACTAGCGCCCTTTTGCCCCTTCTTTACAGAAGAGTTGTTTTCGCACCTCAACCCGGGCGAGGAAAGCGTTCACCTGCAGCTGTGGCCTGAGTTTAACATAAAATTGCAGGAAAGTATTGCAGGGGAACCGGAAGTCACTACCAGCGCCGCTTCCGAAAGCGTCGTTATTGCGGCATCCGCCTCAGCGGTACAAGAAGCGCGGCACACGGGCGAGCTGATCAAAGAAATAATTAGCAGCGTTAGGCGGTGGAAATCTGAACAGCGCATTGCACTGAACGCCCGAATTGAGGGCGTTTACGTCTACACGGACTTTGATATTGCGGATGGAGCACCAGATATCGACAATGCGCTCAACGCCGACATAACCTACAAACGAGGAGAACCAGATATCCACGAAATGGTCACTGAAATCAGGCCCAATCTCGGCTCACTAGGCCCACGTTTTAAGCGGGAAGCGAAATACATCGCGCAGCTCATACGCGAAACACCCGCTCAGGAGATCGCAGATCAAATCGGGAAGGGATCAGTGACAATTGGTGGGCTCCAACTCGAGCCGGAAGATTTTGTTATCAAAAAGGAGCGCGCCGTAGAAGGTGTCGCGGCCGACGTAATCGAATTGCGCGAGGCGACAGTCATCATCAAGCACGAGTAGGAGTCCTTACCACCCTTCGGCGACAAGTTCGTACTTTTTGATGCACGTTAGCACCTCTTCGTCGGTCAAATCGTAGAATCGTTCATAAAAGCTTGCCACGGCAAACCACGGCCTATCACTCGTTAACGGACAAATGTATTGGTCGACCTGAGATCTGACGAGCATTTCAGCGCCTTTCGAAGCAACCGGCACCGCCAAAATCACCCGTTTGGGTTTTCTTTTTTTCACGTAATTTATCGCCGCAAGTGCCGTGTACCCGGTAGCTAGTCCATCGTCGACGACTATCGCGATGCGATCCGTCAACTCGGGGAAAGGCCTGTCGCCTCGGTATCTTTTTTCGCGGCGCTTTACTTCCGCCAGCACCTGCGTTGCAATCTCATTGACTTCGGTGTCCGTCAATCCCAGATAGGTGATAAGGTCGTCGTTTAGAGCTCGGGAACCGTCGGCGGTGATAGCCCCAAACCCCGCTTCGGCATTAGATGGAATCGGCAGCTTCCGCGGTATTACTAAATCGAGTGGAGCGCGCATGCGCACAGCGACAGGAAATGCGACTTGAACGCCGCCGCGCGGAATTGCTAAGACCACTGCGCTTTGACCTTCGTATCGCGCCAACAGGTCAGCAAGTACGTGTCCTGCTTGTATGCGGTCCTTAAACATGCTGGTCACTGCGCATTGTACGTTTTTATAGTTATATACTGGAATGTGGAACCTGTGCTGCTTGTAACGCGGTATGCGCCTTACGCTCAGGATTACCGCGCAAAGTATATAAGATACGAGTATATCTTAGAGTATAGATAATACCTTTAGAGTATAATAAAGTACATTGTGATAAACATGAGCGAGTCAAAGATTCTGTTAGACGAAGATGAGATGCCTAGAAGCTGGTACAATATTCAGTCTGATCTGCCGGTAAAGCTGCCTCCTCCGTTGAACCCGCACACGCAAGAGCCCGCGACACTCGACGAAATGCTTGCGCTGTTTTCGAGTTCGTTGGTCAAACAGGAAGTGTCGACCAGCCGGTACATCGATATCCCAGATGAGGTTCTTGAAGCGTATTTGAGAGTCGGGCGGCCTACGCCGCTTTACAGAGCGAAGAGGCTTGAGGACTATCTAAAAACGCCTGCCCGAATTTATTACAAGAGGGAAGACGTTTCGTTTGCAGGATCGCACAAGCCCAACACGGCTATTGCCCAGGCGTACTACAACAAGATTGATGGCACCGAGGGCCTCGTGACGGAGACTGGTGCCGGGCAGTGGGGCACCGCTCTGGCGCTCGGGTGTTCAATTTTTGACCTGTCGTGCAAGGTGTTTATGGTCAGGGTGAGCTACGATCAAAAGCCTGCAAGAAAAACGCTCATGCGACTTTATGGGGCTGAAGTCATCCCTTCGCCGTCAACTTTGACGCAAAGCGGACGACAAGCACTCGCCAAATCTCCTGATCATCCAGGTTCTCTTGGGCTTGCCATAAGCGAGGCAGCTGAAACAAGTTTGGCCTCTGCACAGACCAAGTACTCGCTGGGGTCAGTACTGGAGCACGTTCTGCTTCACCAGACCATTATTGGAGAAGAGACCGTTGCTCAGCTCAAGAAGGCAGATGAAAATCCAGACATCATGATCGGGTGCGTTGGCGGCGGTTCGAACTTTTCCGGGTTCGC
>JBEKIR010000018.1:0-29308 GCA_050011655.1 Halobacteriota archaeon | reverse complement strand
CACAGGGCACGTTACGTCCGTACAGGTAATTTTATTGCTAGTTTGGCCTTCTTGTGCTTCAGAACTCATATTTGCACCTCAATTCGCAATTCTACCGCCAGATTGTACTCTTCTGGTTATGAGCGAAAGACGAGAAACCGACTTTTTTTCGAGCGTGAGCGTGGTAGACACTGCGAACCCTTGCGCCGTTAGCGATATTGCTTTATTATAATACCACTCTGTTTATATGTTGGCAACAGAAAATATAAAAGTATCGTTATAATCAACGGAAAACATCGTATTTGCGTGTAATCAGGCGAGGATCCACCATGAGTATCACAGTTGACAAACTTGAAACGTTGATGGACAACTACGGAACGGAAGAGAGAGTCAGGGAATACATACGACGGTGTGTTTCATTTCACGGGTTTGCCCCCCCTGGTTTGCTTATAGGCGTGTTCATGGTCGATTTAGCTTTAGAAAAACTTGGGGCGAATCCAGATGAAAAGTTGTACGCGGTGGCTGAGACACCGAAATGTGCGCCCGATGCCGTGCAAGTCGTTACCAGCGCTACTATAGGCAATAAGCAACTACGCATAATAGACACCGGCAAGTTCTCTATTACGTTAAACAGATTCTCTACCGAAGATCGTGCCGATGGGATTCGCGTCTATGTTGACGCGACGAAGGTCCGGCAGTACCCAACACTTGATCTCTGGTACACGAACGATCCGCGTTACAAGCGCGTTGATGAAAAAGATCTGGTTTATGACGAGATTCTGCAGGCTGGGCGAAATATTCTGTCGTGGGAGCGGGTCAAAGTATCGGTCCCTCAAAAGGCGGCATGGCAGGCCGTGCAATGTCCAGTATGCAAAGAGATGGTGCCTGATTATTTGGTTGAAGGCGGCATGTGCACATCGTGCGCAGGAGCGAGTTATTACGTCAGATCTGGTGAAGCGCCCCATCAATGAATGTCACTGAGCAGCGTCGAATGATTCAAAAAGCTGCTCTCGCAGTCTCTAGGTTCTCGTCAGAATAAGTGCTAATTGTCAGCTGGTGGCGGGCCTCGATCGGGAATGGATTTTTCATCTTTGGCAGCGCCTTTCTCCCTCAAGGTGAGCACTTTGACGGTGATGATCACTGCAAATGATATTAGAACGAGAATAATTGCGAGGTAAACCGCGGCATCCAAGTTACTGTCCAGGGCAGTATATATAGCAAGCGGCATCGTTTGGGTTACGCCCTGAAAATTGCCTGCAAACAGGATAGTTGCGCCAAATTCGCCGAGAGCGCGCGCCCACGTCATGAGTGCTCCAGAAACGAGGCCGTTCAATGCAATCGGCGCCGTCACACGGAAAAAGGTTGCTGCGCTTGATGCTCCTAGTGTGCGGGCTGCCCGCTCATATTCAGGGTCGACATCTTCGAAACTCGTTGTTGCTTGCCGGATATAGAAAGGAGACGACACGAATATTTGTGCTAGCACGACAGCGGTTGTAGTAAAGGCGATGTTTATTCCCAGGATGTCGAAGTACTGACCAAGCAATCCTCGTCTACCAAATGCCAGTAGGAGCGCGATGCCTGCTACGGCAGGTGGGAGGACAATTGGAAGATCGATCAAAGTCTCTATTATTCTCTTGCCGCGGTAGCTGTTGCGCGCGTTAAAGTACGCTACTGGGGTGCCAAATGTGATGACAACCAGCAGTGTCGTTAGTGTAGTCACCAAGCTTAGCTTGAGCGCCTCCACGACTATATCGCTCGAAAAGGAGTTGAGAAAGCCAGAGGGAGTCCCGTACCAAAAGAGGGCCAAGATAGGCAGGCCGACAAATGTTACGACTACAGCAAACAATAGAAAAACGATCAGGAACCAAACAGTTCTGCTCAACGTCCGAGGCAAGTGGGCTTTTCTAGTGCGGGAAGATGATACAGTATCGCGGGATTCTTTCAAAGACTGCATAAGTCTCTCTCGCGCGAGCTTTTCAGGAATGCTCGGCCGCAACTTCGACTTTCTAGAAGTTTTGCGCTCCCTTCATTGTAGAGGCCACCCGCTACAAAGTCGAAAGAACTCCGTAAGAACTTCGAGCTTCAAACTCACGGCTAATTACAAGCGAACAGCTTATTGCTATAAAAACATATGGCCAGCCGTTTTTACAAGCGATCTGATAACACATTGCCCTTTTTGAGCTTAGGTCCGAGAGCAGCGCGGTAGGTTTGAATGAAACAGATCAAACGCCATCTTACTCAACGATCGATGTCCTTGCAGAACGGGGCCTTAAACGTTAGTACTGACCAATAATAACGCTTAAATATGTTTGAAAGCATCATATTTCCGACCAAGTGGAAGATGGCTCGACATAATCCTTGCGCTGTGGCACCTCGACCGACCGTATAAAGCTATTTTCCGCAAACTGAACCTAGTTGACAAAATTCAACTGTGGAGGATCTTATGAATAGCAAGAAGTTAGTACCCATGTTGCTTTGCGCACTCGTGAGCGCGCTGATCGTTACCACGTGTGGCTGCACGACTACGACTACGCAAAGCAAGACGCTCACCGTCTACGCGGCTGCATCGCTTTCTGGCGCATTTAATGAGACAGCTCAGGCCTTTGAAGCTAATAACTCGGGGGTCACTGTCTCAACCAATTATGCTGGTAGCCAAGTTCTGGCAACCCAAATAAAACAAGGGGCCATTGCGGACGTTTTCGCGTCTGCCGATCAAAAGAACATGAAGTCCGTGCAGGACGCAGGGTTGATGAACAACTCAAGCGTTGTGATTTTCACGGAGAACAAGTTAGCCATCATCGTCCCGACAGCGAACCCCGCAAACATCACCAGCCTGAGCGACCTCGCGAAGTCAGGAGTAAAACTTGATATCGCGAACAGTTCCGTCCCCGTCGGGAATTACACGCTGCAAATGCTCTCAAAAGCGTCTAATAACTCAACCTACGGTTCCGGCTTTAATACCAGCGTCCTAGCAAACGTTGTGTCAGAGGAAACCAACGTCAACGACGTCGTAGCCAAGGTTGCGCTTGGACAGGCCGATGCCGGTATTGTATACAAATCTGACGTGCCAGCTGCGTACCAGAGTAAGGTGCAAACAATCGCGATCCCTGACAGCGTGAACGTCCTAGCCCAATACCCAATCGGGGTAGTCAGCACTTCGTCGAACGCTCAACTGGCACAGAGCTGGATCAACTACGTCACCTCCCCTGCGGGTCAGGCAATTCTGCTGAAGTACGATTTCATCATTCCACCGACCGCGCAGAACACAACCACCGCTACTGCCACCTCAGCCATGACATCGCAGAGTATGACTGCTGCGGCGACTTGAGCGGTAACAAAGCCCCTAAATGAAGCGTTCGTAGTAGGGACAGGTACGCCTGATCGCACCCACCGCTGCGGGCGGTGCGGTGCCTCTTTTTTGAGTCACAGTGCGATCGAGTGAGGTTAGCAGGTTAAAACGAAGGATGCCTTCCTTAAACACTTTTGAACAGTTTGTAACGGAGTTTAAGCAATCCGGGGCCGGCCAGCTCAAAGCCGGTGAAAACTGACTTTCAGACAGGTTAGTGCTTCCGGCGCTTGTTACGCTTATAACAAGACAGAGGCAGGATCTAGGCATCTCAAGCAGCAAAGGAGGAAGTGTCGCCAAATAAGGCTCACGCCTTCGGGTAGTATTGATGAGTCGAATGGCGACAAAGAGGCTCTGAATGACTTTTTGATACGCGCGAACGCACATTTCAATGTGTAGGTCCTGCCTGAGTGAGATGTTTCTCCCAGAAATCTGCAAATAGTCAGGAAACGCTCAAAGAAGCATGAAAGGCCATTATAATGGAAATTCGGCCGATTTACGGCTGACAAAAGTGCGGCTGGCTAAAGTCCGTTTTCTTATCGGTGACCCCTATAAGGAGGATTCGTTTCTCAGCGATGAACAGATTGAGTGCTTCTTGGATGAGGAGAAGAGCGACAACATAGCTGCGGCTTAAGCGGGTGAAGTCTTGGTAGCGAAATTGATGGCCCTCAACGAATATGAAAGAGCGGAGCAGCTTAGAAAGACCTGTGAGGAACTAAGACATAGAGCCCAACGCTCGGCATCACCCGGCGGGATCTAAAAGAGCAGTGCTAGCCCTTCAAGCTTTGCTAATTTTCACATGAGTGCGTCCAGAATATCTGTGCGTTTACCCCCCCAGAAGGCAAGCTTCAAGGGGTCTAATATCCTCGCGGCGTAAACACATCAACGACCATAATACGCCGTCGTCGAGGGTGCTGGCATCCATTTTCTCTATCAAAGAGCTGCTGGCTTTCGCAGGCAGGCTTCGAAATCGGGAAGCGTGCTCAAATTTGAGAATCTAACGCTACGCAGGCTCAATGCGTAACGCTAATTGCTTCGTTTCCGTGAACGCTACCAATCCTTCACGACCGCCTTCGCGACCAGTGCCACTCAGCTTTACTCCTCCAAAGGGAGCTTCAACAGCTGCGATTCGTGTATCATTCACTCCTACCATTCCGACATCGAGTCGCTCTGCAATTCGTATTGCTTTGCTCAAATCGCGAGTGTAGAGATAAGCCGCCAGTCCGTACTGCGTGCTGTTCGCGCGGTCGATTGCTTCGTCATCTGTTTCAAAAGCGGTCACCGCGACAACTGGTCCAAAAGTTTCTTCGCACGCTATGCGCATTTGTGGGGTCACGTCTGCTAATACGGTTGGTGCATAGAAGTTGCCCTTTGCTTGGTCATTCGCCGTGAGTTGATGCCCTCCCGTTAGCAGGTGTGCTCCACGATCAATGGCATCGCTGACGTGGCTACTCACTTTTTCGAGTGCGTCTCGATTTATGAGGGGGCCTACGTCGGTCTCAGGATCAAGACCGTTGCCTACCTTGAGTCTCTCGACGCGGGAAGCGAACAGCTTTAGGAAGGTCTGAAGCAAGCTCGAGTGCACATAGACGTGGTTTGGAGCTATGCACGTTTGGCCTGCGTTCTGGAATTTGGCTGACATCAGGCCGTCGATAGCTAGATCAAGAGCTGCATCACTCATGATGATGAAGGCCGCGTGACCTCCGAGCTCCAGTGAAACCCGTTTGACGTGATTCGCCGCTCCTCGCATAAGCAGTTTGCCGACTTCCGGCGAACCTGCAAACGAGATCTTTCTCACGCGTTGATCTTCGAGAAACGCTTGTCCAATGACACTGGCGTCGCCGGTGACTACGTTCAGGACACCTGGAGGTATTCCCCCATCGTTGAACGCACGAGCCAGAGCAAGTGCTGTGAGGGGGGTTTGTCTGGCTGGCTTTATGACGACTGTGCAGCCCGCGGCCAGGGCTGCGGTGGCCGTTCTCGCAACCATATAGGCAGGAAAATTCCAAGGAGTAATGATAGCAGCGACGCCTATCGGTTGTCGAATGGTCAGCAAGCGTCGGTCTGGAAGAGGATCGGGAATCCATTCTCCGTACGAACGCCTTCCTTCTTCGGCGTACCAACGGATAAAATCAGCTGCTACGTTGACTTCTCCGCGTGATTGGCGTAAAGGTTTCCCACATTCTTCTGTGATTAGTCGCGCAATTTCTTCCCGACGGGACAGCAATAAACCGCGTGACTTGTCGAGCAGCTCGGCACGCTTTACAGCAGGCGTATGTGCCCAAGCAAGAAAGGCGGAGTGCGCTGCTGCAATGGCCGAATCTACGTCTTCAACCGATGCTGCGGGAATCTCGTCTACAACCTTTCCGGTAGCTGGGTTATAGACGCTAATGGAATGGCCTGCTGCCGCAGGAACCCATTCACCGTCGATCAACATCTCCTGCACAGTCACAAGCGTCCCTCTTGGTGATTCTTCGGCACCAGCTGTTTGCGTGTGAGCCGTGGCCGTTGGAGCGTTTCATTCGACAAGATGATTGGTGTCTAGCTTTAGGGCTATTTCGTTCTCCTCAGCACTGAAGTCTCGCCGTTTTTCAGCGTTCAATATTATTTTTGAATCATAACGGATGTTGATTTCACCAGCACAGTCACTTGATCGCCAACTTTAAGCGAGAGGTCCTCTGCGGCATCTTTAGTGATGGCTGAAACGAATTTATTGCCGCCACCAACGTCTACGATGATCTCGGCCATTACAGCGCCCATCTTTACTTCTTTGACTGTACCCGGAAATTGGTTACGTACGCTAAGAGGCATGTTATATCACCTTTTACAGCTTAACCTGCTGGTTCTTATCACTTGTCCTTGCAATATTTTGCTGGCCGTTTTCGCAGTTGCCTCTCTTGAAAGCAATTGCTCAAGAGAACGTGGATATGACCGTGAAACGCAAGGCAAATGTGGACGACTACTAACCAAAGAGGATGACATATGCACCTGCGATGCATATGCCGCCGCTTTCTTTAACAAATTTGGGAGATAAGGTAGGGAGTTGTGTAACACAAATTTGGGAGATAAGGTAGGGAGTTGTGTTACATCCCTAACCTTGGAAATACCATGTGTTTTGTGGTATAAAAGCGTTATTACTGAAAGGTAATAACGCTTAAGTATAACCAACGTTATACCTCACAAAGCAACGAGAGACAAAACCGTTGCTTATTTCACCAGCTTAACGACGTTTAAACGCGAACGTCGTAAAGCACTGCGGCCACACGGCAAGGAATTCCCTCCAAAATATTGACCAAGAATAAGGAAAACCAGCTATGAACACAGAAAGGCTTGTACTGGTCTTCTTTGCGCGCTCCTAAGCGAGCTCGTAGTCTTTTCGTATGGCTGCACTATTTTGTAAACGCTTATGCTTTTGCTGTCGCCAGTGATCGTTGCGCTCGTCTGGTTTGATGACTGCGACGTTGTGGCAGAGTTGCAAGCGTGATGCGAAGATGACCATATAGGTCCTTAGCCCGTGCTGTTTTATTCCACAACTCAATTAATCAACTAGATAATGGAACAAACAGATGCACGTACCGGTTGAGTCCCCCTTTAGTAACAGCTTGCGTTACTCTGAGAGTTCAGATATGAGTGTTACACAGGCAGTACTAGCCTCCTGTTTCTGATTTATAAATTTTGTTAAGCAGAATCTTATTGTTTAACAGAAATGATAAATAAGACGTGCGATTTGAGAACAACCCGTAGATAACGTAACGTTATGGGTATTTTATGACTTTATCTCTTAACTTTTCCGTCATAAACGCCAATGTGGCTTTCCGGTTGTTCGATATCTAGATTTTGCGATCAAGCTTCACGTTCGATTATGACTACTTACACTCGCTAAGTCCGAGAATCACTGTACTCTAGATATATGAGGCAAGCAGTCGGTTACTCAGCGAAAACCTTTAAGATTTTCTCGCAGCGTAACGCAATAAACCAGCTACGAACGGTTAGCTGATCGTTAGGTTGCCGTGCTCATCTGCCGATGTGTCAATATCTCTCGTGATCAATCAGCCGTGCATCTTGTATGGCACCCTGCTTCTTGAGCTTAAACACAATCATAGCTGAATCGATGGAGATCTTAATGCCTTCTTATTGGCGGCTCTGAAAATCATTTCTAAGCTTTTGCTCAGTGAGTAAATACTGGTGATTTGCTTGAATACTAATTGGCGGATCTGAAACTATTGTCGAATATTGAACAAAAGCGAAAAAGAGAAGTAATATGAGAAAAAAGAAGGAAAAGTCCTATAAGGGCAAGGTAGGGTTAAATGAAAAGAGGTGAAGCAATATGGTTTTGGATATGGTTATTGCGGCTGTTGATTGGCACAGCATTTTATATACCGGAGTGACAACAGCTGGTTTTTTAGCTACCTTCATCATCGCCTTTGTCATCGGCCTTTTTGCGCTGTAACAACTCAGGAGAGGAAATGTGACCTGGGAGAGCGCAATGTGGCACTGTGAGGCATTTAGTATGAGAATGCACAATGTCGGAAAGATAATTCTTAGTTAAATATTGAACAAAAGCGAAAAAGAGAAGTAATATGAGAAAAAAGAAGGAAAAGTCCTATAAGGGCAAGGTAGGGTTAAATGAAAAGAGGTGAAGCAATATGGTTTTGGATATGGTTATTGCGACGCTAGCGGTGCCTAATTGGTTCTTCGTGGTCACCTATGTATTATATGGATTAGCATATATAGGCATCGCCGTCATAAACATAATACCACATCTACTACTCTAGTCTAAGTGACGATTTTAGTTTTAAGAGCCATACGTAGCCACCGCAGATGGTGGCTTCCTTCCCTTTTTTTGCACGTGGGAAGGCGCTTACCATAGCGTTACGAACATTTATCCTTAGTCCTTGAGGTGAAAGCAAATGTCGCGTTACGGATACATAGAGCCCGATTTAGATGGCGAGAAGATAAAAGCCGCGAATAAAAAGTATGAAGGCCTTACAAAACAGGTCGTTGATATTATCTACAAAATAATGGAGGACGAGAAAGGAGATAACAGAAGAAGAATTCTCGACTTCCGTAGTCCTATGTACAAATTGTCTGCCTATAGATCGTCTCGACGACTCGATGAAACGCATAAGAGCTCGTAGTGCAGTTGATGCGCAAAACGGCCCGCCAAGCACGGCCATACTCTAGTGGCGTGCACGAGTTTAAACCAAAGGGCACAGAGCACGTGCGCCGGTTTAGGCATGATCAGGTGATAAACAGAACTTGATAGTTTAACTTAGACTAAACAAAATTCAGCGGGAGCACATTATGCAACAGGCGAGGTGCCACCACGAGATACCTGCGCTGGAGGCGCCGTAACACAGGCTCTAGGTCCAACTGGTTGACCATATCGTGCTCAAGCTGCGCAGGATTGCAGATGGCGACGGACATCACCGCATCGATGCCGCTGTCGAAGAGGACGTCTGGCAGCAACTGGGCGCTTCGCCTATAGATACCGCGAATGCGGACCTATCGGCGCCCTCGCCGGCCGATCAGGATCTCTCTTGTTTTTCGTCCAACTTGAGAGTAGCCGCATCGACCGGGGCAAACTTCGTATCTAATTCGCCACGGACTGGCCTCCGGCGTATGATGAGGGGCAGTCGGTTACGGTCAGCGGAAATCTAAAGATAAGTACGCGGGGTAGCGCCCGAAACCAGCTACGAACAGTTAGTTCATCGTTAGATTACCGTAATCATCCGCCGATATTTCAATATCGTTCGTGATCAGTCGGCCGCGCATCTTGTAAGGCACCTGCGTCTTGAGCTTAACTACAATCATGGCTGCATCTACGGAGATCTTAATGCGCTTCTTGTCTGCAGCCTTGAAGATCTTTTTAGGGATGTCATAAAGATCAGTGCCTACAGGGATTGTGAGCGATATAGGCGCCTCCAGAGCTTTGTAAAACTTGATCGTGTTGTTAGCTCTCTCGATGTTTCTGAGCGCAGTTTTTTCGATGCTGCAAATATTTCCTCTGGTGGTTTTCTTGCTTCTAGCGATATCTGCCTGCGACATGCCTTTCTTCTTCATCTTCAATATCGCGATTTGCAGATCTGTGAGGAAGATTTTATTCTCTTTTTCTCTCATGCCGCTCCTCGTATGTTTAATAGTCTTGTTAAATGCAAATAGTTTGTGAAAGAGAAACTAAGCGTTGTGACGCAGTGGTGGAGCTAGCAAGGGTTCCCGATAACGCTTTGTTCGCAACGGGCATTCGAAACAATTCAAATGCAGAGCACGCAGGGCACCGCCAGAAAATCACTTCGTTTCGGCAGAGCGTTCCGCTTCGCGTAAAGAGAAGGTAGTTCGAGTTCTACAATAAGTGTTAAGTTTTTGTATATCTTGTGTGAAATTAAGCCTATTATAAGGCTAAGTAATGCGAGGAGCTGGTAAAAGATGAACGTACTTATCGTCTATGCACACCCGAACCCGCGCTCATTTAGTGCGGCGATGCGAGAAGCTGCCGTCGACGCTCTAACCGAGGCGGGGCACGCAGTGCAGGTCTCAGATCTTTATGCTATGAATTTCAAGGCAACGCTGGATGAGCACGATTTCAAAGAGCGGCAAGATCCGAATTTCTTCGATCCGGCCACCGAACAGTACCACGCTGCTATGCGAGGAACCTTCGCTGATGATATCACAAGGGAAATTGAGAAAGTTGACTGGGCTAATCTCGTCATTTTCCAATTTCCTCTCTGGTGGCAGTCTTTCCCGGCGATCTTGAAAGGGTGGTGTGACCGCGTCTTCGCCAATGGCATAGCGGTAAACTTCACGACCTATGACCCGTTGCTTTCAGGCAAGAAGGCGTTATTGGCATTTACGACGGGGGCGGGTGCTGCAATGTACGCTCCCGACGGGCCAGCGGGGGATATTAACGTCCTGCTTTCCTTCGCTCGCAACATGTTCCGGACGGCTGGCATCGAATTCTTGGCACCGTTTGTTGCCTATGGCGTCCACTTGCTCTCTTCTGATGAGCGCGAAGTGGAGTTACAGCGCTATCGCGAACGGCTGCTTTCGTTGTGATTCAAAAAAGGAGCTCCAAAAAGAGGGTTTTCTGCAAGCCGCGGGTGCAGGAACTCGCGGGTCAAGGAAGCTGACAAGTGATTCTGTGAGAGTTTCACTTGCTGCTTTCTTGTCGAGTCGGACCACGGGCCACAGCGAGCGACCCCGTCTATCTTTTGCACGACTGGAGTGCACATGCTCATGCGCTTAGCGTAATGCACTTTTGCGACGCTGTTGTCCCTTACTGATCACGTTTACCCCCGTTGCTTTAAAAGCGACGCTGACTTCGCTGCCTCTATCAAGTCTGAGCGTTTCCGTGGAGATGTTTGTGACGTACGCCGCTAGTAAAAACCCACAGTCGATAATCACCTTATTGATAGGTCCGAGGTAAAGTATCTGCTTGACTGTTCCGTTGAAAGTGTTCCGTGCGCTGCTAACAACCTGTTCGAGCATGACAGTAACGTTTTCCGGTCTGATTCCTAAGATGACCCTATCGCCTCTTTCATTGTTTGCGACGGCTTCAATAGTGGCGTTGCCAATGTCAGCGGTAATAATTCCGTCTTTCTGAGAAACAACGGCGCCCTCAAAAAGGTTCTCCATCCCGACAAACGAGGCAACTCGTTCGTCCTCCGGTTTGTCAAAGACGTCATGCACCGAACCGGTTTGTATGAGTCGGCCACCATACATGACCCCGAGCCGATCTGCCAGCAACCGGGCTTCAGTCTGGTCGTGGGTCACGAACAAGGCCGTAATCTCAAACTGGTCAATCACGTCTCTCAGTTCTTCGCGAAGCAAATCTCGCGACTGACTGTCGAGAGCGCTTAGTGGCTCGTCGAGAAGGAGAACATGCGGTTCAAGAATCAGCGATCGAGCGAGAGCCACCCGTTGCTGCTCTCCGCCGCTCAGCGTGGTAGGGGTTCGGTCTTTGAGCTTGGCAATCCCCACCAGTTCCATGATATCCTCGATTCTTCGTCCATGATCGGGCAGCTTCGTGTACCTCAGACCGAATTCGATGTTCTTGTACACGCTCATGTTTGGGAACAAGGCGTAGTCTTGGAACATGTACCCGATATGCCGCCGCTCCGTCGGTAAAAAAGATATGTCTGTTCCGTCGAGAAGCACCCGCCCCTGTCGCGGATAAATGAACCCTGCGATCAGATCGAGCAAGACCGTTTTCCCAGCGCCACTAGGACCAAGAATGACAAAGAATTCACCACTGTCGACGCTGACGCTGATATCTTGCAGCCTGAAATCGCCCAGGCGTGCGTATGCTTGCTCAATCGCCACTGATGTCATTCTTCTTCCTTGCCAGCGTAAGTAGTCGTCCCACCATAAATACGGTCAGGGTGATCAAAAGCGCAATGAATATCGCCTCCATTGTTGAAGAGCTTTGCCTTTTCCGTATCTCCAAAATGTCGCAAGAAGCCCTTATTTACCTTTTTCATTGCCATTTCGACCATGGATGATCAAAAAATAGCGGAAAAGGGCAAGTTTGCAAATCTTAAAATCTTTTTCGCCAACGGCTTGATTCACAACGACAGATTATGCAGCTCAGGCGCACGTTAAGGGTGGAGGTCTCATTGCGTAGCCAAACTGTTCACGCCTAGAAGAGTATAGTCGTATTCAACAGCTCTGGCTACGGCGTTTCCTACGGCTGAGTCGAATAGACGTGTCGCAGAAAGCCGAGAGCGAAGTGCTCGCTGTGTCATGCTGACCGCGTTCCGTGCAAAAAGCCGCCCAACTGAGAAAAGTCTTTTGCCTAGCGCACCTCGGGCGCGAGAACGCCGCGGCGGTTTGAGCTTCTTATGAGATGGTGTCGAGTTTGGTTTGCTTCTCGTCGTCGACTTTTTTTTGTTTGTCTACGTCTATGAAGTATTCCAACGCATCAGGGCATTGACTCGCGAGACCTTCAAAGAATCGACGGACGATTGCGCTGCTAGCCGATTCAAGAGTCTCTCGATACGCTTCTACGAGCACAGGCGGCAACTTCGCGGTCCGCTCTTTGATTTGCTTGATCGCTGCGACGGCGCGGTCTGCTTCTGCCATTGTGCTCAAGGTGTCTGCCATGCTTCTTGTTGTAGTGAGAGTGTAATCATATTTAAGAACGTTGCAGGTCGTTACCGCCCGTTCTTTTGGCGCCTTTGACTCGGTCTTGGCACATGACTCCGACTAGAATAGCGCGTCTCTCAGCTCGATTTTTTGGAGCGCTTCTTTCGCAGTTTTTCGAACGTCGTCGTCCCTGTCCTTGAGCGCGGCTTGCAAACCAGCCGCCGCGCGTACATCTCTTATTCTGCCGAGCGCGTCCGCGGCACGCTCTCGGACAAATTCATCCGGGTCACTCAACGCGTGAATGAGAGGATCAGTTGCGTGCTGGTCTCGCAGTTTTCCCAGCGCGTCAGCGGCGTTCCACCTGACGTCGACGTCTGGATCGTGCAGCGATTCAATGAGCCAGCCGGTCGCGCTCGTGTTTCTGATGTTTCCAAGAGCTTCGGCGGCGTTTCGACGCACGTACCTGTTCACGTCGTGCAAAGCCCCGATGAGAGGATCCACAGCTCGTGGATCGCCTATCAGTCCTAGGGCCAGCGCTGCGTTCCATCGGACAAACCAATCGGTATCGTTCAAAGCCGTGCATAAGGGCGTCACAGCCTCATCCGTCCACACTTGCCCAAGGCCTGCAGACGCGGCTCGGCGGACGTGCCTATTTTCATCGACAAGCGTCCTTACAAGAAACGATACTGCGCTTTTTCCGCCGCTATTTCCAAGGGTTGCGGCTGCCTTCGTCCGCACTGCCGGATCGTTGCTTTTCAGTTGCTGAACCAGCGAATCAAGCATAAACTCCCCCCCTCTTTGACTCACCGTGCCGACGGCCCTGTGCACGCTGTCGCGCGGTACCTAACGGTTTAGGACACCATCACTTTAATCGATCGACTGCTTTCGAATATGTTGGGTTTTTCTAGGACTGGTGTTCGTACTGACTAGATGTCGATAGGCTGCACATTGCCCGCCGAGGACCTTGCGCTCAGAGTCCGCGACTAGGTCACCGTCTTGGTGAAATCACCGTCTGCGATGATTCAAAAGTGAGACACAACGGTGGCACGAAGAGCCGCCGCTCTTTTTTTTTGCATCGAATTATAACTAGCGTGAGCAGTAGCTCACCAAGACGCTAAGTGCTCGCGCTTCAGGGCTAAGAAAGCGAGGAAAGACCGCGCAGTGGCCACTGCCTCGATGCAAAAGTATTTGTTTGATTTTTGCTTTCCGTTAGATGTGAAACTGATTATTATTGTCGGAGATGGGATGGCAGATGAGCCGCTTGGGGTGCTCCAAGGCCAGACTCCGCTCGAGTATGCACACACGCCACACATGGATGACGTGGTGCGTTCGGGTTCGATAGGTAAGTTTTACGCGATAGAACCCGGCGTCAAGGTTGACAGTGACGCGGCCCACTTGGCGATGCTCGGCCAAGACGTGAACATGTCTTCTTCAAATCGTGGGGCGTATGAGGCCCTTGGGGCGGGCTTTGCCCTCGGCCCCGCAGACGTGGGCTTCCGGGTTAACTTCGCCACCATAGATAGCCAGTTCGTGCTCCTCGACGGCAGGGCAGGGCGGATCAGAGATGAAGCAAAGGAACTCGAGCACGCCGTTAACGGCGCGGTGGAACTGGACGCTGTCTCTTTTGATTTTAGGCAAACTCTGGGCTTCAAGGGCGCTCTCGTGCTACGCGACGACGATTTTAGCGTTGACGTGAGCCTACCGACCCAGTATGCCGTTGGCAGACAGATATGGGCGAGGGCAGCGAACGGAACTTCCCAAGCGCTCCGCACGGCAGAGACGATCAACGAGTTTATGGTGAAAACCAACGAGGTCTTGAAGCGGCACCCGATCAATTTGCGGCGTCTCACTGACCAGAAGCCACCGGCGAACGTCGTCATGCCGTGGGCCGCGGGACAAATAAGCCGGTTCAATCCAACCATGAGGAAGTATGGCAAGGGCCTCTGCGTAGCAGCAGCGCCGGTCATAAAGGGCGTGTGCAAGTACTCCGGCATGGACCTTGTCGACGTGCCGGGCGCGACTGGAGAATACGACACAGACACGGCAGCAAAAGGCAAAATTGCGCTCGAAAACCTGGGTAACTACGATATAGTGCTGATCCACGTCGAAGGGACTGATGAAGCCAGTCACGATGGCAACGTCGCAGGAAAACTCTTGATAATTGAGAAGCTTGATGCGATGGTTGGCCATTTGCTCGAACACACGGACATCGCACAAACCCGCTTTGCCCTCCTTTCAGATCACGGATCTTCGTGTGTGACACACGAGCACATGACCACTGAGGTGCCCATAGCGGTCTGTGGGGCGGGGGTGAAGGCAGACCACGTGCAGCATTATGACGAGAAATCGGCTTCACAGGGACGGCTGAATACGCTCTTCGGAAAGCAGCTCATGGCGTTTCTCACTCGATCACAGGTGTGACTGCTTTTGATCATGCGAGTTACCGTGCGAGAAGATCTGAGGAATTTAGCGCCCTGTGAACACGGCGGTAGAATTGTAGAAGCCTCAGAAACAATGCCGAACGTGCTCGACTTCAGTGCAAGCATTAACCCGTACTTGCACCCGCGCACTAAGTCTGCGGTCAAGGAGGCCTTGAAGGGGGCCTATCACTACCCCGATCACACGTACAGGCATTTCAGAGAGGCCGTCGGCGAGTACCTCGCGGTGCCTTCTGACGCGATCGTGCCAGGCAACGGTTCAGTCGAACTGATACGGTTCTGTGCGTGGGCGCTTCTTCAAAAAGGCGACAAAGTGATAGTTCCCGCTCCAACTTTTGGCGAGTACGAGCTCGCGTGCCGTTTGAGCGCCGCTGAGCCCTTAATCGTCCCTGCGTGGGATGAGCATGCATTCAAACGAGACCTTTTCGGCGCCTTGGCTGAGGAAGACGTACGAATGGTCTTCTTGTGCAATCCGAACAACCCCACCGGCAAAGTGCTTGCGAAGGAAACGGTAACCGATATTGCGCTCAAATGTCACGCGGCTAACGCCTTCCTGCTCGTTGATGAAGTCTTCATCGAACTGTCGGATCCGCGGCAAAGCGTCGCGGCTGCGAATCTCGAAGATGCGCTTGTCCTCAGATCCCTCACTAAGTCGTTCGCGATCCCTGGCATCCGGGCCAGCTACGGCATATGCAACCCCGAGTTTGCGAACGTATTAAACAGCATACGTGTTCCGTGGAACCTCAACTCCATCGCGGAAGCGGTCACGGTCGCTCTCCTTAAGGATTGCAAGCCCTATCTCGATGCCTCGCGCGAGAAAATAGCTGCGCAGCGGCGCTGGCTCGCTCATGAACTCAGAGAAATACCAGGGCTGCGGCCGCTCGAAAGCGGCGCGAACTTCTTTATGGTGAATGTCGCGGGAACGTCTCTTTCATCGACGGACTTTGCTAGTGAGATGAGACAGAATGGACTCTTGGTACGCGATTGTCACTCGTTTCGATTGGTCGGAGACGACTATATACGGATAGCGGTTCGGACAAAGGCGGAAAACGCGCGCTTGCTGGAAGCCATCAAGCGAGTTATCAGCCAAAAACTCTGACTTGTTCCGTATTCGAGCCGGTCTTGCGCGGCGACGCGCGTGTCTCTCGGTGAAAGTTTCATATCCAAGTAATCGCGTAGTAGAGGGTGGAGCACGAAATGACAGAAGTAATATTGCTTACTCACAAAGGCTGTCCCGTCTGCCCAATAGCGAGAAGCTTCTGGGAGGAGCTGCAGCAGAGCTGTGATTTTGATTACAAGGACATTGAGGTCTATACGCCGGAGGGCCTCCAACTAATTCGCCAGTACAGCATCAGAAGCGTTCCAACTACGCTTATCGATAAAAAAGTGGAGTTTGTCGGCGTGCCGGACCGCGACGCGGCACTTTCTAAGGTCAACTGCGCCGATTCGAAGCACTAGCTGGTAGTAGACACCGCGGAGGCGATGTCATAGATGAGCGCCTCGAGCTGAATTCCCTCGTTTAGCGCATCATGAAGAGCGTACTCCGCGTCGCCTAGAACTACGAGGAGCTCAGCGAGTACCTTTTCAGTTAGTGATATGCTTCGGGCTTGAATCCGCATTTGAGCGATAATTTCGCCGCCGCTCAGACCCGTCTCGAGCAACAGAAGATCGAGCACGTGCCTAGCCTTGGGTGCATCGTTTTGTAGGGCGAGCTGCAACAGCTCTGAAACCCCTTTGGGGTGCACGCGTTCGGCGAGCACGCTTAAGTCGACCCGATGAGCCTGAGAAGAATCGCCTTCTGCCACGAGCTGGAGCAGCGTCAGCGCTGTTCGAAGACTGCCCTCACTGAGGCCCACAATCGAGCGGCCGCACTCATCTGACAACGCGTGGCCCTCTTCTGTTACAATTCGTCGCAGAACGTCGAGCATCGTGTCAGCGTGGAGCTGTGTGAAGTGCAGCGGCAGGCAGCGCGATCTAACGGGTATGATAATTTGCGACGGACGCGCGGTAGCCAGGATAAACTTGCAGGTCCGATTGTACCGCTCGATTATTCTTCGTAGAGCCTGCTGGGCGTCCCGCGTCAAGGATTCGGCCTCGTTGATAAACAGAATTCGGTACGGTGCAGCTAGCGGAGCGGTTCCTGCGAGCCGGTTCATGATCAGCTTGAAATTGTCAAGCACACCCTTACGCTCGTCGTAAAAACGCGCGAAGCTGCGCGACGCTTCGAGGTACTTCCGGCCTTGTTCAAAGATGTCTGAGGCGTTGATCTCAGCGAAGTTACCCTCCCATTCGTCGCCGAAAAGCTCTCTTGCGACAACTTCGGCTGCTGAGCTCTTGCCTGTCCCCGGAGGGCCAAAGAAGAGCAGGTTCGGCAAGTTCTTGGTGTCGACAATTCGCTGTAGCTGAACCTTGACAACCGGTTGGCCCAGAATCTCCTCGAACGATCGCGGCCGGTATTTCTCCACCCAAAAGAAGTCTAAGTTCCCGTTAGCCCCACACATTCGTGTCGCCTCTCCCCCAATCCATAATTTTCTGCAAAAGCCAGATGGGGGATGTTATCAATGGTCTTGCCCGCCAGCCCTCCGTCGACCGTTCTCAAAAGCTCAAGACCCGCGCAGTCGATTGCTACGGGGTCCGTTCCCGCAAGCACGTAGCCGAGATCCGCTTTCCTGCCGCCGTGACGCAGCTCTTGAGCATTGACGAGTGTCTCTACTGCATCGACTATGAAGATGTCGAACGGTTCGAGCACCGCTGCTTCAGCGATACTTTTGTGCAGATTCACGCCGCTAGCGTGCAAGCGGACGCGTTCTGTCGGTTTAACCAACCCAAACTGGTTCTTCACGGCTCCTGTCAGCGTGCAAATGAAGTGCGTTTTCAGCACAGGCAGTGAGATCTTCAAATCGAACGACCCGGGAACCGTTGACAGAGAGACGGTAAACCCACGATCGCTCCGCCTTTTCGCAAACGGCCCCTTGTTTAGGTTGACGAAGTCAACGCCGTGTTCATCGCAAACACGCTTCAGCGGATGATGCGTAGTCACGCCTCGCGTCTTTCGATCGAAAAACGCGTTCAGGGGGGCATCAAATGCAGGTCCATCCCCTACCGTTAGGGGGTGGTCCGAGAGGTGCTCTAGGACCGTTTCGAGAAGCCGCGGATCGGTGGTGGTCGGGTATGGCTCTTTCGAAACGAGATTCGGTTTGATGAAAATGGACGACGCTGAGGCGATCTTATCGCTGAATTGATCGAGTGCCCTTGCTGCAAAATCGTACTTCGTGGCGCCATTTGCTTTTTCTTTGAAGACTCTCGACATCTTCCCAAACTAATATTTGTCACCTGCGATGAACTACTTTTTGATGGCCGCGTCAGAAAGAACGTGGGAAGCGTGTCGCAGCGAATACTGTCTCTTCTAAACGAAATCGATGCCCCATAATCTGAAATTCACGACACAGAACGGCTTCTGCAGATACTCTACTGACATGGAGGGTACAACAAGCATGCAGTGCAACGGGCGCTAAGAAGCTTAAGTCCCAGGTTGTTGCTCAAGCTAGACGCGGCCGAATGTTCCGTGTTCTGTGGCAACAAGTAGCCCCCTGTTGCTCGCGGCAACAGCATTTTTTTTCCTTGTCACGGCATCGAGGGGCGATATCGCTCATGCACATCGGAGGCCCAGAACTGATCTAGCTTGGTGACGCACGCGGATTTGACCGATCGACGGAGCTCCCCTACTGGCCAGTTTGGATATCGTCCTCCTCTGTTTCGATCTCAGGTCGCGCGTCACTGTGATTTTTCTTCCGTCTCTCGAGGTTCCTCAGGCGTGTCTATAGGTACTTGGTGACCTTCTGATCTTTCGCACCGTGCGTGACTTGTCTGTCAGTCCGGCCTCAGTTTCTTCCCCTTCTATCGAAGTCTGCCGCGGCCGCGCTTTGCCGGCTTCTGACAGATATTGAGTTACGGCAGGGCGCCGCGCGTCGCCAGCTGGCGGTTCGCCGTTGCCATCGCGAACGAGTCGAAGCAAGAGAAAAATAAGAATGATCACCAGAATGAGAATCAGCCCCCAGATCCATAACCAGGCCGGAATCGCGAATCCGTTGTTAGTCTGCGCGCCTGCATTGGAAGCGTTTTTGGCTGTTGAAATTGGAACGATAATGCCTGTCACATTATTCGCCGTCAGAAGGTTACTCGCTTGATAGCGTTATTAGGCGCAACGGGTTGCAATGCCAACACGCGTAGCCCTGAAGTCGTGCTTAAGCGAGGCGTCGTTTCTAGGCTTTTCTCCGTTTGGCCGGCGACGCTCATTTTCGCGAGGTGGCTCGATTGCGAGTTGACCATCGTTTGCGCAGTTGTCTCGCTACTCGGCGCCGTTCCGGTTAAAAAAGCCGCTATCACGCAGGAAGCCACTAGAAACGCCACGCGCAGGATTGCGACAAGAAAAGGGGCTAGTTTGGCATTAATTGTCACTTCCGACAAGAGTGTTGAGTATACAAGTACCCTTCGATGTGGTTTCTCTGCAGTTCGTCGCTAGCAACGACCGCTAGCGCGGACGAGTTGATCCACACCGTGCGCGCGGTTCGGCGCGGTCCCTAAATAGCGCGTGCCAAGATTACTTGCGCTTTTTGCCAGTGATTCGGGCCCTGTTGCCGCGGTCCTGCTTATAACCCTAGCAGTTTGAGATTACGTATCTGCTTGAGCGCCGCCAGCTTAGCTGAAACGATAGGCAGACTTCCCCAGAGTGAAATCGCAGGTCGGGTTGAATGGCAGCAAAAATAGGGTCTTTCTTGTGCAATTCCCGCCCTCTCTTCTTGTGCCCCTGCCTTGCGAAGGCGTTTCGGGCGTGGGTCAAGTCTGCAGATTTCGACCTCGATACGACGCAGCATCTCCGAGGAATTCTTGAATCCTTAAGAGTTGATTGTACTTTGCATTGCGTTCGCTCCGCGCCGGCGCACCAGTTTTGATGAACTCTGAGCCCAAGGCAACTGCAACGTCAGCAATCGTTGTATCTTCGGTCTCTCCTGATCTATGGCTAACGACTACCGAATAGCCGTTCCGAAATGCCAAGGTCGCGGCATCGAAGGCTTCCGACATCGTCCCAATCTGGTTCAGCTTGAGGAGCAGAGCGTTTGCTGCTCCCAGCTTTATCCCTTCGGAAAGTCGGTCGACGTTCGTCACGAATAAATCGTCGCCGACGATGGTCGTGCCGGCCAGTCGTGAGGTTATCTGGGCGAAGTCTTCAAACGCATCCTCGTCGAAGGGATCCTCAATGAGCATTACCGGATATCGGTCCACCAAGTCCTCGTAGTACTCGCTCAGCTCTGTAGGCGAGAGTCTTTTTCCATCTATCAGATAAGTCTGTGTCGTCTTGTCGTAGAATCCTGACGCAGCGCAGTCGACGCCGAGGCGCATCTCCTGATCGTACCCTGCGTTGCCGATGGCCGTCATGATGGCATCAAGTGCCTCAGAAGATGAGGACAGCGCCGGTGCGAAACCGCCCTCGTCTCCCACGTTCGAGGCTCCCTGTCCGTACTGTGCTTGTAAGACGTGCTTGAGCTCGTGATAAGTCTCGACGCCCATTCTGAGGGCGTCAGAAAATGTCTCGGCTCTCGTTGGTATGATAAAAAACTCTTGGATAGACAACGCGTTGCCCGCGTGCGCCCCTCCGTTAATCACGTTCATTACCGGCACGGGCAACGTGCACGCATTTGGGCCGCCTAGGTACTCGTAAAGGTGCATGTTGGCGGAATTCGCCGCTGCGCGAGCAACTGCCATTGACACCCCGAGAATGGCATTTGCCCCGAGATTTGACTTATTTGGGGTCCCATCGAGATCGTTCAGCACTTTGTCGACGTTGCGCTGGGCCCTCACGTCCATGCCGATAACTTCTTCTGCAATCACCGTGTTGACGTTATTCACTGCTCGTAACACGGTTTTTCCGCCGAAATCCGATTCGTTGTCTCGAAGTTCAAGCGCTTCGTTGGATCCCGTGGATGCGCCGGACGGCACCATCGCTCGGCCAAAGCCGCAACCCGTGAAAACTTCCACCTCCACTGTAGGATTTCCGCGCGAATCAAGGACTTGTCTTCCTAAAACTCCTTCGATTTCGAACATGATTTCAGTATGCTTTATGTTGTTCAATCTTAATGTTATCGCTAGTGCGCCTTCTCATCCTTAGATAATTCTTAAATCCTAAAAGCTGAAACCCTTTGAAGATGTTCGGGAGGAGCTTCTCTAAGAATGGCCTCGTTCTTGGCGTCAGTTTGAACGTCCTAGTCCTTGGGATTGTGAGTCTGTTCGCTGACATGAGCACGGAGATGATCTATCCCCTCATCCCTCTTTTTCTTGTTAACGTCCTGGGAGCGACGTTCATTGACGTGGGTCTCATAGAAGGCGTCGCTGAAAGCACCGCAAGTATACTGAAGATAGTTTCAGGGTACCTGTCAGACAGGTTCGGGAAACGTAAACCTCTCGTGTACTCCGGCTATGCGATCGCGGCGATCGCGAAGCCCTTGCTTGCATTTTCAACGGCGTGGCAGCAAGTCTTGGCAATACGGTTCCTTGATCGCCTTGGCAAGGGCATTAGAGACTCAGCGCGTGACGCTATTGTTTCCGAGTCAAAGAGCCGCGGGGTGGGAAGGTCATTCGGCTTCACACGCTCTCTCGATACGCTTGGGGCCGTTATCGGTCCGCTTATCGCAGTGGCCCTGTTTGGCATCCTAAGCTTTCGCGGGCTGTTCCTCCTCGCGTTCATACCGGGGATACTTGCCACTGCTCTTGTGGTTTTTTTTGTGAAAGAGACAGCGGTCAGCTCGCGAAGCAACCAGCGGTATAAGGTCTCATTCCGGTCATTCGACGCAAATTTTCGCATCTTTCTTGTAAGTCTAGGTCTCTTCTTTGTCGGAAACTCAAGCGACGCTTTCCTGTTCTTGCGTGCCCAAAATCTGGGCATCCCAACGCTCCTCGTTCCGGTATTGTATCTTGCAATGAACGTCATCTATGCCGCATCTTCATTTCCGTTTGGCATCATCTCTGACAGAATAGGACGCAAGGCGGTGCTCATAACGGGCTTCGGCATCTTCTTCATCGTCTATTTAGGATTTGCATTCGCCCCATCCGCGCTCGTCATTTGGGTTCTGTTCCCGGTGTATGGGCTCTACTATGGTCTTACCGACGGCGTGTCAAAGGCACTCGTGTCTGATTTGGCCCCTCCCCACCTCAAAGCGACCGCATTTGGCACGTATTATTTCATCATCGGCGTCGTCGCCTTGCCGGCCAGCCTGATCGCCGGCACCCTCTGGCAGACTGTCGGTCCTACCTTTGCCTTTCTCTACGGTGCGGTTATGGCGGTGATTGCAGTGCTGATAATTGGCCTCTTCGTGCGGAGCGAACGTCTAACCCCGACGGCTACGTAACCCTCGCCGACGAAGACGTGTAGCTAGGTAGCTAGGTGCATCCCACGGCCAAGCAAGCACGATTGAAGGTCAATGAAATCAAACGGCAAGCTCTGAAGACGGTATGCTGATGGTCGTCGTCGCCCGCGCTTTTTGAGGACGCCATTTGTCCGGTCTTTCCACCAACGGCGGTGCGGGCGCAGAGAAATTTTATATAGAACAACAACTCTAGTAATTTCGGAGGTTAGCACAGTGATTGGTGGTCAACCAATTCTCATTCTACGCGAAGGAACACAAAGGACGAAGGGCAGGGAAGCCCAGTCCATGAATTTTACCGCAAGCAGGGCCGTAGCTGAAGCAGTGCGAACTACGCTCGGACCGAAAGGCATGGACAAGATGCTCGTTGATTCGATGGGCGATGTGGTTATAACGAACGACGGCGCGACGATACTGAAGGAGATGGATATTGAGCATCCGGCAGCTAAGATGATGGTTGAAGTCGCTAAAACGCAGGATGATGAAGTGGGCGACGGGACAACAACGGCGGTTATCTTGGCTGGCGAACTGCTAAAAAACGCAGAAGAATTGCTCGAGCAAGACATCCACCCGACTGTCATAGAGAAAGGCTACGGTCTCGCCGCAGCCAAAGCGATTGAGATCGTCGAACTGCTGTCGCGTAACGTTTCGATTCGCGATGACGATCTGCTGGAGAAGATTGCAGAGACGGCGCTCACGGGCAAAGGGACTGACGTGGGCAAAGAGATACTTCCGCAGCTCGTTGTTGACGCGGTGAAAAAGGTCGCGCAAAAGGTCAATAACAAGTACAAAGTCGACGAGGAAGACATCAGAATTGAAAATAAAGTCTCCGGTTCCGTTTCCGATTCAGAACTCATTGAAGGCGTCGTCGTCGACAAAGAACGCGCGGCTGAGGGAATGCCACGAAAAGTATGCGATGCGCGCATCCTCGTGTATGACCAACCACTAGAGCTTACCAAAACAAAAACCGATGCCAAAATCAAAATAAAAGATCCTACGCAAATGAAACTCTTCATGGAACGCGATCACGAAGCGTTGATCGAGAAGGCTGATACGATCTTGGCAAGCGGCGCGAATGTAATCTTTTGCCAGAAGGGTATCGACGATCTTCTCCAGTGGCACTTCTCGCGGAATAACGTGATGGCAGTGGAGAACGTGAAACGCGAGGACATTGAGACGATTTCCAAGGTGACCGGCGCCCAAGTAGTGTCCAGCCTGAATGATCTCAGCGCAGCAGACCTGGGCAATGCAGGGGAAGTCGAAGAAACAACGGACATCGAATCTGGCTGCGACACCTGCGGCATTGACTAGACGGAGGTCCTAGGAATGATAACAATCAAAGACTGCAAAAACCCCCGCGTCGTCAGTATCGTCGTTCACGGGGGAGCCGATCATATCGTCGAAGAAACTCACCGAGCTGTGTACGACGCGGTTCGAGTCGTTCAAGCATCGATCGAAGATGGCAAAGTCGTCGCAGGAGGTAGCGCTGCGGAGATTGAGATCGCGATGCAACTCCGCAACTACGCGTCGACGCTTAGCGGCAGGGAACAACTGGCAGTCATCGCCTTTGCCGACGCGATCGAAATAATTCCAAAAACGCTTGCCGAAAACTCCGGTTTGGATCCGATGGACTCGCTCGTTGGCTTGAGGACCGCTCACGAATCAGGAAACAAAACGATGGGGCTACAGATTTCAACGGGAAAAGCAACAGACATGTGGCCTGACGTGATCGAACCTCTAAGAACGAAGAAGCAGGCCATCTTGTCGGCCACCGAAGCCGCGAACATGATCCTTCGAATAGATGACGTGATTCAAGCCGCTACGTTTGAGAAGGGGCCTTCAGCAGATCAGATGGAAGGCATGTCAGATCAAATGCTTGATCAAGTGTGATCGCGTGCTGCCGCAGACGTTTTGGCTCTGCGGCCCTCCTTTTTTTAGTTTCAGCAGATCTTCAGCGCAGCGTGGCGCCTAGCACAGCGCTTATTTTGGAACTAACAAGAAGCGTAACGCAACGTCCCGAGTAGTTTGAGCCTGTCGTGTTTTTTGCTACAACAAGTACTCCTCAGCTTCATCTTTTGTGACCTCTACATACGAACCCATGGTTTCGCAGGTAGGGCAAATCTCGGGAGCGTTTTCCCCGTAGTGCACGTCATCACAAACTGTGCAGCGGAAGTAGCGCTTCATGATCCACCGAAAAAGCCCTGCGTATTTAGTTCTTGTGCTATATCGCCAGTCAAGCTGCGCGTTCGTTTGATTCACTTGCCTGTAGCGCTATGTATGACGCAGTCGCTGTGAGCGGTTAATTCGGCGACGGAAAGGCGTTTTTGTCGCAAAATGAAGACGACGTGAAAGCGCCCAGGGCTCGGCGCAGGTTTGCTGGCGACAGTCTGTAAGCGGCTTGTTATCCGCCCAGCGTGATATCCTGCTTACTATACCAATCAAGCGCCGCGTAGAAGTGCTCCGGCTTGAAATCCGGCCAATATGCATCGACGACGTAGATATCCGAATACACCGATTGCACGGGCAAAAATCCGCTTAGTCGACGTCTACCACCCCAGCGAACGATCAAATCGATGCGGGAAACGTCATGCGATCGTATCATCGTAGTGACGTTTTCGCCCTCGAGTGTGGCATGGGGTTGGGTAAAGAGCGGATTCAAGTCCCACTGCCACCCGTAATTGACCAAGAAGTTGACCTTAATTTTTCCTGAGCCAAATGTGGTTCTTTGTGTGTAAGGGAGAAGCTTTTTTGGGAACATCGGAGAGTCTGTGTCTCCGACGACAAGCAGGCTAGCGTCTTCGTGTTTGAGAATCTCAACGCCGTCGATGCACGCTTTTTGAAAGGCCTTTCTCTGCACTTGGGTTCTTTTCGTGTTATCTTGGGTGAAGCCATAGCTCGTGACTTCCTTGACGCCGACGCTACTGCACAGCCTGAGTACTTCTAATCCGGGAGGCAAGCCAGCTTCATACCCCGCCTCTTTTGATAAACCTCGAGCTAGTGCCCACCGACGGTTCCCGTCAGGAATGATGCCTACGTGGCGTGGTATTCGATTCATTTATTAAAAAGGGGTTCCTACAGGTTTCGAGTTTATCTAGCTCAAGGTTCATAATCTTTGTCCAGCTCTTTCGCCCCTGGCGGCGGTCTTGCGGGTTGCTACAGCGATTCTCTCCGCGGGGCAATGGTTAAAGTTGAGAGCGCACTAACAACCAATGATACGGACTAGCGGAATAACGGCCATGGACCCCCAAAAAAGCGCGAAGGAAACACCCAACGTTACTGTGTGGGGTGTTCACTTAAAGGACGCCACTACTCTCACAAGGAAGGAGCGCGAAGAACTCTTGTTTAAGCTGAACCGAATCTTCACGTTCGTTGGCACGGAAATACCAGAAGAGATCGAACTCGACGGAGAGGTCGTTGCGCTCCACGAAGTCATGTGGCGTCTGATCAATAACAAGAGGGGCCTCACTCCCGAGGAATGTGCAGCCGTGCAGAGGCTTTGGGGCGCTATCGAGAGAAAAATACGACAAATCGAATCGACAATCAGGAGTCAGGATATCGATGAGCACGAAGCGCTTATGTTGTACGTGGAAGCTCAAGGTCTGATTCGTGCCGCCGTTGAACTGAGAGCTTTGGAGAAAGGCAAGCTCTTCAATTCTGCTCAAACCCCGTCGATAGACAGAAACGAAGCCCAAAAAAGGTGGCTCAGTTATCTAAAAAAGATCAGTTGACCCGTGTTGGTGCGTAATTCGCTTCGACAGTCTCCCCGTTGCGAACGGTAGGGTAGACGCGCGCGCCGAGAGCTTTTAGTTCTTGTCTCAGAAGCCGCTAAGCATCTCTTGGGCTATTTGGAGATTCGAAAGTAGATCGTCGCAAGAAGCTACTAAGGTTCGCAGTTTTTTCGTTTGCACTGTTATCTCCACTCTGTTGCCCGTCGCCTTCATTTTTATCTCTCGCGTATTATCAGGCTGAAGAGCTTCGACAATTGAGAGCGCCTGTGGATGTTCGTAAACGAGGATTGCGGTAATCATGCGCGGCGGATAAGAAGGAGCGGCTCGGTCCACTTCAGCCGCGAGTGTTAGCTTCGCAAAAATGTTGCGCAGCAACGCGCGCTTTTTCGAGCGGCCAAAGAACCGTCGTTCTATCGTGAGATCAGCATCTCGACGGTGTCGAGGCGGTACGACCACTCCTCAGGCAGCACGTCCCTGCTCTTGTAATAATTGACCAGCCTTCGAATCTTCGACTCTGTGAGTTGAAGAGCGCGTTTGTTGTGGAGGTCTTTCTTGTTCTCTTCAAGATGATCTCTGAGCTTCAGTGCTTTGGTGATGAGATTGAACAAGTCTTCAGGGAGGTCAGGGGCGACTCCATTGTCGCTAAGCACTTCGGTCAAACTCTTCTTGGTGACTGACTTGACGCTCGGTATCCCGTGCGTATCCCTCAGGACGATCCCGATTTGACTTGAGGAAAGCCCGCTGTTCCGAAGCTCCACTATTAGCTTCTGAACCTCCTCAGACGTCATGGTAACGGGAACCGTACTCTCCAGTGGCCTAGTAGATCCCGACACTCCTTTCCTTCGTGCGTACATTCGCGCCATTTAAGCTCCATTGTCCTATCAGAGACGATCTAACCACGCGTTAGGTGTGCTATTCTATGATCCCCTCTTATATAATTGTTGATGCCCATTCCAAGAATAGTTCTGCGGCCTTGCTTCGGTGCGATAGTGCGTTCTTCTCGTCTACCGTCATCTCTGCGAACGTCCGGCCTTCATGCTCGAAAATGGGATCGAATCCGAAGCCTCGATGGCCGCGTGAGCTCACTATGTGTCCCTCTACCCGTCCGTGGAACAGCTTGAAATCACGGTAATAGCTTCCAATGGCAGACTCGAACCGTGCCGGGCGCCCCTCTCCGATGAGCTTGACTACGCCGCTGTTCCCTATCGTTCTATGCACGTACGAAGAGTACGGCCCTGGAAACCCGTGGACGACGTCAATGAACAGACCGGAATCCTCTATTATAAATGGGGGCGGAAACTTCTCTTGGCAGTAGCTGAGTCCGTATCGGACAACTTCCTCGAGCGTATCAGCTTGGAGCTCTGGATAGGGCGCGTTGACCTGGACGATCTCCAGCCCGAACTCGTGAGCCTTGGCTTGCAGTTCTGCTACCTTCCCGGAGTTTTGCGTGATGAAATTGAACGCTTTCACAAGTATCGACCTCGCTCTTTGATCTCGTTCACTTTTTCGAGGATCAGTGCGGCATCTGAGCAGTTTCTCGAGTAACCAGCAAGAAATGCATCCTTGAGTGCGGGGAACCTGTCATCCGTTGCCTCGAGCGTTTGGAAAAAGACGTGGACGTCTACGCCCCGAGCCTCAAGGCTTCGGTCGTAGGAGGAGAGCCCAAAATCTATCAGGTATACCCTCCCGGCTGAAAAAATCATGTTGCGCGTCGTTGGATCTCCGTGGATGATACCCGCCGAGTGAAGCGCGCAGAGCACCGCGCCAATGGCTTCAGCGACCACATCGTTCATTACACTGTGCACGGGGGGCCCCTCTATCCGCTCCATGGTGATTGAAAAGACGTCGACTGCCTCTATTATGGGCGTCGGCACCCCCGCTCGTCGCGCATCGGATTGTATCTTCGCCTCCAGTCGGGTGCGCTCTCTTCGCAGCTTCGTGTCAAGCTCAGCTATGCGATAGTCCTTGGGAACGCGCTGCTTCACCACAGAATGGCCGTGAAGAACGACGACTGCTTCCGCTCCCGTAACCACCTCTAGTGTGTCTCGATCCACAGCACTTCAACCTCGTCTGGCCTGAAGCTCGCGTTGGCGCCGGAAGATGCGATCGGGGTTTGGATACCGTGTCTCAACATGAGCAGGCCCGTATATGCGATCATGGCGCCGTTGTCTTGCAAATACTCCGACTTGGGCGCGGAGAATCGCGCACCACGCTGAGCGCACATCACCGAGAGCATCTCTTGGAGTCGCTTGTTAGCGCCGACGCCGCCGGCCAAAAGCAGATCTGATTTGTCCATTTGTGATAGCGCACGCTCGCTCACTTCAACGAGCATCGAGAAGGCAGTCTCTTGAAAGCTATAGCATATCTCGTCAAGTGAGGCTGATTTTAATGCTTCTGTAGCCGCGGTAACGATCCCCGAAAACGAGAAGTCCATTCCCTTCACCACGTACGGCATAGGCAAGTAGTTTCGCGATTCTTGCGCGAGTCTCTCCACCTTAGGGCCGCCTGGATGAGGCAAGCCGGCTGATCGAGCAAACTTGTCGAGACAGTTTCCTATGCCGATGTCTAGTGTCTCTCCGAGAATGCGGTACCTTTGTTGCCGGTACGACAATACCTGTGAGTTTGCTCCGCTCACGTACAGAACGATCGGATCAACGAGATCAGTTTTCCAGCGTCCCACTTCGATGTGTGCGATACAGTGGTTGACCGCGACTAAAGGCACGCCAAGCCGCATAGACAATGCCCTGGCAGCTGTGCCCACGATGCGCAAGCACGGTCCCAAACCAGGGCCTTGCGAAAAAGCGACACCCTCGATTAAATGGGGGTCTGTTGAACTCAGGACTTGGCGAATGACGCCGGCAATGTTGTTCGCAACGTGTTGCGCCGCTTCTCTTGGATGTATGCCGCCTGAGCCAGGGATATACGCTGAACTCGCTTCACACAAAACCTCATTGTCGTCCACCAGGCTTGCGCTCAGATTCCAAGCGGTCCCCTCGATGCCTAAGACTATCATTCACAAACGGGCGGTTACTTTTTAAATTGCGTGTACCCGCACTTGCCACACGAAAGCCTATCTTTGTGCTCGGCCAAAAAGACCCCTTCGCCGCAGCGTGGACAGTTCTGGCGCTTCCTCTGCGCCTTGTCGCCGCTTACGTCATACAACTCGCTTGCCTTAACTTTCTTCACCCCCTTGTGGCGGTTCCGGGCTCGGTTCCGGCGTCGGCTCAGGGCTCGGTTCCGGGCTCGGTTCCGGGCTCGGCTCAGCGGCCGGTTCCGGGCTCGGTTCCGGGCTCGGTTCCGGGCTCGGTTCCGGGCTCG